>CAIORQ010000079.1 GCA_903860745.1 uncultured Actinomycetes bacterium | reverse complement strand
CGCGCGAAGCGACCCACCTGCTCGGTGACCCAGCGAGCGGCCCGGTCGAGCATCAACGAGCGCGGATGAGCGATCTGTCGGTCCTCCTCGGTCCATGATCCCATCGGGCAGTCAGGGTCAGGACAGAACCATCGGCGTTTGATCCAGATCACGCTCACTCGGCGGAAGCCGTGGTTCACATCGGCCAATCGGACCGAACGCCGACCCTTGGAACGGGCGAGCACCCCGCAGCTCGAACAACCCACGACGGTCTGCCTCGTCTCGATGGTGATCGTCACCTCGAGCCCTTCGACCTCCACGTCAAGGACGTCGACATGATCCAGTCCGACCAAGAGCTCACACATGCGCGTAGGGTCAGAAGCCACGGGGGCTCTCCAGTCTTCAGGCGTCAAGAACCTTCAGACTGGCAGGGCCCTCGTCTCATCTCCGGGATCCAAGACCCCCCTCATCCGCGAAGAGCCCGTTGACCGCGCTCGCCAGAACGGCGAAGCGCGCCGCATCGGTGGTCGCGGTCGTCGGCGGAGCCGCGTGAAGGAGCGAGCCGGAGTCAGGTGATTTCGATACCTCGGCGTCGGTCGCTCCCTCACTACTGCACCGCGTGAGTCTTCGAAGTCGCCCGCCACCAGGGGATGTCGCCAGTGGTCAGCCGTCGCACGACGACATCGGCGAACGCCCGGACCCTCGTGGCGGCTCCTCGCCCACCGCATCGAGTCGCCCGTCACGCGCCGGCGCGGATTCCCACGGGTGGGGAATCGGACGCGGAGCTCGCCGCCGGAGCACTAGGCTCCGCCGAGTAGCGTGGATGGGTCATGACAAAGCGCACTTCCCTTCGAAATATCGCCATCATCGCCCACGTTGACCACGGTAAGACCACCTTGGTGGACGCGATGCTGCGCCAGACCGGCTCCTTCACCGACCACGAGGCGCTCACCGACCGCGTCATGGACTCCGGCGACCTCGAGCGCGAGAAGGGCATCACGATCCTCGCCAAGAACACCGCGGTGAACTGGCGCGACCTGACCATCAACATCATCGACACCCCCGGTCACGCCGACTTCGGCGGCGAGGTCGAGCGCGGCCTGGCCATGGTCGACGCCGTCGTCCTGCTGGTCGACGCGGCCGAGGGTCCGCTGCCCCAGACCCGTTTCGTGCTGCGCAAGACCCTCGAGGCACGCCTGCCGGTGGTGCTGGTCATCAACAAGGTCGACCGACCCGACGCGCGCACCGAAGCCGTCGTGCACGAGGTCGAGAGCCTCTTCCTCGACCTCGACGCCGACGAGCACCAGATCTCCTTCCCCATCCTCTACGCCAGTGCCCGCCAGGGCTGGGCCTCCACCGACATCAACGACACCTCGGGCGACCTGACCCCGCTCTTTCAGACCATCGCCGACTACGTGCCCTGCCCCGAGTACGAGGAGGGCCACGGCCTCCAGGCCCTGGTCTGCAACCTCGACGCCTCGCCCTACCTGGGCCGCCTCGCCCTGTGCCGCGTCGTCAACGGCAACCTGGTGCGCGGTCAGCGTGTGGCCTGGTGCCGCGTCGACGGCAGCATCGAGTACGCCAAGATCACCGAGCTCTTCATGACCGAGGCGCTCGACCGCGTCCCGGCCGAGAGCGCCGGACCGGGCGACATCGTCGCGGTGGCCGGCTTCGACGAGATCACCATCGGCGAGACCCTGGCCGACCCCGAGAACCCGATCGCCCTGGACCCGCTGCACGTCGACGAGCCGAGCCTCTCGATGACCATCGGGATCAACACCTCACCGGTGGCCGGCACCGAGGGCAAGCTCCTCACCGCCCGTCAGGTCAAGGACCGTCTGGACAAGGAGCTCGTCGGCAACGTCTCACTGCGCGTCCTGCCCACCGACCGCCCCGACGCCTGGGAGGTCCAGGGCCGAGGCGAGTTGCAGCTGGCCGTCTTGATCGAGACCATGCGCCGCGAGGGCTTCGAGCTCACCGTCGGCAAGCCCCAGGTGGTCACCCGCGTCATCGACGGCAAGGTCCACGAGCCGGTCGAGCACGTCACGATCGACACCCCCGAGGAGTTCGTGGGCAACATCACCACGCTGCTGGCCACCCGCAAGGGCACCATGACCGACATGGTCAACCACGGCACCGGCTGGGTCCGTCTCGAATGGCGCATCCCCGCGCGCGGCCTCGTGGGCATCCGCACCGAGTTCATGACCGAGACCCGCGGCGCCGGCATGATGCACACCAACTTCGACGGCTACGAGCCCTGGTTCGGCGACATCCGCCTTCGCCAGAGCGGCGTCCTGGTCGCCGACCGTCGCGGCCCCACCACGGCCAACGCCCTGATCGACCTCGAGCCGCGCGGCACCCTCTTCGTCGGCCCCGGGGTCGAGGTCTACGAGGGAATGATCGTGGGCGAGAACGCCCGCGCCGACGAGATGAACGTCAATCCCACCAAGGAGAAGAAGCTCACCAACATGCGCGCGTCCGGCTCGGACCACACCGAGCGCATCACGCCCGCCACGATCTTCTCCCTCGAGCAGGCGCTCGAGTTCATCGCCGAGGACGAGGCCGTCGAGGTCACGCCCAAGTCGGTGCGCCTGCGCAAGGTGATCCTGGACCAGACGGCCCGGGCGCGCGCCCGCGGCAAGAAGAGCTGAAGCCACCTCGTCTAGAATTCTTCCCGGAGGGATGACAGAGCGGCCGAATGTACCGGTCTTGAAAACCGGCGTGGGCTTGCCCACCGTGGGTTCAAATCCCACTCCCTCCGCTCTCACATTCGAACTGGGTAGTGCATATCGGCTAGGCCCGTTCACTTCGTCGTCCCGTCATCAGGGTGGACGGGAGCACCAAGACGCCAAACCAGTACCCACGACCATGCCGTGCTCGCTCGGGCGCACCGTGGTGGTTTACTTGCGTGGGTGCACCTCTACCCTGTAGAGAATGTCGCGACCGGGGTTCGCTGGGCCCATCGCCTCTCGGCGCGACTCATCACCCTCAACGAAGGAGACCGCCCGATGAACCTGACCTCGCCAACGCTAAGGCACTTGCGCCGCCCGTCGTCAATCATCGTCGCCGTCATGGCCTGCGCCACCTGGCTCGGACTGGGCGCGTTGGTCTCGGCCAGCGCCCAGGCGACTTCGGGCGCTCCCCTCAAGATCACGACGCTGACGACCAAGTCCTACGGGACGATCCTCGAGAGCACCCGCACCGTCTACACGCTCGCGCCCTCCAAGGTCGCCTGCACGGCCACCTGCCTGAAGTACTGGCCCGAGGTCCTCCTGCCCAAGGGCGCCACCAAGGCGGTCGCCGGACCCGGCGTCGCCGCCGCCAAGCTGGGCACGATCAAGCGCGCCGGCGGACGCTTGCAGGTCACCTACGCCGGCAAGGCGCTGTACTGGTTCTTCCTCGACAAGGCCGCCGGCCAGGTCAAGGGCAACGTGACCGATACCTGGGGCAAGTGGTCGGTGGTCGTGCTCGTCAAGCCCGCCGGCGGCTCGACCACCACGACGAGCGTCGCGACCACGACGACGACGACGGGAGGGGGCGGGGGTGGCATCGGTTTCTGACCTCGAGGTCGCGAGCCCGATGGCGTCGCGTCCGGCGACGCGATCACGGGTGCGCCCCGTCGTGGCCTCCTACGTCTACGTCCCGGCCCTCTCCATCCTCGCCGCGGCGCTGGCGTTGATCGCGATCGGCGTCACCAGTCGCTGGGGCGGGAGCAGTTTCGGCGCCGCGTTGACCAATCTCAAGGTCGTCGTCGCCGGACCCCTGACCCTGGCCCTGCTCGCGCTGTTCCTCGTGGTCGAACGGCTGAGGCCGGCGCAGCGTCGACCCGCCTTCGCCCGCGGCTACCGCCAGGACCTGCTCTACACGCTGATCAACGCCACGCTGGTCGGGCCCCTCGTCGTCGCGCTCTCGCTGTCCTTCTCCGAGGTCCTGCGCCGCGCGACGCCCTGGATCGTCATGGCGCACCTCAGCTTCGTGCCCCACGCCCTCGTCCTCGGCGTGATCTTCGTGGCGATGGACGCCTGCAACTGGTTCGCGCACCTGATGAACCATCGACTCACCGTCTTGTGGCGCTTCCACGAGCTGCACCACTCCCAGGAGGACATGAGCGTTCTCACGGTCTTTCGCACCCACCCCCTGATCCACGTCTCGTATCTCATCACGCTGGTTCCCGGCGTCGTCCTCGTCGCCAACGGGGTCGTGCCCACGGGTCTGCTCGTCGTCTACGCGGCCTTCGTCGCCTTCGAGCATTCCAACACGAACCTGAGCTTCGGTCCCCTCAACCGGATCTTCGTGTCACCGAACTACCACCGCATCCACCACCGCCTGGTGGGTCGCCAGGACGTCAACCTGGGCTTCGCCCTGACCATCTGGGACCAGTTGTCGCACCGCGCGGTCTTCCCCACGGCCGACACCATCCGCATCGACACCGGTCTGCCGGGGCGACCGCTGCGCGTGGAGCAGACGGGCGAACGGGCCCAGCACCTGCGCGTCCTCGCCGCCCAACTCGTGGGCCCCTGGCGTCCGCTCGGCGATCGTCGCGACGGGCCGGCCTGAGGACATGAGCGCCGGGAGTCGCTCCGGTCGTCTTCTCGGCGCGCTCGGGCGGGGACCGACCTCGACCCTGGGCCGCGACGTGGCCCTGGCGGCGGTGCGCGTCGCCCTGGCGTGGATCTTCCTCTACTACGGCGCGGGCAAGCTCTTCGGCGCCTTCCACGGTCCGGGTCTTCACGCCACGGCAGACTTCATGGCCGACGTCGCGCACCTGCGACCCGGCCTCTTCTTCGCCGTTCTCGCGGGCGTCCTCGAGTTCGCAGGGGCCCTGTGCGCGGCACTCGGGCTGGCCACGCGGCTCGCCGGCCTCGCCCTCCTGGGCGACCAGGTGATGGCCATGGTCACGGTCACCTGGACCAACGGCATCAACTCCCTCACCAACCACCCCGGCTACGAGTTCAACCTGGCCCTGGCCGCGCTGAGCCTGGTCCTGGTGTGTCTGGGTGGCGGACGGCTGAGTGTCGACCACCACATCGGACATCGACCGCCACCCCATCGCGGTGGGGAACCCTAGGGGGCAGCGCTGCGAGCGCCGACGAGGCCCCAGTCGGCGCGATCGCCGACGTGGGGAGTTGCGGACACGTCAACGGGATGCTGAACGCCGAGTGTCGCCCACCATGGTCTGGCGTTGTCACGAACGACACGGACCGGTAACCCTTCGCTTCTAGGGTGAGTCCATGAGCGACATCCACGCCCCTTTGGCCGCACCCACCACCTTGGAGGAGCTCTTCGCCCTCTACGAGGTGCACGGTGATCGTCGCTACGGAGAGGACGTCACCGGCCTGGCCCACGCCCTGCAGTGCGCGGCGCTCGCCGCCAGCGACGGGGCCTCCGACGAACTGGTCATCGCCGCGCTCTTCCACGACGTGGGGTGGTTCCTGACCGAGGACCGCGGCGGCGAAGCGCCCACCGGCGACCACGCCGCCCTGGGCGCGCGCATCCTCTCGCCGCTCTTCGGTCCGGCCGTCGCCCAGCCCGTCGCCTTGCACGTCATGGCCAAGCGCTGGCGCTGCACCGTGGACCCCGACTACTACGACGAACTCTCCGAGACCTCCCAGGCGACCTTCGTGGACCAGGGCGGCCCCCTGGGCACCGACGAGCGGGCGCGCTTCGAGGCCCATCCCGGCTTCGACGCCGCCATGGCCCTGCGTTCGTGGGACGACCGGGCGAAGGACCCCTCCCAGGAGGTCCCGGCGCTGGTCACCTACCTGGCACTCGCCGAATCAGTCGCCGCCGCCTTTCACGACGACCCCTCACGCTGAGCTCGCCCGTCGGCGAGCACCCAGGGCCGCCAGCACCACGAGCAGGACGCCCGACAGGGCGAAGCACTCGCGTGGTCCGACCTCGTTGCCGACCCAGCCCACGAAGGGGCTGGCGACCGGCATGAAGCCGGGCAGGGCCATGGACCACGCGGCCATGACCCGCCCGCGCAGTTCGGGCTCGGTGGCCAGCTGCACGAGGGTGTTGGCCCGGGCGATGAACCAGATGGACACGCACCCGGTCACCACGAGGCCGGCGTAGAACTCGGTGAGGTTGCGCGACGACGCGGTGGCCAGCACGGCCCCGCCGGTGACCGCGGCGAGGGCCAGCACCGAACGGCGCTGGGGGAGGCCGCGCCCGCTCGCCGCGAGGAAGCCGCCGAGGACCCCGCCCACCCCGAAGGCCGACATCATCAGGCCGTAGCCGCCGGCGCCCACGTGGAACACCCGCGTCGCCAGCAGCGGCAGGGGCACGTTGAGGTTGAAGAGCAGACCCGAGGCCGCCGCCAGGGCCAGGAGCAGGCGGATCGTCGGGTGGCGCCACGCGTAGCGCCAGCCGGTGAGGAAGCGCTGGTCGTGCACGCGCACCGCGGTGCTGCGTCGGGTCGAGGTGACGTGACGATGGGTCACCAGCACGAGCAGCGGCGGCACGAAGGAGGCCGCGTTGGCCCAGCAGCACGCGCTCACGCCGAGCGTCGCCAGCAGCACCCCGCCCAGGGCCGGTCCCAGGACCCGCGAGAGGTTGATCACGACCTCGTTGAGGCTCACCGCGCTGGTCAGACGATCGGCGCCGACGAGGTCGTTGGCGTAGACCTGGCGCGCCGCCGTGTCGGGCGCCCCCACCACCCCCGCGGCGAAGGCCAGGACGAAGATCAGCCACACCCGGGGCATCGCCGCGGAGGTGACGATCGCCTGGGCGCTGGTGAGCACGATGTAGAGGCACTGGGTGGCCATCAGCAGGCGGCGGCGGTCCACCCGGTCCACCAGCGCACCCGCCCAGGGTCCCCCCAGCAGCAGGGGCGAGAGGACCGCCGTGGTCAACAGCCCCACGTCGACCCCGCTGTGGGTGATGCGCAACACCAGCCACGACAGGGCGACGACCTGGATCATCGTCCCCGCCGAGGAGAACACCTGGCTCAGGAACCACCAGCGGTAGGCCGGGACGCCCAGCGAGCTCAGGCTGTGGCGGAGACTGGCCGGCCGGGACGCGGAACGTTCACCATCGGAGGTCGGGGTCACCGCGACGCGCCACCCGCCGAGACGGAGGTGGCGCGTCGCGGCGAACCCGCCGGGGAGACGGACTCAGTCGCTGCCGGTCGATCGCGCATACTGCACGGTGTTGGAGGCGATCAGCTGGCGGTACCATCGGAAGCTCTCCTTGGGCAGCCGGGTCCCGGTCGGGAAGTCGACCCAGACGATGCCGAAACGGTGCGAGTAGCCGAAGGCCCACTCGAAGTTGTCGAGCAGGCTCCACACGAAGTAGCCCTGGACGTTCACCCCGGCGCTGATGGCGTCGTGCACGGCCGAGATGTGCTCTTGCAGATAGGCCACCCGATTGCCGTCGAGGACCTGGCCGTTGGGGTCGACGTAGTCGTTGAACGCCGCCCCGTTCTCGGTGATGTAGATCGGCAGCGTCGTGTACTCGTCACGGATGCGCACCAGCAGGGCCGTGAGCCCCGCCGCCTCGATCTCCCAGTCCATGGCCGTGCGGTCGCGACTCCAGAGCTCTACGGGGCGATGCGCTGACGCAGGGCGTCGATCCAGGCGCTCGCGGCCCGTCGCGCGTCACCGACCTCGTGGCGCCGGTCGGAGGAGCCCTCCCCGGTGACGGGGTAGGAACCGAGGAACTTGACGCTCACCAGGTGCGCCTGGAGGTCGGCCAGGCAGTCCGCGATGATGTCGTCGGCCAGGTGTCCGTCGAACTCGATGACGAAGCAGTAGTCCCCCAGTCCCTTCTTGGTGGGCCGGCTCTCGAGTTTGGTGAGGTTGATGTCGCGCGCCGCGAAGCGTCCCAGGATGCCGTAGAGCGAGCCCGGGCGGTCGGCGTGCTGGAAGCAGACGATGGAGCTGCGGTCGTTGCCCGTCGGCGCGGAGATCACCTCGCGGCCCACCTCGACGAATCGTGTCGCGTTGCCCGGGTGGTCGGCGATGTCGGCGGCGATGATCTCGAGCCCGAAGAGCGATCCGGCGATGGACGAGCCCACCGCGGCCCAGGGCTCGGCGGACTCGGCCACCTCGCGAGCGGCCTGGGAGGTCGACGTGGTCTGTTCGACCTGCGCGAGGGGCAGGCTCGCCAAGTAGCCGCGCACCTGGGCCAGGGCGTGCACGTAGCTCGCCACGCGGGTGACCTGGTCGGGACGCAGACCCGCCTTGGCGAGGAGGTGCATGTGGATGGGCAGGACGATCTCGCGACGGATCACCAGGTCGTGGTCGAAGACCAGTCCGTCGATCGTGGCCGACACGGTGCCCTCGATGGCGTTCTCCAGCGGCACCAGACCCGAGTCCAGGCTCGCGTCGGCCACCCCGGCCAGCACGTCGGCGATCGAGGCGCACGGCACCGCTTGCACGTCACGCAACGTGGCGACCGCCTCGTGCGAGAAGGAGCCCTCGGGCCCCAAATATCCGACACGCGCGAGAGCCATGGAGCGATGTTACTGCGCTGGGATCCGAGGACCCGAGGGGGACCTTCTACGATGGACAGTGGCCGATCGAAAGGACGTGCAATGAGGCACCCCATGTTCTCCTACGACGAAGCGTTCACGGACTCCATCTTCGAGTACTGCCGCGACCGACTGGAGCACGACGCGCCCCTGGACTTCGGCTCGCACTCCCCCGTCGCCCTGCCCGACCTGACGGGCCTCATCTCCGCCGAGGGTCGCGACCCCGAGGAGACCCTCGAGTTCTTCCGCGACCACCTGGCGAGCCACGTCATCTCGATCGACTCGCCGCGCTTCCTGGCCTTCATCCCCAACGCGCCGACCAAGAACTCCCTGCTCTTCGACATGGTGGTCGCCTGCTCCGGGCTCAACGGCACCAGTTGGCTCGAGTCCGCCGGCGCCGTGGTGGCCGAGAACCAGGCCCTCGAGTTCCTGGCCGAGCGTGCGGGCATGCCCCAGGGATCGGGCGGCGCCTTCGTCTCGGGCGGCTCCAGCGGGAACCTCTCGGCGCTGACCGTGGGGCGCGACGTGGGGCGCGCCCGTCGGCCCGAGGTGGCCCCGCACGAGCTGCGCTTCGCCATCTCGGCTGACGCGCACTCGAGCATCGGCAAGGCCCTGCACGTCTTGGGCATCGACCCGCTGCTGGTCGAACCCGACGACCATCGCTTCACCCGCGTCAACCTCGAGAAGGCCCTCGCGGCCGATCCCCGGCCCGAGACCGTGATCGGCATCGTGGCCACGTCGGGCACGACCAACGCCGGCATCGTCGACGACCTCGAGGGCCTCGGCAGCTTCGCGCGCGAGCACGACCTCTGGTTCCACGTGGACGGGGCCTACGGCGGCGCCGCGCTCTTCTCCTCCCAGCGCGAACTGCTCTCGGGGATCCGTCACGCCGACAGCTTCATCGTGGACCCCCACAAGTGGCTCTTCGGCCCCCTGGACTGCTGTGCGCTGATCTACCGGGACCCCTTCACCGCGCGGCGCTACCTCGCCCAGCAGGCCGGCTACCTCGACGTCCTGCACGGCGGTGACGACGACCACTACGACTGGAACCCCTCGGACTACGCCATCCACCTCTCGCGGCGGGCCCGGGGACTGCCCTTCTGGTTCTCCCTCGTGACCTACGGCGTGGCGGCCTACGAGAGCGCCACGCAGGCCTCCATCGACCTGGCCCAGCGCACCGCCGAGCGCATCACGGCCACCCCGGGACTGGAACTGGTGCGCCCGGCCAGCCTGTCGGTGGTGCTGTTTCGCCGCACCGGCTGGGGCGAGAGCCAGTACCTGGCCTGGAGCGAGACCCTGCTGCGTGAGCAGGTAGCCTTCGTCACCCCCACCCGCTGGGAGGACGAGATGGTCGCGCGAATCGCCTTCTTGCACCCCGACACCAGCGACGAACTCGTCGACCAGATCCTGGACTCGATGTTCGACTAACGACCCTCGAGCAGGGGGTCGCCCGGGGTGCGCACGACCTCGCCGCGCAGCTTCTTGACCCGCCAGGCCATGCCCCCCAAGGCCTCGAGGACCACGCGGTTGCCTAGGTAGGCCGTGATGTCGGCGTGGTCGTAGGGTGGCGAGACCTCCACGACGTCCATCCCCGCGAGGGGTAGTTCCATGGCGATGCGCCGCACCGCGTCGAGCAGCTGGCGGCTGGTGAGCCCGCCGGGTTCGGGCGTGCCCGTGCCGGGCGCCGAGCCCGGGTCGACCACGTCCACGTCGACCGAGAGGAAGACCGCGTCGCAGTCGTCGGTGGCGATCGCGAAGGCTTCGTCGAGCACCGACTTGAGGCCCCGGGCGACCACCTCGCTCATCTCGAAGGAGCGCATCCCCTGGGCGGCCATCCAGTCCAGGGTGGGCGGCTCGGGCCAGTAGCCGCGCAGACCGATCTGCAGGAAACGGTCGCCGCGGCAGGCTCCGGACTCGATCAGTCGGCGCATGGGGGTGCCGTGTCCGTAGAGCGATCCCCACTGGGAGTCGCCGGTGTCGGCGTGCGCGTCGAAGTGGATGACGCTGACGCGTCCCCAGCCCACGTGTCGCGCCACGCCGGTGACGTCGGGCAGAGCGATGGTGTGGTCGCCGCCCAGGACGATCGGCACCACGCCGGCCGCGGCCACCTGGGTCACCCGCGCCTCCAGGGCCGCCAGCGAAGCCTCGATCTCACCGGAGTACATCTCCACGTCGCCCAGGTCCACGACCCCGAGGTCGAGCAGTCCGTCGACACCGAGCGCCAGGCTGGGGCGACTGCCGTCGTGGGGCAGGTAGTCGGCGGCGCGAATCGCCTGGGGCCCGAAACGGCACCCCGCCCGGTAGGACGTCCCACCGTCGAAGGGCGCCCCGAGGATCACCGCGCCCGCCCCGCTCCACTGCGACGCGACGTCGGGGTCCGCCGCGGGGACGCCGAGGAAGGTGTGGTCGGGTCCGAACATGTTCCCCACGCGCATGACCAGCCCCCTAGTGCGTGATGCTCATCGCGGGGGCCCCGTCGTCGAGCATCTCGACCCAGGTCTGGCCCGGCGTGAGGCGAATCGCCTTGCCCTTGGCGTCGAGGTAGACGATCACCTTGGCCTTGTCGTGGCCCGGACGCGCCCAGGTCCCGTCGATCTCCTTGCCGTTGGTGAAGACCTTGGCCACGCCCCCGCTGGTGAGGTCCGCGTAGGAGGCCATGGTCCCGACCCCGTTCACGTAGTTGACGTACATGACGACGACGTTCTTGGGCGACTCGACGGTGCCGGTGCCCGTCAGGTCGATGTCGGGCGCGGCCGGGGAGTTGAAGTTGGTGTAGCGGTCCCAGGAGTGCGTCTTGAGGTCCCACTTCCAGGTGATCGGGTAGATGCTCGGGAAGGGGACGGTGAACTGGGTGACCGGCTTGCCGACCGCCGCCTGGCCGAGCGGGCGGTACGAGAAGAGCGGGTGGGGCGGCGTGGGCTTGCCACCGAACTTGAACAGCAGCGGCGTGATGGCGTAGAGGTTGTAGGGCGGGACGCGGTTGGGGTCGCGGAACATCGCGCCGCCGGCCGAGCTCTCATCGATCAACTTGACGGGGGCGGTGGAGATGGAGTCGATCGCGTACTGCGCGCCGCCCGAGTAGGCGAAGATGCCCCCGAGGGGCCAGACGATCTGCGTGTCGGTCGGTCGCACCGAGCGCACCGGTCCGATCTTGGCGGGCGCGTTCTGGTTGAAGATCGCCGCCAGTCGGGTGATGCCGCCGTTCACGATCTCCTCGTAGACCACGTCGGCCTGGTCGACGCCCCACTGGGGGTGCGAGTTCGGGTCGTTCTCGATCTTGACCGTCAGCGCGGGACGGGTGAGCGCCGTCCCCGAGGGATCGGGCAAACCGCTGAGCGGCGCGATGGGCACCGTCGACTTGGCGGTCGTGGTGGTGGTCGGGCCGGTCACCTTCTTCTTCGACGAGCCCTGCGTGGCCACCACGATGACGACCACGGCGAGAACGACCACGACGGCGGCCACGATGTAACGGGTTTGATTGCGCATGGCTCCAACTTACCTAACGCCGGCCCGTTGTTCAGGGCAGGTCACGGTGGATCACGACGTGGTCCACGCCCGACTCGGCGCTGACGAAGAACGAGTCGGGCACGATCTCCCATCCCTCGATCACGTAGAAGTCCAGGGCGGAGACGCGCGCGTTTGCCCAGACCCGCGTCACGCCGCGCGAGGCGAGGTCGTCGAGCGCCCCGCGCAGGGTGCGCGCGCCGAGCCCGCGGCCCTGCAGGTCGAAGTCGGTGGCCATGTAGCGCAGTTGGTAGGCCGCCACGTCGGGATCGAAGGGCGCGGGACCCGCCAAGAAGGTGGCGCTGACCACGACCTGGTCGCCCACGAGGCCCCCGTAGTGTCGCGTCGTCTCGAGCGTGTCGCCCGGATTGGTCACCTCGGCCGACGGGTCGTTGCGTCGCAGGACGCGTCGGCGCAGGTCGTAGAGGGCCTCGGGGGATACCGGCTCGACGTGGAAGGAGAGGGCCCCCAGGTCGCGACGCATCTCGTCGAGGACCAGGCTCTCGTCACGGTGCATGGTGACGGTCGTCCCGGTGGGGACGAAGCCGGCCTTGGCGTAGAAGGCGCGGGCGCGCGGCACGGCGCGCGCGACGTAGAGGTACAGCGCGTCCGCCCCGCTGACGAGCGCCCACGTGCTCACTCGTTCCACCAGCGCCCGCGCCGCACCCGACCCGCGCTGGGCGGGGGTGACGTACATGGCGAAGAGCCAGCAGGTCCCCGGTCGCGAGTCGTTCGACGCTCCACTGGCCATCCCCACGACGGATCCGTCGACCTCAGCGAGGTAGTAGTTCCACAGGCGCGCCTTCTCACGCCACTGCTCGTCGCTCCAGTGCTCGACGGTCTCGAGGGTGTCGCCGAAGGCGTCGGGCGTGTCACCCAGGGCCTCGAGGCGGATCACCTTCAGCGCTTCGACGTCCTCGGGCCGGCCCGGACGAACGCGCAGGTCGCCACTCACTCGCCACGTCCCGGCAAGCGGGCGGAGTAGATGGAGTAGCCGTCCACGTGGCGCACGATCCACGTGGCGATGGCCGTGGCGGTCATCATCGGGATCATCAGGTTGAAGCCGCTGTGGGTCAGTTCGATCACCAGCACGAGACCGGCCAGGGGTGCCTGCATGGCCGCGCCGATCATGGCCGCGGCGCCGATGAGCGCGAAGGCGCCCACCGGTGAGCCGGGCCACAGGTGCGTCCAGGCGAGGCCCAGGAAGCCGCCCAGCGCCGCACCGGTGGCGAGGAAGGGGGTGAACACGCCCCCCGCCGCCCCCGAGCCCAGGGTGAGCGTCGTGACGAGTGGTTTGAGGGCGAAGAGGGCGAAGAGCAGGCTCAAGCCGCCGAGCCCGACGAAGGCGTCGTGGGCGATGTCCTTGCCGTTGCCGAAGAGCTGGGGGTACTTGAGCCCGATCAGCCCCACCACCGCGAAGGTGAGCGGCATCAGCCACAGTATTGTCCAGCCCTTGGCCCGACGCGCCGACACCCAGCCCAGGAAGCGGATGTAGACGACGGCGAGGAAGCCGATGAGCACCCCGGCCACCAACGACCACACCATGATCGATCCGCTGAAGTGGTAGTCGGGCACGTCCACGTAGGTAGCGGAACTCGACAGGAAGAGCCAGCCGGTCATCGTCGCGATGAGCGAGCAGGCCAGGGCGGTCAGCACGGTCGGCAGTGCGAAGCTGCCGAGCATCACCTCGGCGGTGAAGATCGCCCCGCCGAGGGGCACGTTGTACACCGCGGCCAGTCCCGCGCCACCCCCACAGGCGACCAGGAGGCGCTTCTGGGCGGGAGACAGGTGCAGCCAGTGCGACAGCACGCTGGCCGTCGCCCCGCCCATCAACTTGGGCGCCGCCTCGCGGCCCACCGAGGCACCCATCCCGATGACGACCTCCGAGACCACCGAGGTGGCCAGTGAGCGACGGGCACCGAGTTCGCCGTCGCCGTTCCAGATCGCGTCGTCGATCTCGGAGCGTTCGTTGCCCAGGTAGCGGCGGATCAAGAACCATCCCAGCGCGCCGACGAGGCCCGCGCCGACCAGGGTGAGCACCCGGTGCAGCCCCGAGGTCGCCGCCACCGCGTCCTGGTAGCTGCCGCCGTGGAAGGAGAAGGCCAGCTTCTCGACGAACTGCAGCAGCGCCATCAGGCCGGCACCGAAGAGGCCGGTCAGCACACCGGTCGCGAGGATCGCCAGCCAGAACAGGGGGGTGAGCGCGGCCTCGCCGTCGTGGGTGATGTTGGGCTGCTCCATCGCACCGCGACCCGAAGCGATGCGCTTCTTGATCAGTGGTTGGGGTACCCGTTGGCGTTCACTCTGGCCACCCTTGTGCTCCATGACCTTCTCGCTGCTCGACGAGGCACCATCGTACCCCGAGCGCCGCAGGGCCCTCCGGGGCCATCTTCCAGTTCTCCACTAGTGATTGTGGCCGCTCAGGAGGTGCCATCCGCGTCGCAGGGCGTGGGGTGCGCGGCGTCGAGGACGGCGCCGCAGACCTCGCAGACCTCGCCGAGGAGGCACACGGGCGACCCCCCGGTGGCGGACTCGTCGAGCAGGTCCCCGGGACGGGCGGCCAACCAGTGCGCCCCCGCCTCGCTGAGCTCGGCGTCGCTGCCGAAGCCCCACTGCGCGCCCACGGCGACGACGCCGTGGGCGCGCGCCGCTGCCATGTCGTAGTGTCGGTCGCCCACCATCCACACGTCGCGCAACTCGCTCACGACCCAGGTGTCGAGGACCTCGGACATGATGTCGTACTTGGCGGTGACCGAGAGGTCGAGACTGGCCCCGGCGACGAGATCGAAGTGCTCGTCCACGTCGAGGTTCGCGAGCATCTGTCGAGCGAAGTCCACCCGCTTGGCGGTGGCCACCGCCAGGCGGACCCCCTCGTCGACCAGCGCCTCCAGGGTGGCGGCCACGCCGTCATAGAGCGAGGCGTGTGCGACACCACGACCGGCGTAGAAGTCGCGGTAGATCTCGACCACACGTTCGACGTCGTCCTCGGGCACCCCGAGCATGCGAAAGGAGTCCCCCAGGGGCGGGCCGATCAGCCGGCGAAGGGTGTCCTCGTCCGCCTCCAGACCGATCACTTCCAGGGTCGAGTGGAAGGACCACAAGATCCCCGGCGAGGAGTCCGCCAGCGTCCCGTCGAGGTCGAAGATGACGTGACGGGGACGCGAGCGCACCCCTCCATCTTGGTCCATCGGCGTCACGAGGAACGTCCGGTATAGGGTGAGTGCCACCGATCGGGGAGGAGCCGCGATGGCCCGCGTCTGCACGTACTTGAACTTCATGGGAAATGCGCAGGAAGCCTTCGAGTTCTACGCGTCGGTGTTCCACACCGAGTACCTGACCGCGCCGATCCACTTCGGTGACGTGCCCGGCCCCGAGGGGCTCTCGCCCGAGGAGTCCGCGATGGTCCTCAACGTCGCGCTGCCGATCCTCGACGGTCACGTCATCATGGGCACCGACATGCTGGCCTCGATGGGGCACCAGCTGCGCATCGGCAACAACACCACCATCGTCCTGGAGACCGACTCGCGCGAACAGGCCGACGAGTTCTACGACGCGCTCTCGGTGGGCAGTTCCGAGGGCCAGGCCATGGGCGACATGTTCTGGGGGGCCTACTGGGGCTGCTTCCTGGACCGTTTCGGCGTGCGCTGGATGATCTCGCACACGCCGACTCCGGGCTGACCCGGGCGTCACACAGACTCGGGCCGCCCGTCGCGGGGCCGGGCCGGCGGGAGCCGGGCCGACCCCGCGACGGGTGCTACTGGGTGATCGACGGCGCAGCGCCCGGCGTCGGGGCACCAGCGGAGCCACGGGGACCGGCCCCGAACCCAGTGACGGTACCCACCACCGTGAAGCTGTCACTGAGCTCCACCGTGACGTAGCTCCCGTCGGACTCGAGCATGTGGACCTCGTAGGCCGAGGCGCCCGACGAGTTGGTCTCGGCGCGGACCACCGAGGCACCGGGCTGCGCCGCCTTCGCCGCGGCCACCGCCTGGCTCAGTGCGGTCCCCGTCAACAGGGTCTCGCCGGGACCGTGGGCGAGGGTGGCCGGATTCATCGTCGACGAGCTAGGCGGGGTCGCCGTCAGGCTCGAGCTCGATGTCGATGCGGTGGTGGTCGTACTGGCGGACGCCAGGCCCGCACTGCCCACCCCGGCAGCGAGGACGACGGCGCCCCCGGCGACCATGCTGCGAATTACCGATTTCTTGTTCATCTGGACTCCTTTGACCGGGCGGGTCGTTCCCGCCACGTCAACAGCCTCGCGGGAGCGACTAAAGGGGACGGAGGGGGGCGCTAATCCTTCGCTAAAGAATGACGCCGCTGATGAGAGCGTGTTAAGGCGACTCGAAGAATCGCCGATGGCGAGTCACTCGGACGTCGCCACCGTCTCGAGCGCGACACCCGAGAGCCGGTAGGTGGTCCACTCGTCGAGAGCCTCGGCGCCGAGCGAGCGGTAGAAGTCGATCGAGGGTGAGTTCCAGTCGAGCACCGACCACTGCAGGCGGGCGTAGCCGCGGCGCACGCATTCGCGAGCCAGGTTCACCAAGAGCGCCTTGCCGTAACCGCGGCCGCGTTGGGCGGGGTGCACGAAGAGGTCCTCGAGGTAGATGCCGTGCGTGCCCGTCCACGTCGAGTAGTTGAGGAACCACACCGCGAAACCCGCGACCACGCCCTCGTCGTCCTCGACGAAGTCGCAGAACACTTGGGGCGAGGCGCCGAAGAAGCTGGCGCGCAACTGGTCGGGCGTGGCCCGCGCGTGCTCGAGCGCGCGTTCGTAGTGGGCCAGTTCGCGGATGAAGTCCGCGAGGATCTCGAGGTCGGCCTCGACGGCGCGGCGGATTCTCACCCCCCCACGCTACAAAGGCGCGGCGACTACTTGTGGACGATGAAGTACAGGCCCCACACCAGGGTCGCGAGTATCAGCGTCAAGGTCACCACGCCCACCAGCGCGCTGACGGTCTTGGTCGCCACCGCCGCCCCCTGGCGGCGGTACGCCGACAAGGCGTTCACCGCCAGGGTGAAGAGGACGACCAGGCTGACGCTGACGCCCGCGCTGAGGACCAGGATCTTGCCCAGGAGCCCCCACTTGATGAGTCCCGAGGAGGCGGCCAGGATCGAGTTCACGCCGACACCTCCGTCGTCGCGGGCGAGTGTCCCTTGACGTGCTCGAAGGCCTCGGAGTGCCCACCCCATTCGTCGTTCACGTTCTCCGGCGTGATCCGGTCTCGACGGGAACGTCGAACGATGCCGACGCAGGCCAGCGCCGTCAACAGACCGGTCACCACCTCGCCCACGGGGGAGCCGATAGCGTGCGACAGGTAGAAGCTCAACGCGCCGCACAACGCGGCCGCCGGCAGGGTCATCAACCAGGCGAGCGCCACCCGCGCCGCCACGGCCCAGCGCACCGATCGCTTCTTCGTGCCGACGCCCGAACCGAGGATCGAACCCGCCGCCACGTGCGTGGTCGACAAGGGCATGCCGAAGTGGCTGGAGCTCAAGATGACGACCGAGGACGTGATCTGCGAGGCGAATCCCTGGGTGGGGCTCAGCGTGGTGAAGCCGTGGCCCATGGTCCGGATGATGCGCCAGCCGCCCAGGTAGGTGCCCATGCCGATCGTCACGCCACACATGACGACCACCCAGGTGGGCGTTCCGGCGTTGTCGGCCAGCGTGCCGTTGGCCACCAGGGCCAGGGTCACGATGCCCATCGTCTTCTGCGCGTCGTTGGTGCCGTGGGCGATCGACAAGAGCGCGGACGAGCCGATCTGCCCGGTGCGCATGCCCCAGGACTTGGTCGCACTGTCGGACTTGCTCGTCAAGTGTCGCGACAGTGTCGTCGCCAGAGCCGCGATCAACAGGGCGAAGGTGGGCGCGGCGATGGCCGGCGCGACCACCTTGGAGGTCAACCCGCCCCACAGGACGGTCGAGCCGCCCGAGTGGGCCAGCATCGCCCCCACGACGCCACCGATGAGCGCGTGGCTCGAGCTCGAGGGGATGCCGAAGTACCAGGTCGCGACGTTCCACACGATCGCCCCGGTGAGACCGGCGAAGACGACCGGCAGGATCACGCTGGTCTGGCTGACGATACCGCTCGCGATGGTTGCGGCCACCTTCAGCGACAAGAAGGCGCCGACGATGTTGAGCGCGCTGCTCATCAGGACCGCGGTGCGGGGCCTCAGGGCCCCCGTCGCGATGGTGGGGGCGACCGAGTTGGCGGTGTCGTGGAAGCCGTTGGTGAAGTCGAAACCGACCGCAATCAGGACGACCAGAACCAGGAGAAACGTATTGTGCACCTCTCTTTTCTAGTCAAGGCTCCCGCTCCCGACCCCGGCCGCGGCCTCCAGTTGGCCGTCATTTGTCCAACATTTCACCTTCCGGTTACCTTGTGGCGTCGGCATCGTCAACGACGTCCGTCCGACGTACTTCGGTGGCGCAATGACTAGGCGACACCCAGGTGGCGGCGAAGGAGGTCGACGCCCTCGCCCTCGACGTGCTCGAGACCGAGGGGGCGGCGCGCCAGTACCTCGATCAGTCCGAAGTTGCTACCGCGCACCTCGGGTCCCTCGCCCCACGACCACTGCGAATCGGTCGAGACCAGACGCACCCCGGCGGCGAGGCCGCGCTTGGTGAACACGGTCCCCGCCTTGGCCGAGACGAGGTAGTCGAGGATGGCCCGCGTCGCCTCCTCGGGGACCTCGACGTGTCGGCGCGTCGGCAGCGAGATGTCGAATCCGTGCACCACGATCTCGACCAGGGAAGCCACCGGCGTGTAGGTCGGTGCGACGAAGTGACTGTCGGCGTTGTCGCGAAGATAGCCCACCAGGGTCGCGGGCGGCTCGCCGGAGTGCGCCCGGGCGAACTGGTCCATCACGCGCGCGATGTTGCCGCCGGCGCCGAGCACCTGCAGGATGAAGCGCCCGTTGCTCACCCGAAAGGGCATGCTCAGGTGCGCGGCGACCTCCTGGACCCGCCACCCCTCGCACAACGACGGCGTGAGCCACTCCTCGGCGCTCAGGGAATCGAGCACGTCGGCCACGGCCCGGCGCTGAACTGCGATGAGGTCGAAGGTGTCGGTCATGACCCGATACTACGGGCAGGTGGCGAGACCGGTCGGTGAGGGTCGGCGTGTCCACGGCGCCACGTCTCACGCCTCGGTACAGTGTGGCGATGACGCAGCGGGTGTATCTCGAGAGTGGTCACCAGCGGGTCTTCGCGGTGTCCCTGGACTGGCCCGGGTGGGCGCGCTCGGGTCGCCACGCCGACGAGGCCCTCGAACGCCTGCTCGACTACGCACCGCGTTACGGTGCCGTCGTCGGCCAGGACCTCGGTGAAGAGGACGTCACGGTCGTGGGGACCGTACCGGGCAACTCCTACACCGACTTCGGAGCGCCGCGGGTGACGGGCCCCTGGGACGACGTCCCCAGCTCGGCCGCGCAGCGAGAGGAACACCTCGGGGTCCTGAGGCGTTGTTGGTCGTACTTCGACGCCGTCGTGCTCGCCGCTCCGCTGACCCTGCTCACGGGACCGCGTGGCGGCGGGCGCGACCGCGACCGGATCGCCGACCACGTGCGTGAGGCGGAACGCCACTTCGCCCCCCAGATCGGCGGGCGCGTCGCACCACGCACCGACTGGTCGGCGCAGCGCGAGTCCCTGGTGACCTCGCTGCGCGAACACGACGGACTCCAGAGATGGCCCGTGGACTACGCCCTGCGCATCATCGCGTGGCACGTGTTGGACCACGCCTGGGAGATCGAGGACCGGCGACCCTGACTCAGGCGAGGCCGACCAGGTCGGCGAGCTCGTCCACCACCGCGTCGAACATCCGAGAGTAGTTGGTCACCGTGCCCACGTAGTGGCCGAAGAGCTCGAAACTCACCGCACCGAAGACCGTCGTCCACGCGATCAACGCCCTCACGTACTGCGCCGGCTCCACCCCCGGCATCGTCGGCGCCAACGCGTCCACCTGCAAGAAGTCGCGCACGTCGCGGGTCGGCGCGCGCGACGGGCGGGCGCGACGCTGGGCCGCGTCGTCGCTCAGGATCCTCGCGAGCACCGTCGTCACTCGCGTCGCCGCCACCACGGTCACCGACGGCGCCACGTAACCGGGCACCGGAGTGCCGTAGAGCAGGGAGTACTCGTGGGGGTTCGCGCGGGCCCAACGACGTACGCCGAGGCAGGCCGCCCGCCAACGGCCTCGCGTATCGCCGCGCGCGACGCGCGCCTCGGCGCGCTCCACGGCGGCGCCCAGTTCGTTGTAGGCGTCGTAGATCAAAGCGGTGAGGAGCTCGTCGCGCGTCGCGAAGTAGCGATAGAGCGCCGAGGACACCATTCCCAGCTCGCGCGACACTTCGCGCAGGGAAAGGTTGGTGACACCCTTGTCGGCGATCAGACGACGGGCCACCTCCTTGATGGCGGCGCTCTGGGCGACGCGCTGCTGGGCGCGGCTCTTCGCGGCTGCGGGACTCACGTCCCCAGTCTGCCACGACGAGAGCGGTGCTCCGAAGGTCTCGGGACTCATAGAGAGCAGTGCTCTTGCAATCATCGTCCTCGTCTGGCATAGTTGAGAGAGCAGTGCTCTCTCAATGAAGGAGTTCCCATGTCGCAGTCCTTGGTCGTCGGCTCGGGGGCCATCGGATCGCGGGTCGCACGCCAGCTCGTCGCGCGTGGTGACGAGGTGGTCTGCGTCTCGCGCAGCGGACGGGCGGTCCCGGGTGCGCGGTCGGTCGCCCTGGACGCCGCCGACTCGTCGGCGCTGGCGAGCTTGGCGAGTGGCGCGGCGGCCATCTTCAACTGCGCCAACCCCGCCTATCACCGCTGGACCAGCGACTGGCCGCCCATCGCGTCGGCCGTGCTGAAGGCGGCGGAGGACTCGGGGGCGAGCCTGGTCACCCTGTCCAACCTCTACCCCTACGGTCGCGTGAGCGGCCCCATGACGCCCGAGACCCCTCTGCTCGCCGACTACGCCAAGGCGCGGGTGCGCGCCGCGATGTGGCGCGCCGCCCGTCAGTCCCACGAGGCGGGCCGGGTCCGCGCCTGCGAGGTGCGGGCCTCGGACTTCATCGGACCCGACGCCCAGGGCGTCTTCGGTCTCAGGGTCATCCCTCGTCTCGTCGCCGGCAAGTCCGTTCAGGTGCTCGGATCGCTCGACCAGCCCCACAGTTGGACCTACGTCGACGACGTCGCCACCACCCTGGTGACCTGCGCGACGCGGCCCGACTCGTGGGGGCGCGTCTGGCACGCGCCCACCAATCGCGCCAGGACCCAGCGCGAGGTCATCGACGACCTCGGTGGCGTCGCCGGGGTCGGCCCCGTTCGCGCGTCGGTCGTGCCGATCGCCCTGTTGGCTCTCGTGGGCCTCGTCAACCCCGTCGTTCGCGAACTGCGCCACACCATGTACCAGTTCACGGCACCCTTCATCATCGACGACAGTGCCACCCGGGCCGAACTGGGCCTGACGCCGACGCCGTGGGACGAGGTCCTGCGCGCGACGCTCGCGGGCTATCGGTCAGAGTCCGCGACGGGCTCCGGGCACTTCATTTGACGCCGATGCGGACGAAGTACTCACCCGCGGCGTGGTTCGACGTCGTCAGGGCGACACAGGACGTCGTGCTCAGGCACTGCAGCTGGGGGTCGTTGGGCAAGTAGACCAGGGCCGCCGACGCGGGGAAGGGCAGTACCTGCCAGTCCCAGGTCGCGCCGCCGTCGCGACTGAGCCCCGCGTACACCAGGGACTTCTCCACCACGTCGAGCCCCACGCACCGCGAGACGCTGGGGCAGGCCACGGCGTTGGGTCGGCGCCCGTTCCCGCGCTGCGCCCGCCACGTCCTTCCGCCGTCGTCGGAGATCAGCACGGGACCGGTGCCGAGCGCCGGCAGGTCCTGGTTCGGTCGCGACGCGACCACGCAGTGCTCACCCGCGCACGACACGGTCCCGGGCGTGTAGTTCGCCGACGAGTAGCTGACGGCCCAACGTCGACCACCGTCGGTGCTGACGATGACCCGGAACCCGTCACTCCCGGCCCCCATGGGGATCTGGGCCGGCACCAGGCCCGCGAGGGCGACGCAGTCACTGCTGGTCGGACACGAGAGGCTCCACACCATCGCCGTCTTGGCCGGCAGGTTCAATCGCTGCCAGGTCGCGCCACCGTCGAGAGTGCGGTAGAGGGAACCGGGGTCGTTGGACTGACCGTTGCCACCCCCCACGAAGCACTCTCGCGCGCTCACGCAGTCGAGGGACCACGCGAAGAAATCCGACCTCTTGGTCCAGGGGATGTCGTGGCGCACCCAGTGACGCAGGTCGTTGGTCGTGTAGACGCCCGCGACGGGGGGCGATCCCCCCACCGCGTAGCAGCGCCCGTCACGGCACTGCATGCTCTCGAGGTCCCCGTTGCCCAGGTCGCCCACCGCGGTGGGCCCCGACACCCAGGTGCTCCCCCCGTCAGCGGAGCTCTCCATGTCATTGACCGTCGCGCCCAGGCACCGATGGTCGCTCAGACAGGTGAAGGTCTGCAGATCGCTCGAGTTCGTCGACAGCGTCAACGCGGGGCCCGATGAGCCCCGCCAGAGGTAGGCCGACCCCGCCACGGCCACGGCGACAAGCACGACGAGCGCGATCAGGAGGACACGACGAGGGCGCCGCGAGACGGCTACGGGCGCGGAAGGAGCTTTTGCCATCCTTCGAGTATGACCGTGAGGACGGGTCGGCGTCGAATGGCGGGCTACAGTTCCTCGCATGGAACGTCGGCGCTTGAGCGGTGTCTTGCCGGTCGTCCAGACCCCCTTTCGACCCGACGGGGGCCTCGACGCCGACTGCCTCCTACGTGAGCTGCACTGGGTCCTCGATCAGGGGGTCAGCGGTCTCACCACCGGAATGGTGTCGGAGGTCCTGCGACTCGACGAAACCGAACGTTTCGAACTCGCGACCCTGGTCACCTCCGTGGCCCACGAACGCGGCGCCCTGGCGGTCATCAGCTGCGGCGCCGAGAGCACCGTGCAAGCCGTGCGCTACGCGCGTCAGGCGAGCGACATCGGCGCCCAGGGCATCATGGTGATCCCCCCGACGACGGTGGCCCTCGACGAGGAGGCGACCTTCGAGTACTTCACCACGATCGCGGCGGCCAGCCCGCTCGCCCTCGTGGTGCAGGACGCGAGCAGCTACGTCGGGCAGCCCCTGTCGATCCCATTGCAGGCCCGGTTGCACCGCGAGCTCGGCGACCAAGTCTACTTTAAGCCCGAGGCGGCGCCCCTCGGGCAGCGCCTCTCCCAACTGCGCGACGCCACCCAGGGCGCCGCGCGGACCTTCGAGGGCACGGGCGGGGTGAACCTGGTCGACGGCTTCCACCGCGGGGTCGTCGGCTCGATGCCCGGCGCGGAGGTCTGTTGGGCGGTCGAGGCCATGTGGCGCGCGCTCAACACCGGTGACGAGGTCCGCGCCTACCGGATCAACGCCTACCTCGCGCTACTGATCAACCTGCAGACCTCGCTCGATTCCTACGTCGCCGTCGAGAAGCACCTGCTCTGGCGCCAGGACGTCCTCGAGCGCACCGACGCGCGGGGCCCCTCGGGCTACGTGCTCGACCGCGAGACCGCCACGGAGGCCGACCGCCTCCTCGAACTCCTGCAGACGGCGACCTACGCCGAGGACTGAGGCGGCTCGACGGCGACCCCGAAGACCCGCGCGTAGTCGGCGCCGCCCACCGAGATGTCGTACCAGGAGTAGAACTCGCGGCGCCCGCGCTCCTGGGCCGCCCGGTGGGACTCGTGTCTCGACCAGGCGCGTTGCGCGTCCGCATCGGTGAAGCGCACGATGGTCACCCGCTCGCCGTCGGGCGAAAGGTAGAACTTCTCGTCCACGAAACCCGGCATCGTCCTCACGAGGCGGCTCATCTCCGCGGCGACGTCGCCGTAGGCCCGTTCGACCCCGGGGCGCAGTCGGCTGCGAAAGACCGTGACCACGGGTGACGCCGTCGGGCCCGGTCCCTTCGCCACCTCGCGCCAGTCGTAGTCCATCTGACGAGCGGTCGCCTCGGCCAGCACCCTCGACGTGAGGCGCTCCACGAGGTGAAGCGACATGTCGATCCCCGCGCTGATGCCCGCGCTCGTCACCAGACGGCCGGCGTCGACCCACCGCACCGAGCGGCGCACGTCAAGACGCGGGTAGCGCGTCGCCAGGTCGTCGGCGTCCTCCCAGTGGGTGGTGACGGCCTCGGTGGTGGCCACCCCCGCCGCCGCGAGCACGAACGCACCGGTGCAGACCGAGGCGACGAGCTCGGCGCCCTCCCCCACCGAGACCAGCCAGTCCAGCGCCGATTGGTCGCGCTCGACGTCGCTGGTCACCCCACCGGGCACGACGACCACGTCGGCGTAGTTGAGGTCGACGAAGGACCGGTCGACGACGACGTTGAGTCCGGCGCGCGCCCTCACGCGTTCCGATCCCGCAATACTGAGCACCTCGAAGGGCGCGTCCTCACCCCAACGCTCGGCCACCCTCGTGGCGGTGGTGAAGACCTCGAAGGGTCCCGCGAAGTCGAGCGCCTCCATCTCGTCGAAGGCCAGGATCGCCACGATACGGGTCATGATGAAACCGTAGTGCGACGGCGCTACTCGACGGAGAGTATCTCCTCGGCGAGGCTCTGCGCGGGGCGGATCGGCGTGCGAGGCAAGAAGAGGGCCGGCACGACACCGAGGGCGCACACGCCACACGACCACCAAAAGGAGTGGCCGAAGGCCCGGGCGATCTGCTGGAGTTGCGTGGGAGTCGCACGCGCCAGACCGTTCTGTATCTGCGCACCGGCGCCGGCCCCGACGCGCTGGGTAATCTGCGTGTCGAGGACCACGGCGAACACCGCCACCCCCAGGGACCCGCCGACCTGTCGCACGATGTTGGTCGCCGACGTGGCCTTGGGGACCTGGGCGTGGGTGAGGTTGCGATACGACGCCGCCACCACCGACATCAGACCGAAACCGAGCCCGCATCCGCGAACCACGAGCGCGGCGCCCAGGAAGACGAAACTCGTGCTCGCCCCCACGTGGGTGTAGAAGTAGGTGCCCAGCGCCAAGAGAGCCATGCCGCTCGCGGCCACGTATCGTGGACCGTGACGGTCGGCGAGCGTCCCCGCGAAGCGCATCACCAGGGCCGCGCCGATGCCCTGGGGGGCCATCATCAAGCCGGCCTTCCAGGCGGCGTCGCCGCGGTCGATCTGGTAGTAGAGGGGCAGCAGGAACATCGTGCCGTACAGGGTGGCCCCGGTGAGGAAGATGCCGATGGTCGCCAGCGAGAAGGTCCGGTCCTTGAAGAGACGGAGATCGACGAGCGGCTCGGTGGCCGCCAGGGAGCGCAGCACGAAGAGGACGCACAACATCAGCCCGCCCACGAGGCTGAACCACACGGCCCGTCCGTGGAAGCTCCCCACCACGCCCACCTCGGACAAGCCGTAGACCACCAGGGCCAGCCCCGGCGCCAGGAACGCGAATCCGAACAGGTCGAAGCGGTGCCCGCCGTCGCCCGGTGACGCTGCGAGGAAGCTCCGCGAGAGCCACAGGGCCACCAACCCGATCGGGACGTTCACCAGGAAGATCCAGCGCCACGAGGTGTTCGAGACGATGAGCCCGCCGAGAACGGGGCCCAGGATCGGACCGAGGAGCTGGGGAACACCGACGATCGCCATGACGCGACCCATGCGTTGGGGTCCGGCCGTGCGCGCCATGATCGACTGGCCGACCGGCATGATCATCCCACCGCCCAGACCTTGGAGGATCCGGAACACGATGAGACTCGTCGCGGACCAGGCCCCCGCGCAGAGGATCGAACCGACCAGGAACAGCGCCAGCGAGATCACGTAGACCCGCTTGGCGCCGATGCGGTGGATGGCCCACCCCGAGAGCGGGATCACGATCGCCAGGGACAACAGGTACCCGGTCGTCACCCACTGGATGGTGCTGACCGTCGAATGGAAGTCGATGCTGAGTCGGTGCAGGGCCACCGCCACGATCGTCGTGTCGAGGATCGCCATGATCGACCCCATGACGACCACGACGGCCGCGCGAACAAGGGCTGGCTCGAGGCGCTCGCGGGTCGTCGATGGCGGCACGGAACCACCCTAGGCGCTCACCGATCCGAGACGCCCGACGCCGCTCGCCCTAGAGCCGCAGGGGTCGCAGCACCGGCTCGGCCCAGAGCACGGGGTCCTCCCAGTCCACGCCGGGCACGTCGACGTAGAGCTCGATCTCGTTCCCGTCGGGGTCCTGGATGTAGAGACTGTGGGTCATCCCGTGGTCCGTCGCCCCGACGATGGTGACGTCGTTGGCGCGCAACTCCGACAAAGCCTCGCGCAACTGGTCGTCGTGGTCGCCGATCCTCAGACCGAAGTGGTACATCCCGACTCGGCGACCCTGGGGCAGGGCCTGGGCTCCCGGGCCGACCTCGATCAACAGCAGTTCGTGGTGCGTACGACCGCCCGGCGCGTTGAAGGCGACCGCCGGGAAGGGCGCTCCTCCCGTGGTCCCGTCGAGGATCGGACGCCAGCCCAACACGTCACGATAGAAGTGCGCCGACACCTCGAGGTCGCGCACGTAGAGCACCAGATGACCGAGTTCCTTGATTTCCACGACGACTCCTTTCCTCTCGTGTCAGGTTACCGAGCCCGTCGCCGAAGGCGACCCGGTGACGCGTCACGCCTCAGAGCAGCAGACCATCCAGTCGTTCCGCGACGGTCGGCCACTCCTGGTCGATCACCGAATACATGGCGGTGTCGCGGTAACCGTCCTCCTCGCCCGACACCATCGAGGGCTGCCAGTGACGCAACACGCCTTCGTAGCGCGCGCCCAGTCGCTCGATGGCCTCCCGGGCTCGCGTGTTCCGGCTGTCGGTCTTGAGGTCGACGCGCGTCACCCCCCAGGTCTCGAAGGCGTAGGTCATGAGGAGCCTCTTCGCCTCGGTGTTGATGCCCGTTCGCTGGGCCGACGCCGCGAGCCACGTCCCGCCGATCTCGACCGCGTAGGGGGTCGTCGCCCCTGGTCGTTGGCGCACAGTGAGAAAGCGCGTCATGCCGACCGCACGGTCACTGCGGGTGTCGACCTGGGCGAAGGCGACGACGACGCCGAGCGCGTCGTCGTCGAGCAGCGCATCCACGTGCCGCTGCATCCCCTCGAGATCCGAGGGCACGAGCGTGTAGCCGAAGGTGCCGACGTCCTCGCACGCCGCGGCGACGAGGTCGGCGACGTGGCCCTGGCCGAGGGGTTCGAGGCGCACCAGACTTCCGCAGAGCGTCGGAACCGCCCAGTACCCCATCTCGCCCTCCTTCGACGAGACTCAGGCTAGACGTCCGCGCCGAGAGACTCTCGGACAACCGCGGGCCGATGTCCCGCCGTGGCGCGTCCGCACTCGACGCCGACTCAGACCGGTGGCGACGAGCGGACGTCTCCCCCCGCACGCGGCGGGGCCGGGTGCGCGGACGCCCTTGCGCCCCCGCACCCGG
>CAIORQ010000078.1 GCA_903860745.1 uncultured Actinomycetes bacterium | reverse complement strand
GGCCCAGCAGGCCTTCGACACCTTCGAGGGGATGCACTCGCGCCAGATCATCGAGGACGAGGTCCTCTACCGCGAGATGGAGTTCCGCTACGGCGAGTACTTCGAGGGCGGCATGGGCGCCGACGCGATCCTGCAGCTCATCGAGCGCATGGACCTCGACGAGGAGGAGCGCGTGATGCGCGAGATGATCGACGCCAAGGACGGCCGCAAGCCGCTCTCGGCGCAGCGTCACGCCAAGTTCCTCAAGCGCCTGGCCATCGTCCAGTCCTTCAACCGTCGTGACGCGCACGGTCACCGCCTGAACGACCCGCGCGCCATGATCCTCGAGGCCGTGCCGGTGATCCCGCCGGACCTGCGTCCCATGGTCCAGCTCGACGGTGGGCGTTTCGCCACCTCGGACCTGAACGACCTCTACCGTCGCGTGATCAACCGCAACAACCGGCTCAAGCGACTGCTCGACCTCGGCGCGCCCGACATCATCGTGAACAACGAGAAGCGCATGCTCCAAGAGGCCGTCGACGCTCTGTTCGACAACGGCCGCCGCGGACGTCCGGTGGCCGGCCAGAGTGGCCGTCCCCTGAAGTCCCTGTCGGACATGCTCAAGGGCAAGCAGGGTCGCTTCCGTCAGAACCTGCTGGGCAAGCGCGTGGACTACTCGGGCCGTTCGGTCATCGTGGTGGGTCCCCAGCTCAAGTTGCACCAGTGCGGCCTGCCCAAGATGATGGCCCTGGAACTCTTCAAGCCCTTCGTCATGAAGCGCCTGATCGAGACGCAGGTGGCCCAGAACATCAAGAGCGCCAAGCGCATGGTCGAGCGTCGCAAGACCGTGGTGTGGGACGTCCTCGAAGAGGTCATCCGTGAGCACCCGGTGCTGCTCAACCGCGCCCCGACGCTGCACCGACTCGGCATCCAGGCCTTCGAGCCCGTGCTGGTCGACGGCAAGGCCATCCAGATCCACCCCCTCGTCTGCAAGGCGTTCAACGCCGACTTCGACGGTGACCAGATGGCCGTTCACGTGCCGCTGTCCGCCGAGGCCCAGGCCGAGGCGCGGGTCCTGATGCTCTCGACGAACAACATCTTCACGCCCGCCACGGGACGGCCCATCACGGAGCCGGCCCAGGACATGGTCTTCGGTGCCTACTACCTGACCCTGCCGGCGAACGAGAAGGTGGAGAACCGTCGGGTCTTCCGCCACGTCTACGAGATCGAGAACGCGCTCGCGGACAAGATGATCACTCTGCGCACGCCGATCGAGGTCCGTCCCCAGGAGGGCTCGACCCTCGACGGGCGACTCGCCGCGGCGGGCATCGAAGCGACCGGCACCCGCCGTTCGATCGAGACCACGCCGGGACGGGTGTTCTTCAACGAGGCCCTGCCCCCGGGCTTTCGCTTCGTGAACGAGTTGATCGGCAAGAACGCCACGCCGATCGGATCGATCGTGGAGGACATCTCGGCGGGCTTCGGCCGCCAGGCGGTGGCCAACGCGCTCGACGCGATCAAGTCGCTGGGCTTCCGCTACGCGACGAAGTCGGGTCTGACGATCTCCATCGACGACGTCGTCACCACCTCGGAGAAGGCCGAGATCCTCAACAAGTACGAGGAGCAGGCCGCCAAGGTCGAGTTGAACTACCGTCGGGGCGTCATCGTCGACGACGAACGTCGCCAGCAGGAGATCGAGATCTGGACCAACGCGAACAAGGAGGTCGGTGACGCCACCGATCGCGCCATGAACTCCCAGCTCGACAACCCGATCCGCATGATGGTCGACTCCGGCGCGCGTGGTAACTCCTCGCAGATCCGCCAGATCGCGGCCATGAAGGGCCTCGTGTCCAACCCGCGTGGTGAGATGATCCCGCGTCCGATCAAGTCCTCGTTCCGCGAGGGCCTCTCGGTCCTGGAGTACTTCATCTCCACGCACGGCACCCGCAAGGGCCTGGGCGACACCGCTTTGCGCACCGCGGACTCGGGCTACCTGACGCGCCGTCTCGTGGACGTCGCCCAGGAGCTCATCGTCAAGGAGTTCGACTGCGGCACCCAGCGTGGCATGTGGATCGAGCACGTGGCGGCGGACACCCTCGGCCTGCGCGCTCACCTCGAGACCAAGCTCTGGGGACGCGTCGTCGCCGAGGACGTGACCCTGTCCGACGGATCGGTCATCGTGGCCGGTTCGATGCTGCTGATGGACGACGTCGAGCGCCTGCGCGACGACGCCGCAGTGAGTCGGGTGCGCGTGCGCACCACGCTGACCTGCGACGCCGTCCAGGGCGTGTGCGCGGCCTGCTACGGCCTGTCGCTGGCCACCCACCAACTCGTCGAGCTCGGTGAGGCGGTCGGCGTCATCGCCGCGCAGTCCATCGGTGAGCCCGGTACCCAGCTGACCATGCGTACCTTCCACTCCGGTGGTGTGACCGAGAGCGACATCACCCACGGCCTACCGCGCGTGGTGGAGCTCTTCGAGGCGCGCACCCCCAAGGGTGCCGCCAAGGTCGCCGAGTTCTCGGGTGTGGTGCACGTCGAGCTGATCGGCCGTGAGCGCAAACTCACCGTCGTGGGCAACGACGGCGAGGTCCAAGAGGAGTCCATCTCCATCGCCCGCCACTTGCTCGTCGAGGACGGCCAGGAGGTCGAGGTCGGCACCCCGCTGCACGATGGCCCGCTGGACCCCAAGTTGATGATGAAGTACCGCGGCACGCGCGAGACCCAGCAGTACCTCGTCGAAGAGGTGCAGAACGTCTATCGCGACCAGGGTGTCTCCATCCACGACAAGCACATCGAGCTCATCGTGCGACAGATGACGCGCCGCGTGCAGATCGTCGACGCGGGTGACTCGCCCTGGCTGCCGGGTGCGATGGTGGACGTGAAGCTGTTCAACGACACCAACAACGCCCTCGAGGAGAACTCCCAGGAGTCCGCCGACGGCCGCGCCCAGCTGATGGGGATCACCAAGGCCTCCTTGGCCACGGACTCGTGGCTCTCGGCCGCCTCCTTCCAGGAGACGACCCGCGTGCTGACCGAGGCCGCCATCGAGGGCAAGCGCGACCACCTGGTCGGGCTCAAGGAGAACATCATCATCGGCAAGCTCATCCCGGCCGGTTCGGGACTGGGCTACTACAACAAGAGCGAACTGCGCCTGGACATGCCCGACGCCGAACTCCTGCCCGAATGGGCGCAGGTGTCCGACGACGACCTGGACCTGGCCAGCCTGCTGGGGGAGCTGTCCTCGGACGACTCCTTCTCGGCGGACCTCACCGCGTTCCAGAACATCGGAGCGAACTACGACGAGTCGGCGATGCCCGAGAACGACGCCCCCAACCCCGAGGACGGGTTGGACCAGGCGCTCTAGGACCCCGGACCCGCCGCCGACCGCTGGTCGGCGGCGGGTTTGCCGATTCACCGGTCTGTGTCGTAAGATAGAAAGTCCGTGCGCTGGCTTCGCTGGCGCGTGTCACGAACGTTGTTCAACTAGAAGAGGTTCTGCGTGCCCACAATTGCACAGTTGGTCCGAAAGGGCCGACAGGACAAAGTATCCAAGACCAAGACGCCGGCCCTGAAGGGGGCCCCGCAGCGTCGCGGCGTGTGCACCCGCGTGCACACGGTCACGCCCAAGAAGCCGAACTCGGCTCTGCGCAAGGTGGCCCGTGTGCGTCTGACCTCCGGTGTCGAGGTCACGGCCTACATCCCCGGTGTCGGCCACAACCTCCAGGAGCACTCGATCGTCCTGGTCCGCGGCGGCCGTGTCAAGGACCTTCCCGGGGTGCGCTACAAGATCATCCGCGGCGCGCTCGACACCTCGGGTGTGCGCGACCGTAAGCAGGCCCGTAGTCGCTACGGCGCCAAGAAGGAGAAGTAATGCCTCGTAAAGGTCCCGCCGTCCGCCGCGAAGTGCCCGCGGACCCGATCTACAAGTCGATCCTGGTGACCCAGATCACCAACAAGATCCTCGAGCGCGGCAAGCGCACCATCGCCGAGCGCATCGTCTACACCGCCCTCGAGACGGTGGAGGAGAAGACCGGGGGAGACCCCGTCGCCACCCTGAAGCGCGCGCTGGAGAACGTCCGTCCCGAGCTCGAGGTGCGTAGCCGCCGCGTCGGTGGTACCACCTACCAGGTCCCCGTCGAGGTCCGCCCCCGTCGCGCCACCACCCTGGCCATCCGCTGGCTGACCGACTTCGCTAAGAAGCGCCGCGAGAAGACCATGGCCGAGCGCCTGGCCAACGAGATCATCGACGCCGCCAACGGCGTCGGAGCCGCGGTGAAGCGCCGCGAAGACATGGCCAAGATGGCCGAATCCAACAAGGCGTTCGCGCACTACCGCTGGTAAGCAAAGAGAGTTTTTCGACATGACCACCCCCCGCGAGATCTCCCTGGACAAGGTTCGCAACATCGGCATCATGGCGCACATCGACGCCGGCAAGACGACGACGACCGAGCGAATCCTGTACTACACCGGCAAGAACTACAAGATCGGTGAGGTCCACGAGGGTGCGGCCACCATGGACTGGATGGTCCAGGAGCAGGAGCGCGGCATCACGATCACCTCCGCGGCCACCACCTGCTACTGGAAAGATCACCGCATCAACATCATCGACACCCCTGGTCACGTGGACTTCACGGTCGAGGTCGAGCGCTCCCTGCGCGTGCTCGACGGCGCCGTGGCGGTCTTCGACGCCGTCGCCGGCGTCGAGCCCCAGACCGAGACCGTCTGGCGCCAGGCCAACAAGTACAACGTGCCGCGCATCTGCTACGTGAACAAGATGGACCGCACCGGTGCGGACTTCTTCCGCTGCGTGGACATGATCGCCGACCGCCTGGACTGCGTCCCGGCCGTCATCCAGCTGCCCATCGGTGCCGAGGGCGACTACCTGGGCATCATCGACGTGGTCGCCATGAACGCCACGATCTACCACGACGACAAGGGCGAGAAGCTCGAGGTCGTGCCGGTCCCCGAGGAGTACCGGGCCCAGGCCGAGGAGTACCACCACAAGCTGATCGACATCTTGACCACCTTCGACGACGAGTTGATGGAGAAGGTGCTGAGCGACGAGGTCCCCACGACCGATGAGCTGCACGCGGCCCTGCGCCGCGGCACCCTGGGCGGGCACTGCGTGCCGATCCTCAACGGCTCGGCCTTCAAGAACAAGGGCGTCCAGCCCATGCTCGACGCGGTCGTGGACTACCTGCCCTCGCCGCTCGACCTCCCGCCCACGCACGGCACCAAGCCGGGCAAGGAGGACGAGGAGTTCCGCAACGCCGACGACTCCGAGCCCTTCTCGGCGCTGGCCTTCAAGATCATGACCGACCCCTACGTCGGCAAGTTGACCTACCTGCGCGTCTACTCGGGCACCCTCGAGAAGGGCGACACCGTCGTCAACACCACGAAGGGCTCCAAGAAGGAGCGCCTGGGACGACTGTTGTTGATGCACGCCAACAACCGCGAGGACCTCGACACCATCCGCACCGGTGACATCGTCGCCGCGGTGGGCCTCAAGCAGGTCACCACCGGTGACACGCTGTCGGACCCCGACAAGCCCATCCAGCTGGAGAACCTGGTGTTCCCCGAGCCGGTTATCCACGTCGCCGTGGAGCCCAAGACCAAGGCTGACCAGGAGAAGCTCTCCAAGGCGCTCTACGCGCTGTCCGAGGAGGACCCGACCTTCCGCGTGCGCACCGACGAGGAGACCGGCCAGACCGTCATCTCGGGCATGGGTGAGCTGCACCTCGAGGTCCTGGTGGACCGCATGCTGCGCGAGTTCTCGGTCGACGCCAACGTCGGTAAGCCCCAGGTGGCCTACCGCGAGACCATCCGCAAGGCCGTCCAGAAGGTCGAGGAGAAGTACGTCCGCCAGACCGGTGGCAAGGGCCAGTACGGCCACGTGGTCATCACCCTGGAGCCCACCGGCCCCGGCGGCGGCTACGAGTTCCTCGACGAGATCACCGGCGGTGTCATCCCCAAGGAGTACATCGGACCGGTCAACCAGGGCATCACCGAGGCGCTCACCTCGGGCGTCCTGGCCGGCTACCCGGTGGTCGACGTGCGCGTCCGCCTCACCTTCGGTAGCTACCACGACGTCGACTCCTCAGAAATGGCCTTCAAGATCGCGGGCTCGCTCGCGGTGAAGAAGGCCGCCCGCCTGGCCAGCCCCGTCCTGCTGGAGCCCGTGATGGCTGTCGAGGTCGTCACCCCCGAGGACTACATGGGCGACGTCATCGGCGACCTGTCCTCGCGCCGCGGACGCATCGAGGGCATGGAGCAGAAGGGCAACGGCCAGACGATCCGGGCTCTCGTGCCCCTGGCGGACATGTTCGGCTACGCTACTGACCTGCGTTCTCGCACCCAAGGGCGCGCGACGTACAGCATGCAGTTCCATTCCTACGCGGAAGTACCTGACTCGATCGCCAAGGAGATCGTGGCCAAGGCCACCGGCGCGTAGGAAGTATCAAACACTGGGCAACCAGTGCAACCAAGGTCCAAACCGTGGTCGGGGAGGGCCGAAACAAACCCGACGGACCCGTTGCGGGCCCGTCACTAGACAGAAAGTAAGTCCCCGACAATGGCAAAGCAGAAGTTCGAGCGCACCAAGCCTCACGTCAATATCGGAACCATGGGTCACATCGACCACGGCAAGACCACTCTTACCGCGGCGATCACCAAGGTCCTCTCCACCCGCCTGCCGGGTACCGCCTTCACGCCCTTCGACCAGATCGACAAGGCCCCCGAAGAGCGCCAGCGCGGCATCACCATTTCGATCGCCCACGTGGAGTACGAGACGGCGAACCGTCACTACGCCCACGTCGACATGCCCGGTCACGCCGACTACGTCAAGAACATGATCACCGGCGCCGCCCAGGTCGACGGCGCCATCCTCGTGGTCTCGGCGACCGACGGCCCCATGCCCCAGACCCGTGAGCACGTCCTGCTCGCGCGCCAGGTGGGTGTTCCCTACATCGTCGTGGCCCTCAACAAGGCCGACATGGTGGACGACGAGGAGCTCCTCGAGCTCGTCGAGATGGAGATCCGCGAGTTGCTGACCTCCTACGACTTCCCCGGCGACGACATCCCGATCGTGCGCGTCTCGGCCCTCAAGGCCCTCGAGGGCGACGAGGCCTGGGGCGACAAGGTCATGGAGCTCATGGACGCCGTGGACTCCTACATCCCCGAGCCCCAGCGTTCGACGGACAAGCCTTTCCTGATGTCGATCGAGGACGTCATGTCCATCACCGGCCGCGGCACCGTGGTCACCGGCAAGGTGGAGCAGGGCATCGTCAAGGTCGGCGACGAGGTCGAGATCGTCGGTCTTCGCCCGACGTCCAAGACCGTCGTCACCGGCATCGAGATGTTCCGCAAGCTGCTGGACCAGGGTCAGGCCGGCGACAACCTCGGCGCCCTGCTTCGTGGCACCAAGAAGGAAGACGTCGAGCGCGGCCAGGTCCTGTGCAAGCCGGGTTCGATCACCCCTCACACGGTCTTCGAGGCCTCGGTGTACGTGTTGACCAAGGACGAGGGCGGCCGTCACAAGCCGTTCTTCGCGAACTACCGTCCGCAGTTCTACTTCCGCACGACCGACGTCACCGGCACCATCGAGCTGCCCGCGGGCACCGAGATGGTCATGCCGGGCGACAACACGGAGATGACCGTGACCCTGGGCAAGCCGATCGCCATGGAAGAGGGTCTGACCTTCTCCATCCGCGAGGGCGGACGCACCGTGGGCTCGGGCCGCGTCGTCAAGATCCTCAAGTAGGAGTCGAAATGGCCGACAACCGCCAAATGATCAGAATCCGGCTGAAGGCCTTCGACCACCAGGTCCTGGACCAGTCCACCGCGAAGATCGTGCAGACCGTGGAGCGTACCAACGCCCGCGTCCAGGGCCCCGTGCCACTGCCGACCGAGAAGCACCGCTACACGGTGGTTCGCGGACCGCACAAGCACAAGGACTCGCGCGAGCACTTCGAGATGCGCGTGCACAAGCGCCTCTTGGACATCGTGGATCACTCCGCCAAGACGGTCGACTCGCTGCAGCGTCTCGACCTGCCCGCGGGCGTGGACATCGAGATCAAGATC
>CAIORQ010000077.1 GCA_903860745.1 uncultured Actinomycetes bacterium | reverse complement strand
TGCGCATGGTGGCCGGGCTCGAGGACATCACCGGGGGCACCCTGAGGATCGGCGACCGGGTCGCCAACCACCTGACCTCCAAGGAGCGCGACGTGGCTATGGTCTTCCAGAACTACGCGCTCTACCCCCACATGACCGTCGGGGAGAACATCGCCTTCGGCCTGGAACTGCGCAAGACCCCCAAGGCCGAGATCAAGGAGAAGGTGAAGCAGGCGGCCGCGATTCTGGGCCTGTCCGACCTGCTTGAGCGCAAGCCCGGCCTGCTCTCGGGCGGCCAGCGCCAGCGCGTGGCCATGGGTCGGGCCATCGTGCGCGACCCGGCCATCTTCTTGATGGACGAGCCCCTGTCGAACCTCGACGCCAAGCTGCGCGTGCAGATGCGCACCGAGGTGCACCGCATCCAGCGGCGCATCGGCGTGGCCACCCTCTACGTCACCCACGACCAGACCGAGGCGATGACCATGGGCGACCGGGTGGCGGTGATGCGCGCGGGGGTCCTCCAGCAGTGCGACCACCCCCAGGTGCTCTACCGCAGTCCGGCCAATCTCTTTGTGGCGGCCTTCATCGGCTCGCCGGCCATGAACCTCTTCGAGGCCACCTTGAGCGAGGACGCCCGCGCCCTGAGGCTGGGCTCGCAGGTGGTCCCCCTGGGCGAGGGCGTCCTGGCCCGCTTCGCCGGCCTGGCCGCCTTTCGAGGCCGTCCCGTGGTCGTGGGGCTGCGCGCCGAGGACCTCCCCGTCGCGGGCACGTCGAGTCCCTCGGACTCCACCATCACCGCGCGCGTCGAGGCCGTCGAGGAGTTGGGGTCGGAGATCCTCGTGCACTTCTCGATCGACGCGGCGCGCGTGAGCGGTGAAGGCCCCAGCGACGACGAGCAGCTCGAGCGCGTGGCCGGCATCGACATCGTGGGCGAGGGCATCGCCCGCGTCGACCCGAGGGCCCAGGTCAGGACGGGGGAGGACACGGTCCTGAGTGTCTACCCCGATCGTCTCCACTTCTTCGACCCCGAGAGCCAGTTGGCGATCGCCTAGTGGACCTCGCGCAGTGGCGGCCCGGACCGTGATCAGGCTCACTACGGCGGAGCTCGTCGTGGAGGTGTCGCCCGATCGCGGCGGCAAGATCACGAGCCTGGTGCACCGGGCGTCCGGACGCGAGTGGCTGGAGGAGGCCGATGCTCCTCTGGTGGGTCCACCCGACGCCAGCGTCGGCTTCGACGAAGGCGACCTGTGCGGCTGGGACGAGATGATGCCCACCATCGATCCCTGCGAGGTCGACGGTGAGGTCGCGCCCGATCACGGCGAGCTCTGGCGTCATCCCTGGGAGGTCGTGGAGGTCGACGGCTCCGTCGCGACCCTGTCGGCGCGCGCCCCTCACTGGGGACTCGCCCTGACGCGGACCCTGAGGCTCGAGCGCAAGAGCCTACGCGTCGACTACCACGTGGTCAATGAGGGACCGGTCGACCGGCCGGTGCTGTGGGCGGCCCACCCCCTCCTTCGACATCGCCGCGGCACGCGCCTCTCGCTGGAGGGTGACCTGGTCGCGCTCTCCGACGACGGCGGCGTGACCGAGCTCGGCCCCTGGCCGGGTCCGGTCGCGACGGTCGACGACCTGGCAGAGGGTCAGTGCGCCAAGTGCTTCGTGCGGATGCACGGCTCGACGCCGTCGGCGACCCTGCTCGACCGGGACGGGACCTGGCTGTCGTTCACCTGGGCCGCGACGGACGCCCCCTTCCTCGGGGTCTGGCTGGACCAGTCGGCCTACGCCCGCCACGGCGTGGTCGCGCTCGAGCCGACCAATGGCGCCCACGACTCCCTGGCGGTCGCGCTGCGGGCGTCAGGACTGCCCACGCCGTGGGTGCTGGGACGCGGTGGCGAGCGCCGGTGGACGGTCGTGGCGGAGGTCGGTCGCTCGGCGAGCGTCCCGACGCGCAGTCGAGGACCGGTGCTAGAGGGTGGTTCCGTCAAGAGAGGAGAGCACAATGAAGGACCTGGAGGGTAAGCGGGCGCTGGTGACCGGGGCGTCCAGCGGCATCGGGCGCGAGATCGCCCGGCGTTTCGCCCAGGGCGGTGCGTCGGTGGCGGTGGGTGGACGAGACCCCGAGCGCGTGCACGAGACCTGCGCGATGATCGAGTCCGACGGTGGCCGCGCCGTCGCGGTGATCGGCGACGTGTCGATCGATGACGACGCGCGCCGCGTGGTGACCGAGGCGGCCGCTGGTCTGGGAGGGCTCGACACCGTGGTCAACAACGCGGGGATCGACGCGACGGCCTGGTTCGACGTGGGCGATTGGCCGGTCGAGCAGTTCGACCACATCATGGCCGTCAACCTTCGCGGGCCCTTCCTCGTCTCGAAGTACTCGCTGGCGCACCTGCTCGAGGCGGGCGGCGGCTCGATGCTGCACATCTCCTCGGTCTGCGCCATCACCGTGTGGGCGGGGGACTGCGCCTACGACATCTCCAAGGCGGCGCTCAACATGCTCTCGGACCACATCGCCGTGGAGTACGGGTCGCGCGGCATCGTCTCGAACACCCTCATGCCCGGGGTGGTGCGCACGGCGCTGCACGAAGGGGTGATGGAGGCGATGAACGACGGGCGGGCCTTCGAGCGGGTCCTCGAGTCGCGTCACCCGATCGGTCGCTTCGGCACGGTCGAGGAGGTCGCCGACGCCGCGGCCTTCCTCTGCGCCGGACGTACGGGATTCCTGACCGGGGCCAACATCACCATCGACGGGGCCTACAGCCGTGTGTGAGCGCGGGGCGACCGATGTACGATGACGCCTTCGCGGGTTCGGTCGTCCTGGTGTGCGGCGGTTCGACCGGGATCGGCGCCGCCACCCTGTCGGCCTTCGCGCGCGAGGGGGCGACCGTCCTGCTGGCCGACGTCGACGACGTCCACGGTGCAGCCCTGGTCACCGCGCTGGGCGAGGAGGGTCACCGCGCGGCCTATCGCCACTGCGACGTGAGCGAGGAGGACGACGTCGAGGCCACCGTGCGCTGGGCGCTCGAGGACTACGGCCGCCTCGACGTGGTCTTCGCCAACGCCGGCGTCGAGTGGACCAAGGACGCCCGCCACACGGAGCTGGCGGAGTGGCGTCGGGTGCTCGACGTCAACCTCACGGGGATGTTCCTCGTGGGCCGCGCCGCGCTGCGCCACATGTGCGGGGCCGGCGCGGGCGTGGTGATCATGACCACCTCGCCCCACGCGGTCGCCACCGTGGCCGACACCGTCGCCTACGCCGCCTCCAAGGGAGGCGTGAGCGCACTGGTGCGCGCGCTGAGCCTCGAGGCCGCGCCCTACAACGTGAGGGTGAACGGCGTGGTGCCCGGCAGCATCGACACCCCGATGGTGCACCGAGAATGGTCGGTCGCCGACGACCCGGTCGAACAACTGGCGAAACTGGCGACCAGTCAGCCGCTCCAACGGGTGGGTCAGCCCGAGGACGTGGCGAACCTCGTGGTGTTCCTGGCGTCGCCCCTGGCGTCCTTCATCACCGGCTCGTTGCACTCGGTCGACGGAGGACTGATGGCGGGCCTGCCCAGTGGGCCGCCGCCGAACTACCAGGGCTAGACGAGCCGTCCACTCAGCACCGCGGGTCGCCCGGCTGACCCGGGCACCAATTCGTGGGAGCGGTGCCGGCGCGATCTTCGACGCCGTCGCGGTCTCGCGACGAGTCGGTGTCGGGTCAGGCGAATTCGCCGAGGACGCTGTCCAGTGAGCCCACGAAGCAGTCGGCGTGCGCCGCGGTGAAGACCATCGGGGGCTTTATCTTGAGTACGTTGTCCAGGTCACCGTTCGGGTAGGTGATGACTCCCTCGTCCTTGAGTCGCTCGCTGACTCGATAGGCCAGGGCCGTGGCGGGGGTCTTGAGGGTGCGGTCGGTCACGAGCTCGACGCCCAGGTAGAGACCGTAGCCGCGGACGTCGCCAATCGCCTCGCGGCGCGTGGCGAGTTCCCACAGGCGCTCTCGGAAGTGGCGACCGACGAGGGCGGCGTGATCCTGGAGGTCTTCGTTTTGCACGACGTCGAGGACCGCCTCTCCGATGGCGCAGGCGACGGGGCTACCGGCGAAAGTGTTGAAGTACTTCATGCCATTGTCGAAGGCGTCGGCGATCTCGCGTGACGTGACGACCGCGGCCAGGGGATAGCCGTTGCCCAGGGGCTTGCCCATCGTGACGATGTCGGGGATCACGTCGTGCCCCTCGAAGCCCCAGAAGGTGTTCCCTAAGCGCCCGACGCCCACCTGCACCTCGTCGGAGACGGCCAGACCCCCCGCGGCTCTCACGGCTTCGAAGACGCCGCGTAGGTAGCCCGGGGGCAGGGGGATCTGCCCGGCGGTACCCATGAGGGACTCGGCGAAGACGGCCGCCGGAGGGGTCCCGTTGGCCACCATCGCCTCGATGACCCGCGCCGCGTCGCGGGCGTAGGCCTCGCCGGGATTCGGGTGGTCGTAGCCGTAACGGCCGCGGTAGAGATTGGGCTGGGGGATCTCGTGGGTCGTCGCCGGTGGACCGCTGCCGCCCGCTCCCCGGTAGCGGTTCGGGCTGATGCCCATGACTGCGGTCGTGTTGCCGTGATAGGCGCCCTCGATCACCGCGACGTGCGTTCGTCCGGTGACCTGGCGGGCGATGCGCAGGGCCAAGTCGTTGGCCTCGGAACCCGTGCACGTGAAGAAGACGACCTTGAGTGGCTCGGGGAGAGTGGCGGTGAGTCGCTGCGCGTAGCGCGGCAGGGCTGAGTAGGTGAAGCGCGAGTTGGTGTTCAGCCTCCGCAACTGGCGCGCGGCCGCCGCGACGACGTGGGGGTGCCCGTGTCCGACGTGGGTGACGTTGTTGATGGCGTCGAGGTACTCGCGGCCGAAGTTGTCGCGGAACCAGACCCCCCGTGCCGACGTGAGGTTCATCGGTGCGCCGTAGTACGCGCGCTGGGAGGCGGCGAGGAGCGTCTGACGCTCGGCGGTGACGAGAGCCGGCTCCTCGGGGTCGGTCACGGAGGCGGCTCCCAGGGGGTCGGCGCAGCGAGCCGCCCACAGGCCCGCCTCGGCGGCGCTGACGCGTTCGGGCAATCCGACGGAGGGCTCGTCGGTGCACCAGACGACGGGCAGGCGTTGCAACGTCGTGCCCTGACGGGCCGTCGTGCCGAGGACCTGTCCGACCACCACGTTGTCGCCTTCACGCACCGTCACCTCGCCGAGCCCGGCGTAGGAGGCGAAGAACACGACGCCTTCGGCGGGACTCAGACGCACGAGGACCCGTCCGTCGCGCTCGACTCGTCGCACCGTGCCGGGGTGGGTGGCGACAGCGGTGAGCGCGGCGCGCGAGAGGAAGTGCGCACCCAGGGTGAGCGTCGCCGGTTCTCCCTCGCGCGTGCGTCGCTGGCTGGCGAATTCCGGGTCCGCGCTGAGAGGTCCGCGGACGTAGAGCGTGTCGTCCTCGAGCTCGTCGTCCTCGAACTCGTCGGTCAGGATGACGGCCGGTGTGCTCGAGAGGACCGGCGAGGGACCCAGTTGGCCACGCGCGTACCAGTCGTCGAAACGGGCGTTGCGGACGAAGGGCGCGAAGCCGCAGGCGGCGCGCAACGACGCCAGCGCCATCTCGTGGTCCATCGGCACGAGGTGCTCGAGAAGCGGCCAGGTCTTGGCCATGCGGGTGGCGGCGTAGCGGTTGTCGGCGTCGTGGACGAGTCGAGAGGTCCACACCGTGGCGTTGAGCGCGAGTCGCGCGGCCGCCAAGGGCAGGATGCAGGCCACCTCCTCCTCGCTCAGGGGCCGCAGAGCGTGGAATCCGGCCACGACGTGGGCCGCGGCGTGCACGGGACGCGACTCGCCCAACATGGCGTAGGCCACGGCGATCGCGATCTCGGCCACGCAGACGGTGTCCAGGGCGTCACCGAAGTCCAGCACGCCGCTCAGGTGCCAGCGCATGTCCTCGCCCAGACGCACGATCATGTTGAAGTCGTTGAGGTCCTGGTGCACGACGCCCGTCGCGAGGTGGTCCAGACGGGGGGACACGTCGCGGCGGAACCACTCGACGATCTGGCGGGCGAGGGCCCGACGCTCCTCGTCGGCGACGTCGACGAGGTGTCGCAGGATCTCCTCGTCGGCTTCGCGCATGTCCCACAGGTGCGAACGAACGGCGGCCGGATGGTGGTAGCCCTCTCCGGCACGCACCAGCCGTCCCGCGGCGGCACCGATCTCGGCCAAAAGCTCGGGGTCGCGGTAAGGGACCTCGCAGATCATCCGGCCGGTCAGCCAGGTGAGTATCTGGAGGTGGAAGGCCGGTGAAGCCCCGTGGTCGTGGGCGGCGTCGCGTCCGTCGAGAGTGCGGACCACCCGCGGAATGGGCAAGTCCGGTTCCTGTCCGGCCAGATGCGACATCAGGTTCGCTTGCATCAGTCGGTTCTCGAGGGTGGGTTCGTCGTGGAACACCTTGGCGACGTAACGCTCGTGGTCCTCGGTGATGAGCGACCAGGTCTCGTTGTACTCGCCGGCCAGGGGCTCGGCCGTCTCGATCCTCAGTCCGTAGTGCTCGCCGATGGCGCGTCGCAGGTCGGACGCCGAGACGTGGGGGCGCGCACTGCTCTGGTCGGTCATGTGGTGCTCCTTGTCGTCACGGTCCAAGTCTCGCTCACTCCTCGGGTCGCTCTCCGACGACGTACTGGGTCGCCAGTCCCCACGCCACGGCCCATCGGGGTCCGAATCGGCCGGCGATGTCGGCGCGGCCGATCACGCACGTGCCGAGCTCCGCGCCCAGCACGCTCACCGACTCGTCGTCGCAGGCGCCCCCGCCGGTGAGTAGCAGATTCGCCTGCGTCAGTTCGATGTGGCGCAGGGCTCGTCGCACACTCGCGCCGAGCACGGCGCGCTTGAGGGCGAATCGTTGGTCGCGCCACTGACCCGCGGCGAGGTGGCCACTGAAGGGAACGAAGTCGCGGTTGGAAGGTTGCACGCACAGCCAGCCGACCACCCGTCCCGGGGCCGGGTCGTCCAAGAAGATGCGGTCGCCGTCCTCGGTGGTGGCGATGTGGGGCGATTCGACGCGCAGCGAGGGGTGGAGCTTGACCAGTTCGGCCATCGACGTCGGGACGTTGAGCAGTTCGGCGATGGCCGCCGTCACCAGGTCACCGGCGCCGGCCACCGTCAGGCTCGCGTGCGTCGTCGCCACGTCGATCGTGCCACCTCCGATGTCGATGACTGCGCAGTCCGGTGGCGCCCCGGGAGTGGACAGCGCTCCGTGGTAGGCGGCCGTAGCCTCGTCGCCGCCGACGAGCACCCGCCGCTGGGTCAGAGCGGAGAGCGCCGCTGCCACGTCCGATCGCGGCGAGTCGCTCAAGAGCGCGAAGGGGACGCGTCTGGCGTCGCGGACGCGCACCGCGAAGAGGTCGCGAAACGTCGGCCCGTAGGTCTCGACGACCCGCGACAGGTCACTGCCGGGAGTGGCGACGATGGTGCGCAGGGTGCCGGGCTCGAGCCGATCCGCGAGTTCCTCGGGCCCGAGGGCCAAGGGCAGGCGATCACCGTCGCCACGTTCCAGGTAGCCCTGCACCTGGGTGGAGGAGCCCGGCGAGCCTCTCACGACGACGCCGCAGGAACGCTCACGCAGACTCGCGCACACCCTCACCAGCGAGCTGGCCGACTCAGCGGGGAGCCCCAGCGTGGAGGCGAGCCACACGGGATCGGTGAGGTGTCCCAAGGGAGCGCCGTCCGCGCCGGTCTCCAGGACGGCCGTCGCACCTCGGGGGATCCGGGCGGTGTCCACCTCGTCGATCACCACGATCCGGTGGGACCGCAGACGGTTGCCCACGAGGACGGCTTCGTCGCGGTGCAGTAGCACCCCGACGACGCGCAGCCCCGCGTCCAGGGCGGCGTTGAGACGTTCGACCACCTCGGGGAAGGCCGAGTCGGCCCCGGCCACGACGATCAATTCACCCCGCTGGTCGTCGAGCGCTTCGACGTCGACGACCCTCCCGACCGCAGTGCCAGAGCCGGTGCGGGTGGCCACGACGGTGGTGTCGACCAGGGTCACGGGGGTACCCTCGTCGGGACGGGACTGGGGCCACGACGTGGTGCGTTGCAACGACGGAACGATGTCGGCGATGACGATCGTCTCGGCGCGCACCCCGGCCCGCCCTTCCGTGTCGATCAGGAGCTCGACGGCCGCTCGCAGCGAACTCGGTGAACCCTTGACCCCGACTGTCGGTCGTCGGGTGGCGGTTAGCGCCTCCACGTCGTGGCCGGTGACACGAGCGAGGACCAGTTCGGTGGTGGCGTTGCCGATGTCGAGGGCGGCGAGGATCATTGGGCCGAGGAGGGGCGTAGCAAGCCTCGGCGCTCGTAGTGGTGGAGCGCTTCACGGACCAGCTGCGCGCAGAGCGGGCCCGCCTCTCGTTCGAGGCGATCGGCGAGTTGACGCAGGTCGTCGCCGCTGGCGCGTCCCGGCCGCAGCGACTCGTACATCGCCAGGAGGTCGGCGTCGGACAGCGCGCTGAGCTCGGCGGCGCGCTCGAGGTTGGCGGCCAGCTGGGGGTTGGCGTGCGCGCGCGCCACGTCAGCCTGGTGTCGCAGGCGCGCGGGTTCGATCCTGAGTTCGTCGGCGCCGATGCGCCCCGCGATCACCTCGTCGTAGCTCGGACCCGTCGGTGCCGCGTCAGTGAGGCTCTGGTCGCTCATAGGAGGTCCAGTAGTCGAAGTTCCATGGGAGGTTGGTCGGTGACGGCCGAACGCTCGATGGCGACCATGGCGACCGTGGCCGCGTGGTAGCGAGCCGTGATGGCCTCGTCGGTGTAGGGATTGCGGGTCGGGACCGTCGCCATCCCCTTGGCGTGACGTCCGGCGTTGTGGCCGATCTGACGGTACGAGTCGAGGACGAGGAGCGGGGCGATGGACAGGAGCTCCAGATTGGCCAGGGCGTTGAGGTCGCGACGATGGATCAGGACGGTGCCCTTGGCCTGGAGCCCGATGCCGATGCCCGAGCCCGACAAGCGGGCGGCGGAGAGCCCGATGACGCCCAGGTCGATGCTGTGCGAGATGCGCACCACCCGGCCCTGGCACCCCTCCTCTTCGAGCCCCGCGAGGATCTCGCGCAACATCTGGGCCACCGTGAGTCCGGAGGTGGCGACCCAGAGCGACGTGGCGAAGGCGGGGGAGACGCCGATGACGACGTCGCGTGGACTGTTGCCGAGCTCGGCACGCACCTCGTCGGCGACGCGCAGGCAACCTTCGTCCCGACGCTGGTGTTCGAGTAGCTGTTCGACGCTGCGGGCCAGTGGCGAGTGGGCGAGCTCCTCGCGGCGCTTCGCCGACGGACGGTAGCCGGTGCCCGGTCCGGCGTCATCGTTGGGGTCGGTGACCGCCGAGAGGACCCTCATGTCCTCGTCGAAGATGGCGGCCGACTGCAGGTAGTCTCCTTGGCGGCGCGCGTCGACCATGGCGAGCACCCGACGGGCCTCCACCTCGAAGCCCGTGTCGTGCAGGGCTCGTACGACGTCGAAGGCCGTGATGCGACGCTCCCGGATCGCCGAGGACGCCGCCAGGGGCAGGCGCTCGTCGCGGGGCGAGAGGTCCTTGGAACCACTGGCGTGGACCACTTCGAGGATGTGCGCCTCGTCGAAGTCCGCCAGTCCCAATCGCCCGTAGACCGCGGCGAGGGCGCGCGCCGCCCTTTCGCGCAGCTCGAGGACCTCGTTCTCGCCCACCGAGCGCAGGCCGCCGTCGATCCCCCAGTCGCGCTGCAGCGCGAGATAGTCATCCAGGTCCTCACCGTTGAAGTTGGAGGGGCCGAACATGTTGTCGTAGCGCGGCACCGAGCCGAAGCCCGAGAAGATGAAGTCGCTGCCGGCGAAGAAGACAGGCATCGTGTGCGCCGTGCGACGGATGTCGCTCTCCGACACCAGGGTGTCGTTGCCCGAGCAGGACTCGAGGTTGCGCAGCATGACCATCAGGTTCTCCGCCAGCAGCGCGCGCATGCCGTTGGGCACGCTGCCGGCGACGCTGGCACCGTCGATGCCGCCGTTTTGCACGCCCTGGGATCCGATGGCGCGCGCCAGGGACACGCAGCGCGACTCCAGGTAGAGCATCGAGCACCTCTCCGCCTCGCCCAGCAGGACCTCGGCCCCCGCACCGCTGGTCACACGGACCTTGATGCCGCGGCTGGTGTAGGCGCTCACCAGGAAGGCCTTGGACCAAGGGGTGTCGTCGCCGTCGCGGAAGACGGTCTCGGTCCCGTAGAGGCTGATGGTCTCGGCGTAGGTGGTCAGCCCGCGTAGTCCCAGCTCGAGCTCAATCGCCTCCTCGACACTGCACTGGGTCAGGGCGCCGGCTCGTCCGACCTGGCTACCCACCAAGAGGGCCAGGGCGTTGGAGGGCGCGTCGTCCAGCACGGGGACCGTGGTCTCGAGTTCGCGGAAACCGTAGGCCACGGCGGTTGCGGCGTCGGCCGCCAACAACAACGGGTCGTCGAGGCGATTGGTGACGTGGGCCTGGATCGAGGGAGTGGCGCGGACCCGCATCCGGGCGAGGGCGTAGATGAGCTCGTGCGGTCGCAGCACCGCCACCACCCGTGCGAGCTTGGCCGGCGTGGTCCCCGCCAGCAGGGCGGCCACCTCGCGGCGGCTGACCGCGGGATCGAGGATCATGCGCGCCAGGTCCAGGTCGCTGGTGCCCATTGCCCTCGCCGACTGTTCGAGGTCGATGCCGTGGGCCGCGACGTAGGCGTCGATGACGTCGAACTCGTCGGCGGTCTTGCCGTCCATCTCGATGACGACGCCGTCGAGAACGGTCAGGGACGGCGTCGGGTCGAAGGGGGAGTGCAGCGCGACCAGACCGAGAGAGGGGTCCTCGACGGCGAAGCCGTCGAGATGGACGGGGCGTCGCGCGAGGACCTCGAAGCGCCCCGAACCGACGGGGCTGGGCGGGGCATCATCTGTGGGGGACATGGGCACTCCTTGGCATCAACTCGAACTTCGTGCGGCGCGACGCGCCCGCCCCGCGCGAGGTGTGGGGCGGGCGCGTCGCCACGCTTCTCAGTCCTTGTCGATGGTGTCGGCGAGGACGGTTGAGGGGACCCCCGCCTCGCCACGAGCGAGGCGACCCCGCAGGACGAGCGCCCACCAGATCACGCCGATCAAGAGCGCGAAGCCGAAGTACTCGGCGGCCACCCGGTTGACCACCGGCAGCGTGCCGTAGGCCACGACGACGATGGACCAGACGATGCCGATCCAGGCCATGGGACGAAGCCACTTGTGCAGGTCGAAGTAGTGCTTCGCCGTCTCGGGGATGTTGCCGCGCCTGTCGCCGATCAAGGCGGCGCTCATCGTCAAGATGTACGTGGCGTAGTAGGCCACCGACACCAGCGAGAGGACCTTGGTGACGAAGCCCTGGGAGAGAAGGTTGATCACCAGGGCGAAGACTCCCACGAGCAGGACGCTGTACACCGGCACCTTGTCACGCTCGCTCACCTTGGCCAAGACCTTCGAACCCGGCAACATGTTGTCGCGGGCGAGGGCGAAGCACATGCGGGTCGCGACCGTCACGTTGGCCAGCAGCGCGGAGAAGATGGAGATGAAGGCGACCACCTGGATGAAGTCGCCGGTGTAGTGGCCCATCTGGGTGGCGATGATGTAGAAGATGGGGTTCTCGCTCTGATTCACCGTGTTGGCGATACCGTGAGGGATGGCCATGGCGAACACGGCGTAGACGAAGAAGCCCGCGACGCCACTGATCACCACCGAGCGGATCATGGCCATCGGCGCGGTCTTGCGCGGGTCCTTGGTCTCCTCGGCCAGGTCAGCCGCACCTTCCCAGCCCAGCAGGGTGAAGATGGGCAACAACGCGGCGAGGCCGACGAACTTCAGGTTGATGGGGTTGCCGGCGGTGGGCGTGTGGTTCCACAGCACTTTGAGCCCCTCGGAGTTCTTGAAGAAGAAGAGGCCGAACATCACGACGACCGCCAGACCGATGGTCCCGATGATCTCGGTGGAGGCGCCGATGTTGTTGATGATGCCGACCAGTCGCACGCCGACCAGGTTGATCAGGACCGTCGCCAGGATCGCCACGATGGCGACGATCTGGATGTCGCGGGTCGTGGGCGCCTTCCAGATCTGGGGGGCGAAGACCTGCCCCATCGCCAGGGCGATGCTCGCCGTGCCGACGAAGAAGGAACACAGGGCCGCCCAACCGACGAGCGCCCCGTAGTCCTTGTTGACCAGCCGTGACGACCACTGGTACGCGTAACCGGTGACCGGCAGGCGCGCCGAGAGGTGGGCGTAGACCAGGGTCAAGGGGATCACGCCCAGGGTGACCGGGATCCACAACCAGATGCCGACGCCGCCCATCTGCTGGAAGGGCGACGAGAACAGGGTGAACACCGTCGTCGTGATCGTGATCATGGAGAACGCCAGCGCGAAGGAGCTGTAGGCGCCGAAGGCTCGCGAGAGCTTCTGCGGATAACCAAAGCGCGCGAGTTCAGCGGTATCGAGCTGATTCGCGTCCTCGGGGGACATGGACGATTCAGTGGCCACGGGACTTCCTTTCCGAAGTGATGCACTAGGTGGTTGGGGTACTGCTCCTCTGGGAACGTCGAGGGAGGGTGCGTTGCCGCGAAGGGGCCGCCGGCGGCGACGGGGTGGTCGACGCCGGCGGCGCGTCGAGGGGTCTGTTGGCGCGGATCAGCTGCAGGACCTGATCACGAGTCTCGATGATGTGGGCGCGCGCGAGACCGGCGGCGCGTTCACGGTTGCCCGCGACCAGGGCTTCGGCGATGACGCGGTGGCCATCGACGTTGTGCGAGGACTGGTGTTCGGCGTGGGCGTACATGACCAACATGACGCAGCGTCGAACCTCCGCGCAGACGTCGGTGAAGAAGTCGTTGATCCGCGGCGAGCCGCGCAACGCCACGATGGCTCGATGGACGTCCAGGTCCCTCTCGACCACCGTCGTGAGCTCGGACTGGCTGGTGGCCTCTTCGAGTCGACGAACGGCCTCGAGGACGCCCTGGACGGATTCGGGAGTCTGATGCGCGTCGTCCAACAGGGCGGCGGGCTCGAGGAATTCGCGCACGCCGTAGAGGTCGATCACGTCGTCTTCGGTGAGCGTCGACACGACGACCCCGTGATGGAGCTGATACGTCACGAGCCTCTCGCCGGCGAGGATTCGTAGGGCTTCGCGGACGGTGTTGCGGGCCACGCCCACCTCCTGGGCGAGGGTGGCCTCGCGCACCGCTTGGCCCGGCGAAAGACGGCCCGACAGAATCGCGGCGCGCAGGGTCTCGGCGACCTGCTCTCCCAGACTCCTGGGTGTCAGCGCAAGGCCGGACTCGTCCACGTTCCCCCCGATTGTCACCGTCGTGAATTTGTGAACAATATAGGCGAACCGTCCTCTCGATGTCCCGACTTTGGACGGATTTTCTCCCCGCGGTCGAAGTTCCTCGACGACGCGAGGGCGTCGGCGTTATCGCAGGTCCCAAGCGTCGAGGTCGTCAGGGTTTCGACTGGTCGTCACCCAGCGGTCGCGATTCGTTCATCCGTCGGTGCTGGGATTCAAGTAGTGGCACCGGCGGGCGTCGGTTTGCGTCCGTCCGAGGTCCGGAGGCGAGCGATGACCCAGACTGCTGATACGGCCCAAGAGCTCGAGCGACTGCGCCAGCTGCTGGGGCAACTCGAGGTCCTGCGCGCCGAGATGCGCCACCGCTACGACGAGTTCGCCCCCGAGCTCGAGCGCATCCACCCGCGGCACCGTCAGAGCGCCGCCAACCTGGTCGACTACCTCACCCTGCGCGACTTCGACCTGCGTGAGGTCCAAGAGGCGCTGGCCGAGATCGGGCTCTCGTCGATGGGGCGGGCGGAGGAACACGTCATCTCGACGCTGGAGCGGGTCATCGACAACCTGCACGTCCTGATCGGTGAGCCGGTGGCCTTTCGCACCGAGGCGGCCGTGGGCTTCCAGGAGGGGCGCCACACCCTGACCGAGAACGCCTCGGCCCTCCTCGGACCGAGTCGTCCAGGACGTCCCGCGCGCATCCTCGTGACCATGCCCAGCGAAGCGGCCCACGACTACGCCCTCGTGGAGGGTCTCTTGACCAGTGGCATGGACTGCGCCCGGATCAACTGCTCGCACGACACGGCCGCGGAGTGGTCGGCCATGATCGAGAACATCCGCCGGGCGGCGCACGAGGCCCGCCGCGACTGCCCCATCCTCATGGACCTCCCGGGCCCCAAGCTGCGCACCGGGCCCATCGTCGCGGGTCCCCGGGTGCTGCGTCTCAGTCCGCGCCGTGACGACTGGGGCCGCGTCGTCGATCCCGCGCGAGCGGTGCTCGTCGGCGACGAACGCGTGGTCGGCCCGCTGGGCGACGTGCCCCTGATCCCCATGCCGCGGACCTGGCTCGCCACGCTGCGTCCGGGCGACCGTATCGACCTGGTGGACACCCGCGGAGCCCACCGGCGTGCCGAGGTCGAGTTCGTCACGGAGGTCGGTTGGTGGGTGCGCTTCTCGGACACCACCTACCTGGCCACGGGGACCCTGCTGGTGGCCCCCGGGCTGCGCGAGGCGAGGGTCGGGGAGCTGCCCGAGATCGCCCAGGCCCTGAGGTTGCGCGTCGGTGAGGTCTTGACCCTCACCGACGACCTCACGCCGGTCCCCGCGACCGGGAGTCGCATCGGCTGCACCCTGGGGGCGGCACTCGAGGCGGTCCACGTGGGCGACCGGGTCCTCTTCGACGACGGCAAGATCGGCGCGAGCGTGGTCGAGTGCCGTCCGGGTGAGGTCGACGTGAGGATCACCACGGCCGCCGCCGGTGGCACCAAGTTGCGCGCGGAGAAGGGCATCAACCTCCCCGACACCGCCCTCCCCGCCGGCGCGATCACCGCGGAGGACGAGGTGACCCTGGACTTCGTTGCCGCACACGCCGACATCGTGGCCCTCTCCTTCGTGAACTCCCCCGACGATGTCCGATCTCTCCTGGAGCACCTGTCACGTCGTGGTCGCGGCGAGATGGGGATCGTGTTGAAGATCGAGACCGTGCGGGGCTTCGAGCGCCTGCCCGACATCTTGCTCGCCGCCATGGCGGCCGAGCGTGTCGGCGTGATGGTGGCGCGTGGCGACCTCGCGGTCGAGTGCGGCTTCGAACGCCTCGCCGAGGTCCAAGAGGAGATCCTCTGGCTGAGTGAGTCGGCCCACGTGCCGGTGATCTGGGCCACCCAGGTGCTCGACCAGATGGCCCGCACCGGTCAGCCGTCGCGCGCCGAGGTCTCCGACGCGGCCATGGCCGGACGCGCGGAGTGCGTGATGCTCAACAAGGGCCCCCACGTCGCGGGGGCGGTCGCGGCCCTCGACAGCATCCTGCGGCGCATGGATAGCTTCCAACACAAGAAGACGGCCTTGCTACGTCGCCTGACCAGCTGGTCTCCCGAAGGGAGGTAGCGTCCGCCTCGTCGGCGAGTCCCTAGAAGCCGGGGAAGGCGCGGCGCAGGTGTTCGAGGTGGACCTCGCTGTGGTCGTCGAGACCGGCGAGGTCGTCGAGGCGGCCGTAGACGAGTCGGACGAAGGCCTCGGCGGGGAGGGTGACGTCGACGGGACCCTCGTGGGTCGTGTCGACGAGGGTCACCGAGCTGTCCGAGAAGACGACGTCGAAGTCGCGGGCGGGGTCGGTCGTGCGAACCGAGACCGTCCGGGGTTCGCCGTGGGTCTGACCCGAACGTCCCGCCACGAAGTGGACCTGGTCGAGCAGGAGGCCCGCGGCGGGCTGCGCCAGGGTCGCCGCGGGGTCGATGGAGACCTCGACGTCCCAGGTGTGCAGGACGTGCTCGCCCAGGCGCAGGCCGACGAAGCGGTCGAAGTCCAGTTCCATCGGACCGAAGCTCAGGTGGAAGGCGGCGCGCTGCTCGGCGCTCGAGGCCTCCAGGGCGTCGACGAAGTCCCGGTCCGCGACGAGCGCGTCGGCCACCTGGTCCGCCGGTGCCTTGGCGTTCCACTCGTCCCAGACCGACTGGTTGAATCCCTCGACCGGCTCGGCGCCGGCGAGCACGTCGCTGAAGCGACGACCCAGGACGACCGCGCCCGAGCCGATGTGCGACATGGTGTCGGCGATGGTCCACTGCGCCGGGTAGGCCGGCGCGACGTGGTGGTCGTGGGAGAGACGTTCGACGACCTCGCGGAGGTGGTCGCTGGAGGAGCGCAGGGCGGCGAGGCGTTCGGACATGGTTGGTTCCTTCTCTTGGTTCGTTAGGACGGCGGGAGGTTCGAGGTGGCCCACGCCCCGAGGGCCTGCAGCGCGGGCACCAGGGCGGTGCCGGTGGGGGACAGGGCGTAGGAGACGGCCACCGGGGGGCCCGGATCCACCGATCGGATGATCAAGGCGGCTTCGTGGAGCTCGTTGAGGCGCTCGGCGAGGACCGAGTCGGCGATGCCTCCCACGTTGCGGCGCAGTTCGGCGAAACCCGAGGTGCCGTTGGCGAGAGTGCCCAGGATGATCCCGTTCCAGCGCTTGCCGAGGAACTGGAAGGCGCGCGCCAGCGCTTCGTCGCAGGGTCCGGTGCCTGAGGCACAGGTGTCCGTCAGGGACGACCGCTCGACCTTCGTGGCGGCTTCGCTGGGAACAGAACTCACGTACGAATACTACTTCTAACTTTGTGGGGACAAGTCGCTTTGAAAAAAAAAGTTACTGCTATTGTAGATGTGAATAGTCCACCCCCCCAAGGAGTTCCCATGTCACTCTTCCGTCTCGACGCCAGCATCCGCCTCGAGGGATCAACCAGTCGCGCCATCGCCGACATCGTCGAGCAGTCGTGGTGCGAGGGTCGCCCCGACGCACCGGTGACCCGGCGCCACATCGGTCTCGAGCCGCTTCCTTCGACGTCGTGGGCGTTGTCCGTGCAGGCCCAGCGCAAGGACGAGGCGGGCCGTAGCGCCGACGAGCAAGCGGCGGTGCGGCTGGCCGCCGACCTGACCGACGAGCTCCTCGACGCCGACGCCTTCCTCTTCGCCGTGCCGCTGTACAACTTCGGCGTCTCCCAGCACTTCAAGGCCTGGGTCGACCTGGTGATCACCGACCCGCGTATGGCCTCGAGCGCCGGCCAGCCCCTCAAGGGACGTCCCGCGGTCCTGGTCGTGGTGCGCGGGGGAGCCTACGGACCCGGAACGCCTCGAGAGGGCTGGGACCACGCCTCGAGCTGGATGCGTCGTATCCTCGAAGACGTCTGGGGACTCGACCTGCGCGTCGTGGAGACCGAGTTCACCCTGGTGGGCGTCAACCCGGCCCTCGACCAGTTCAAGGAGATGGCCGCTGAGATGCGACGTGAGTCGGAGCGCCTGGCCGCCCAGCACGGACGCCACCTGGCCGGTGTCGCCAAGTAGCCGCGGGGCGCCTTCGGCGTCGGCCTCGACGAGCGGATCGACCCGCTCCGATCCGCCGGTCGTCGTCTCGTGGCTCCTGTCCGGCGGTTCAGCGCTGAAACTCGTGGCCGAGCTGTGGAACACGAGCCGCCACGAGGCCGACCGCTGACCCCAGGCGGGGCGGCGCGTCGTGGCGCGACCGATGCCCGCGTCCGGGTGACGCGAGGGGCGCTGCGGCCCGAGCGAGCGACGTCGCGCGGGCGGCGAAGCATAATGGTCGTCGTGAGCAGGGACGAGGACAGGTGACCAAGAGGGGACTCGTGGCGTGACCTCGGTGCTGGAGAGCCTCGGACTGAGCGGGCACGAGGACTTCGTCGCCGACGCTCGACGCTGCATCGGACGGGTCGTCATCATGCACGGCGTCAACGCCGACGTCATCTGGCAGGATCCCGACGGCACCGAGGGATCGGGTCTGTGCTCGTTGGCCAAGGGACTGACCCGGACCCCGGTGGCGGGCGATTGGGTGGTCGTGGCCGAAGGACGCGTCATCGAGGTGCTCGAGCGCCGCAGCGAGCTGCGCCGCCCCCACCGCTACGGAGGTGCGCCCCAGGCGATGGCCGCCAACGTCGACGTGGTGTTGATCGTCGTGTCGATCTCGGTCGACCTCAACGCCCGACTGCTGGAGCGGCTCTCGATGATGGCGAAGGACTCGGGGGCCACGGCGGTCGTGGTCGTCACCAAGGCCGACGAGACCGATGACGCGTCGAGGTTCCGCGATGCGGTGTCGCACCTCCTGCCCGACGTCACCGTGCTGGTGACGAGTTCACGGACCGGCGAAGGCGTGGAGGCGCTGCGGGCGCTCCTGGGCCCGGGGCGCACGGGGGTGATGCTCGGCGCCTCGGGCGTCGGCAAGACCTCGTTGCTCAACGCCCTGGAGGGGACGACCGAGATGACGAGGTCGGTGAGCAAGGGCGGGGAGGGTCGACACGCCACCAGCACCCGCAAGCTCTATCGCCTGGGTTCAGGCGGCGTGCTGCTCGACATACCGGGGATCCGACTTCCCGACGTCGTGGCGGACCAGCGCGCCCTCGACGAGGTCTTCGACGACCTGGAGGAGCTGGCGTTGGCCTGTCGCTTCGGTAACTGTCGCCACCACGGTGATGACGGCTGCGCGATCGAGGCGGCCATCGCCTCGGGTGAACTCGCCGAGAGTCGGGTGATCGCGTGGCGCGAGGTCCAGGCGTCGGTCGAGAGTGCGCCCGAGCGCCGACGACGCGGCGACGAGGGGCGCTGACGAGCCGGCGCGAGGCCGGCGCCGCGTCACTGGTCGAAACGTCGCAGACCGGCGAAGACCGCGAGGTCCGCGAGGAAGAACGTCGCCACGACGAGGGGCACGGCGTGGATGCCGCTGAGCGACACCACGAGACTCTCGGTGCCCGGGCCGACGATGCCGCCGACCATCATGCACAGGATCAGTGCCGAGAGACCGTCCCCGTCGCCAGGGCACAGTGAGGTGTACCAGATCAGACCCATCGGATAGACCGAGGCGATGACCAGTCCGAGTATCGGGTAGGCGACGGGGGCGGCCACGTCGAAGTAGGCCGCGGCGCTCAACAGCGTTGCGAGACCCAGCCCGCCGAGGACGAGGAGTCGTTCGGACCAACGCGCGGCCAGTGGTCCCGCCACCATGCGTCCGATCGCCAGGGCGCCCCAGAATCCGGCCGTCACGGCGCTCGCCAGCGACTGGCTGTAGCCCACCCGGTGCAGATGGGGGGCGATCCATCCCGAAGCGCTGGTCTCGGCGCAGACGTACAGGATGTAGGCCGCCACGAAGCTCAGGAGTATCGAACGGCGTCGACCGCGGACGACGAGCGAGCGGGGGTGCAGCGTCGAGCGCATGGGTGGTGCGACGAGGTGCCGGTAGAAGATTGCGACGACCACCGCGATGACGGCGAACACGGCGAAGAGCCACGCGAATCGGGAGGGATGGATGATGATGATCGCCACGGGACCGGCCACGGCGCCCACGCCGTAGCCGGCATTGACCACGCTGAGGCGATGTCCGCGGCGGTGGGGTTCGGTGCGCACGAGCAGGGTGTTGAGGGCGAAGTCGACTCCGCCGAAGGACAGACCGATGACGAAGACGCCGGTCAGCAGTTCGGCCCAGTGCCCCGACAGCGACACCAGGGCCGCTCCCAGGGCGCCCACGAGCATCATGGCGGCCAGGACGAACTGCCCCCGGTAGCGCGTGATACCGACGTAGCCCACGGGTACGCCCACGAGGGCCCCCACGAAGTAGACGCTCAGCACGGTTCCGGCGCTGGGCAGGGAGATGTGGAAGTGGTGCGAGAAGCTGATGAGGAGGGGTCCCATGATCGACGAGACGGCGCCGTAGATCAGGAGCGTCGAGGTGGCGTTGGCGAAGGCGACCTTGGGGAAGGTGACGTCGGTGGCGACGGCGTCCGACGGGTCAGGCGCCGTCACGGGCCCTCCTCCGCGGCGCCGGCCACGTCAGGGCCGCCGAACTCATGTCGCCGTCGGGAATCCGTCGCGGGGCGCGGGGCGCAGGAAGTCCCGCTGGACCCGTCGCTCGTCGCGGTACCGGACCAGCGCCTCGGCCGTGGCCGCGCGCGTGGACACCTCGGCGACCGGCACGTCCCACCAGCTCTCGGAGTCCGGAGCGGACACCGTCGGATCGGTGTGGATGCACACGACGGTCGTGACCTCGCTGGCGCGGGCCGTCGCCAGCGCGTCGCGGAACTCGGCGAGGGTGTCCGGGCGCAGCACCATGGCCCCCAGGCTCTCGGCGTTGGAGGCCAGGTCGACGGGCAGGACGCCGCCCGCGAGGTCGCCGTGGCTGTCACGGTAGCGGTAGGCGGTGCCGAAGCGCTCGACACCCACCGCCTCGCTGAGCGAGCCGATGGACTGGTAGCCGTGGTTCACCACGAGGACCACGATCAGCTTCACGCCCTCTTGGACCGCCGTGACGATCTCGGCGTTCATCATGAGGTAGGAACCGTCGCCCACGAAGACGTAGACCTCCCGGGAGGGGTCGGCCATCTTGACGCCGAGACCGGCGGCGATCTCGTAGCCCATGCACGAGTAGGCGTATTCGACGTGGTACCCCTTGGGGTCGCGGGTGCGCCAGAGCTTGTGGAGGTCGCCGGGCAAGCTGCCCGCCGCCGCGACGATGACGTCGCGGTCGGTGGTGGAGGCTTCGACGGCTCCCACGACGGCGCTCTGGACGGGCGGTTCGTGGGTCAGCGCGTATGCCGCCTCCACCGTCTCGTTCCACGACTGCGCCGCGGAGCGGTACCGCGACTCGAAGTCCGCCTCGACGCGCCAGCCACGCAGCTGCGTGGCCAGGTCGCTCAGCGCCTCGCGCGCGTCGGCGACGACGGCCACGCCCGAGAGCTTGTGGGCGTCCATCGTCGTGACGTTGACGTTGACGATGCGCACGTCGGGGTTCTGGAAGGCCGAGAAGGACGCGGTCGTGAAGTCGCTCCAGCGGGTCCCCACGCCGATCACGAGGTCGGCCTCGCGGGCCACCGCGTTCGCGGCCGGCGTGCCGGTGGCCCCCAGGGCGCCCAGCGACGCGGGGTGGTCGAAACGGAGGGATCCCTTGCCGGCCTGCGTCTCGGCGACGGGAAGGCCGGTGGCCTCCGCGAGCGCGCTGAGGACCTCGGTGGCGCCGGAGTAGATGACACCTCCGCCCGCCACCACCAGGGGACGTCGGGCCCGGCGGACCATGTCGGCCAGTCCCTCGATGGCGCCGTGGTCGGGACGGGGACGCCGTACGGTCCAGGTCCGCTCGGCGAAGAGGTCGTCGGGGAAGTCGAAGGCCTCGGTCTGCACGTCTTCGGGCATCGCCAGGGTGACGGCTCCGGTCTCGGCCGGGTCGGTGAGGACGCGCATGGCGTGCAGGAGGGCCTGGGGGAGTTGTTCGGGTCGCCAGACCCGGTCGAAGTACTTCGAGACGGGTCGCAGGCAGTCGTTCACCGAGACGTCCATCGACGTGGGGTCCTCGAGCTCTTGGAGGACCGGGTTGGCCCGACGCGTGGCGAAGACGTCGCCGGGCAGGAGCAGCACGGGGATGCGGTTCGTGGTGGCCACGGCGGCGCCGGTGACCAGGTTGGTCGCACCCGGTCCCACCGACGTGGTGCAGGCGAAGGCCTGGAGGCGGTCCCTCATCCGCGCGTAGCCCACGGCGGTGTGGACCATGGCCTGCTCGTTGCGCACCACGTAGTAGGTGAGGTCGTCGCGGTACTCGAGGAGCGCCTGGCCGAGTCCGGCGACGTTGCCGTGGCCGAAGATGCCCATGCACCCGGCGAAGAAGCGCTCGCGCCGAGCGTCACGTTCGACGTACTGGACGGAGAGGAACTTGATGGTGGCTTGGGCGACGGTGAGTCTCATGATCTACCTCGATATGACGTCATGGGGAGTCGGGGGTCGATGTCCTGGCCCGACCACGACGAGCGGATCCACGCGTGGTTGGGGTCGTCACAGAATGACATGGTGCGCGGCAGGCCTTCGCCGGCCAACACGTTCAAGAAATAGAGGTCGTAGCCCGGCGCCGCCATCGTGGGGCCGTGGTAGCCGTAGGGGATGCAGATCGTGTCACCTGTTCGCACCTCGGCGAGGACGTCGATCCGGCGGTCCGGGCCCGACGAGTACACGCGCTGGTAGCCACCCGGTCCTGCGTCGACCGACGTCGAACCTCCGGCGATCTCGAAGTAGTAGATCTCCTCGAGCTTGGCCTCGCCCTCGCGGACCTCGTCGTGCTTGTGCGGCGGGTACGACGACCAGTTGCCGCCCGGCGTGAGCACCTCGACCGCGATGAGTCGGTCGGTCTCGAAACCGTCGGGGGAGGCGAAGTTGTTGCACTGTCGCGACGAGTTGCCCGCTCCGCGCAACTCCACCGGCACGTCCTCGGCGGGACCGTAACGAGCGGGGAGCCGGGTGCGGGCGCGCGCGCCGGTCAGGGCGTAGCGACCGCCCTGAGCGCTGGCGACGACGGTGACGCGGGCGTCGCGCGGGACGTAGGCGAAGTCGCTCACTCGATCGAAGACGCTGGCGCGTCCCTCCAGCGCGAAGCTCCGGGTCTCGCAGTGGACCGTGCAGCTGCCGGCCAGGGGAAGGACGATCCACTCCGAGTCGCCGGTGTCGAATTCGTAGGACTGGTTCGCGGTGAGGTCGAGGGTGCGCAGGGACGAGAAGTCCCACCCGGCCGACGCGGGGGTGATGTCCACCGCGACGCCGTCGGGGGCGGTGAGTCCGGCGCGTCGGTAGAACTCTCGCGTCATAGGAGGTTGACGGCGGTCTTGACGGCCCCCTCGACGTCGTCGTCGAGCGGGTAGAGGAGGTTGCGTCCCACCGTCAGGCCTCGAACACCCGGCAAGGCCAGCGCCTCCTGCCAGGACCGGTACATCTCGTCGGGACGGTCATTGCGGTCTCCACCCAGGAGCACGATCGGCAGCGTCGTGGCCTCCACGACGCGGGCCATGTCTTCGACCACGGGCACCTTGAGCCAACTGTAGGCCGACGTGGCACCCAGGGCCGAGGAGATGGCCATCGAGTGGATGACCGCGTCGGCGGTGAGGACGTTGCGGTGACGTCCGTCCGTGGTCTCGTTCATGAAGGGCTCGATCATCGCCACCTTCTTCGCCTCGGCCAGTCGAGTGACCGCGTCGGCGCAGGCGGCCAGCGTGTCGGCGGTGCCTGCATCGCCGTAGTTGATGCGCAGCAGCATCTTGCCGCCCTCGTAGCCGCTCTCGACGATGGACTTCACGTTGAAGGCGCCGAAACGGTCGTCCAGTTCGAAGACGCTGCCCGGTATCCCACCGCGGTTCATGGAACCGAAGACCACCTTGTTCTCGAGGGCGCCGAGCAGGAGCAGGTCCTCGACGATGTCGGGCGTCCCCAGGACGCCGTTCACCCCGGGGTTGGCCAGGGCGGTGCACAGGCGCTCGAGGAGGTCGTAGCGGTTGGCCATGGCCAAGGGGTCGCTGCCGATGCCCATCATTCCGCGCGCGGTGTGGTCGGCGGCCACGACGAGGAGCTTCTCGGAGCCCTGGAGGGCCGCGTGCGGCGTACGCGCCTTCGCGGCCTCCGCGATGGCGTGGGGGCGCGAGTAGCGCGTCTCGGTCAGGATGTTTCGTTGTCGTTCGTTCACGAGCGCTCCTTCTCGAGCAGTTCCTCAATTTCGTCCATGGTCGGCATCGCTTCAGAACAGGCCAGGCGCGAGGCGACGATGGCGCCCGCGGCGTTGGCCACCTCGATGGTGGTCGCGAGGGGCCACCCGCTCAAGATGCCGTGGCACAGAGCGCCGCCGAAGCCGTCGCCGGCTGTAAACGCTGATCGAAAACAGCCACACTGAGTCCCCAAAACGCTGGCCGAAAACAGCCACACCCAATAGCCCCGGCTGACAAGTTGGTTCCATAAGGAATCAACCAGCGAAACGGGAGAAGGGTGCACAGCAATATGCAAGTTTGGACGGAAATCCGCCGAAGAGTACTGGTCGAGAAGGTGCCCAAGCGCCAGATCTGCCGGGAGTACCAGATCAGTCATCACACGCTGGAGAAGATGCTCCAGAACGTCGAGCCCAC
>CAIORQ010000076.1 GCA_903860745.1 uncultured Actinomycetes bacterium | reverse complement strand
TTGATGTTGGTGCCGTTGGGTCGGTCGTGCAGCGTCGTGACGCGCGCACCCGTGCCCTCGAAGAGTTCGTGGGCCACGTGCGAGGCCGCCCCGTTCGCGCAGTCCAGGACGAGCTTCAGGCTCGAGAGGTCGCCGGGCACCAGCGAACGCAGGTGTTCGACGTACTCGTGCTCCGCCGTGGGGTCGATGGCCACGTCGGCGAAGTGCTCACTGCTCGGCGCCGGCGCCGCGTTGAGCTGGTCCTCCACCGCGGCCTCGGTGGTGAAGTCGAGCTTCGCACCGCCCACGCCCAGGACCTTGAGGCCGTTGTCGTGATAGGGGTTGTGCGAGGCGGAGACGACGATGCCCGCGCCACCGCGGCGTTGGGCGATGACCGCCACCCCCGGAGTGGTGAAGACGCCGAGGTTGTGTCCCTGCGCACCGACGTCGGCCAGACCGGCCAGCACCGCGAGGGCGAGGACGGGCGAGCTCTCCCGGGTGTCGTAGCCCACGAAGACGGGCACCGAGAACACGGACCCCACCGCCCGACCGAGTCGGTACGCCAGGTCGAGGCTGATCTCCTCGTACGCGCGTCCACGAATGCCGTCCGTGCCGAATCGCACGGTCATGACGTTTATCGCTTCGAGTACTGGGGAGCCTTACGGGCCTTCTTGAGACCGTACTTCTTGGTCTCCTTCTTACGCGCGTCGCGCGTGAGCAGGCCGGCCTTCTTCAGAGCGGGGCGCAACTCCTCGTTGAGCTCGAGCAGCGAGCGCGCGATGCCCAGGCGCAGGGCGCCGGCCTGACCGGCCACGCCGCCACCCTCGATGGTCGCGTCGACGTCGTAGGTCTGCACGAGGTCGGTGAGGCGCAGCGGCTCCATCACCATCTGGCGGTGCGTCGCCGAGGTGAAGTAGTTGTCGAAGGCGCGGCTGTTGATGGTGATCGTGCCGGTGCCGGGGCGCAGGCGTACGCGAGCGACGGCCTCCTTGCGGCGTCCAGTGGTCTGGGTCAACGGGGTGGTCACGATGTCTCCTTAACCGCGGCGGATCGCCGAGGTGTCGAACTGCGAAGGCTGCTGGGCCGCGTGCGGGTGCTCGGGACCGGCGTACACGAAGAGCTTGCCCATCTGGGCGCGGCCCAGACGGTTCTTGGGAACCATGCCCTTGATGGCTTCGTAGACGAGGGCCTCGGGGTCGGTGTCCATGAGGGTCTGCCACGAGGTCGAACGAAGGCCGCCCGGGTAGCCCGAGTGACGGTAGTGGAAGTTCTGCTTGGCCTTGTTGGCCGTGACCACGACCTTGTCCGCGTTGACGATGATGACGTAGTCACCGGTGTCGAGGTGCGGCGCGAAGTAGGGACGGTGCTTGCCGCGAAGCAGCGAGGCGGCGACCGTGGCGACACGACCGAGGACGAGTCCTTCGGCGTCGATGACGCGCCACTCGCGCGTGATCTCTTTTTCCTTCGGTGAATAGGTACGCACAGTTCTTCCTTCAGCGAGCTCTTCGTAGTCCCTCGACACTCCGAGGGGGACTCTCTACCTTACAAAACCTGAGGGCCCTCCGGCAAATTGGTCATATCCGACCCCCACGAGGCTCAGTCCCCCGGCGGGCGCCGGTGGGGGCAAATGCTCGCGTCGGTGGCTCGCCAGGCGCTCGGTGATGGTCGAGACCGGCAGCGTGCCCTGGCCGATCGCCACCAGGGTGGAGGTCAGGGCGCGCACCATGTTGTGGCAGAAGGACTGGGCGCGGATGGTGAAACGCAGGGCGGGAGCCCGTTCGGGACTCATCTGCCAGGTGTCCTCCAGGCGCTCCCAGCGCGCGCTCATCACCAGTCGCCGCAAGGGTTCTTCGGGGCTCGAACCCTCCGGACGACGGCAGAAGGCGCGGAAGTCGTGGGTCCCCAGCAGATCGGCGCCGGCCAGGTTCATGGCGTCGAGGTCCAGTGGACCCGCGACGGCCCACGCGAAGGCGTCGTGCAGCGCCAGGGCCGGCGGCGGCGTCTCGAGCACCAGGTAGCGGTACTCGCGCCACAGGGCCGAGAAGCGGGCGTGGAAACTGGGGTCGACCACCCGGGCCTGCAGGACCCTCAGGCGTCCGCGCAGTTGGCGGTTGAGCGCGCGCACCAGGCGCTCGGCATCGGGACCGCCGCGCGAGGCGAAGAAGTTGTCGGGCAGGTCCACGTGGACCACCTGGGCGAAGGCGTGCACGCCGGCGTCGGTGCGGCCGGCCCCCACGATCGGAGGCTCCTCGTCGAGGTGCAGGGTTCGCGCCAAGGTCGCGCGCAACAACCCCACCACCGTCTCGGTCTCGGGCTGGTAGGCGAAGCCGCTCAGCCCCTGGCCGTCGTAGGCCAGGTCCAGCCGCCACCGTTGAGTGGCGGTCGTCGAAGGATCAGACGAACTCAATGCGCGCCATCGGGGCGTTGTCGCCCTGACGCGGCCCGAGCTTCAAGATGCGCGTGTAGCCGCCGGGGCGGTCGCTGTAGCGCGGTGCGATCTCGGTGAAGAGCTTGTGGGCCATGTCCTTGTCGCGGATGAAGGCCACGACGCGACGCTGCGCGTGCACCGAGCCCTCGGGTGAGTTCTTGGCGGCGGTGACGACCTTCTCCACCACGGGGCGCAGGGCCTTGGCCTTGGCCTCGGTGGTGACGATCGCCTCGGCGGCGATCATCGAGGCGACGAGGTTGCCCAGCATCGCCTTCTGGTGGGCGCTGTCGCCCCCGAAACGCTTGCCCTTCGTAGGTGTGGCGCGCATGCTTAGTCCTCCGCTCGCAGGGTGAGACCGCGCTCGTCGAGACGGTCGATGACGTCCTTCAAGGAGGTCTGGCCGAAGTTGGTGATCGACGTCAGGTCGCGCTCGGTGGCGTTGACCAGCTGCGCGATCGTGTTGATGCCGGCGCGCTTGAGGCAGTTGCGCGAACGCTCGGTCAGGCCCAGCTCCTCGATGCGGATGTCCAGCTCGCTGGCGGCGGCCTGGGCGGTGCCCACGTCGCCGAGTTCCAGGGCCGGGGCCTCGGAGTCGAAGCTCGCGATGAGCTCGACCAGGGAGCCCAGGGTCTTGCCGGCCGAGGCCAGGGCCTCGCGCGGGCTGATCGAACCGTCGGTCTCGATCTCGATCACCAGACGGTCGAAGTCCTTGGACTGCTCGACGCGCACGGGCTCGATCTCGAAGCTCACGCGACGCACCGGGGTGAAGATCGCGTCCAGCGGGATGACGCCGATGGTCGAGGTGCCCTTGTTGCCCTCGGCCCCCACGTAGCCCTTGCCGCGCTCCACGGTGAGGTCGAAGGTCAGCGAACTCTTGGCGTTGGTCAGGTAGGCCAGGTGCAGGTCGGGGTTCAAGATCTCCACGTCGGCCGTCGTCGAGAGGTCCGAGGCCAGCACGGGGCCCTCGCCGCGCTTGTCGAGGCGCAAGATCACGGGCTCGTCACTGTGCACCACGAGGAGCAGGTCCTTGAGGTTGAGGCAGATGTCCTGGACATCCTCCTTCACCCCTTCGATGACGCCGAACTCGTGCAGCACCGCGTCGAACTTGACGCGGGTCGCCGCGGCGCCGGGGATCGAGGACAGCAGGGTGCGACGCAGCGAGTTGCCCAGGGTGTGGCCGAAGCCAGGGTCGAGCGGTCCGATGCCGAAGGCCTGGCGGTTGTCGACCTCGTCACCGAGGGCTTCGATGGTGGGGCGCTGGATGATCAGCATGGGGACTCCTTGAGTGAGGGGGGACGATTACTTCGAGTACAGCTCAACGATGAGCTGCTCTTTGATCGACTCGTCGATCTGCTCGCGCTGGGGCACGACGCGCACGGTGACGCTGAATCCGTTCTCGCCCGTCTCGAGCCAACCCGGCACGTGACGGTCGAGCACGTCGCGGTTGCGCACGACGTTAAAGTTCTCGCGGGTGACGTTCTTCAGGGCCACGACGTCACCGGGACGCACGCGGTACGAAGGGATGGTGACGCGCTTGCCGTTGACGGTGACGTGGCCGTGACGCACCAGCTGACGGGCCTGGGCGCGCGAGGCGCCCCAGGACGCGCGGAACGCGATGTTGTCGAGTCGCAGTTCGAGGAACTGCAACAGGTTCGTGCCGGTCATGCCGGGACGGCGGCTGGCCTCTTCGTAGAGGTTGCGGAACTGCTTCTCCAGCAGGCCGTAGATACGGCGGGCCTTCTGCTTCTCGCGCAGCTGGCCCAAGTACTCCGAGCCCTGACGCTGGCGGGCGTTGCCGTGCATCCCCGGAGGGAAGGCACGCTTCTGACGGTCCGAGTTCTCCGCGACGGGGCACTTCATCGAGTTGCAACGCTCACCCTTGAGGTAGAGCTTGGTGCGCTCACGCCGGCAGAGTCGGCAAACGGGTCCTGTGTAACGAGCCATGATCTTCCTTAGCCTCGACGACGCTTCTTGGGGCGACAGCCGTTGTGGGGTAGCGGGGTGACGTCCTTGATGGCCACCACTTCGATGCCGGCGGCGGCGATCGAACGGATGGCGGTCTCGCGGCCCGATCCCGGACCACGCACGAGGACGTCGACCTTCTTCACACCGTGCTCGATCGCGGCGCGCGCGCACTTCTCGGCGGCGAGCTGGGCGGCGTAGGGGGTCGACTTGCGCGAACCCTTGAAGCCCACCTGACCCGACGAGGCCCACGAGAGGACGTTGCCCTCGGGGTCCGTGATCGAGACGATGGTGTTGTTGAAGGAACTCTTGATGTGCGCGACACCGAAGGCGACGTTCTTACGTTCCTTCTTGCGGGTCTTGCGAGCAGCGGTGGGCTTAGCCATTACTTCGAAACCTTCTTCTTACCGGCGACGGTGCGCTTGGGACCCTTGCGGGTGCGGGCGTTGGTACGGGTGCGCTGACCACGCACGGGCAGGCCCTTGCGGTGGCGGATCCCCTGCAGGCAGTTGATCTCCATCTTGCGCTTGATGTCCTGGGCGACGTCGCGACGCAGGTCACCCTCGACGGTGACGTTCTGGTCGATGTAGGCGCGCAACTTGTTCACGTCGGCGTCGGTGAGGTCCTTGACGCGGGTGGACTCGTCCACTCCGGTGGCGGCGCAGACCTGCTGCGCCGTGGTGGGTCCCACTCCGAAGATGTAGGTCAGTGCGATCACCGTCCGCTTCTCGCGGGGGATGTCGACTCCGGCAATACGGGCCATATTCTTCCTCTCCTAGCCCTGGCGCTGCTTGTGACGCGGGTTCTCGCAGATCACGCGGACGTGACCGGCCCGGCGAATGACTTTGCACTTCTCACACATGGTCTTGACGCTGGCGCGAACCTTCATGTCGTTTCTTTCTCGAACTTTCTGGAACGTGAGTTATTTGTAGCGGTAGGTGATGCGTCCGCGGGTCATGTCGTAGGGCGTGATCTCAACTTGGACCTTGTCACCGGGGAGGATGCGGATCCGGTGCATGCGCATCTTGCCCGACGAGTGAGCGAGGACGGTGTAACCGTTCTCCAGCTCGACGCGGAACATGGCGTTGGGAAGGGGCTCGACGACGGTACCCTCTACGGTGAACGCGTCTTCCTTTGGCTTACTCAGGTTCTTTCTCCTTGTTGCGGCACTGCGACGCGAGGGAGCACGGAACTCCACGGCGGTTGACCCCCATGAAGAGGTCGGCTGACCATTCTACCGAATTTCCCCAGGAATGCAAAAGCGAGGTCGGTCGGGCGCCGCGCAGCGGCCCCGGAGCGTGCCCAGAATGTGACCGGTGACCCTAGTGCCTTCGCGGGCCTCGCGTCCATGCTGGATTGATGGAGGATTTGTCGCCGTCGACGGCGCTCGAGCGAGATGACTGCATCGACCGGCTTTCGGCGGCCCCGCTCGCTCGGATCCTGGTGTCGGTGCGCTGCCTGCCCACCGCCCTGCCGGCCCGTATCCGGGTTCTGAACAGGCAGAAGATCCTGATCGCCAGTTCCGACCCCTCGATCGTGCTGGCCGCCCAGCGTCACGACGTCCTCACGGTGCAGGTCGACGGCGTCGACGAGGCGAATCACACCTGGTCGGTGGTCGCCTCGGGCATCGCCGACGTCACCGATGATGTCGCGACGATGGACGACGTGCTCGGCGACGCCACGAACCACGGTGGCCAGATCGTCTCCTTCCCCATCTCCGTGGTGGTCGGTCAACGCCACTAGGCACCCGCGACGTGCAAAGGTGGGGAGGTGAAATTCCGCGAACTGCGCGACCCCGACCGCCTGCACGCCCTGATCGACGCCATGTTGCTCATCGAGACCGACGCCCAGCTCAACACGCTCCTGAACCAGATCGTCTCGGCCGCGACCCAGCTCGCGGGCGCCAAGTACGGCGCCCTGGGGGTCCTCTCGCACGACGCCACCAGCCTGTCGGAGTTCGTCACCTTCGGCATGACCGAGGAGGAGATCGCCCGCATCGGTGACCTTCCGACGGGCCACGGCGTGCTCGGCGAGACCATCGAGGGCGACCATCCCATGCGGATCGACGACCTGACCGAGTACCCCGGCTTCGAGGGCTTCCCTCCGGGGCACCCGCCGATGTACCGCTTCCTCGGAGTCCCCGTGGTGACCCGCAACGGACACGTCTGGGGCAATCTCTACGTGGCCGATCCGGTCAGCGGCGACGTCTTCACCTACGACGACGAGCTGCTGCTCAGCACCTTCGGGCGGATCGCCGGATCGGTCATCGACCAGTCCAACCTGCGCCGCGAGCTGCGCGAGCTCTCCGTGGCCGAGGAGCGCGAGCGCCTGGCGCGCGACCTACACGACACCGTCATCCAGCGGCTCTTCGGCGTCGGACTCGGCCTGCAGATGGCGCTGCCGCTGCTGGACGACGAGACGGCCCAGGAACGCGTCAACCAGGCCCTGGACGAGCTCAACGAGACCATCCACGACATCCGCACGACGATCTTCGAGATCGACCAGGACCGCGCCACCGAGGACACCCTGCGCCAACGCGCCACGGCGCTCACCAACGAGGTGGGCGCGCGACTGGGCGTGCAGGCGCACCTGACGATGGAGAAGGGGCTCTCTCAGGAGGTCAACGAACACTGCGCGCACCACACGATCCAGGCCCTGCGCGAGATCCTGTCGAACATCGTGCGTCACTCCGAGGCCACCCACGTCGATGTGGAGATCAATTCCGACGGGGATTTCCTGGTCCTGCGGGTGCGCGACAACGGCGTGGGCTTCGACCACGCCAGCGGACCGGGGAGGGGCCTGAAGAACCTCGCGTCGCGGGCCCTCGACCTGGGTGGCGATTGCGTGATCGAGTCGCGCGTCGGAAGTGGCACACTGGTGAGATGGACCGCACTGAAGAAGGCCTGACATGATCCGCCTCCTGCTCGTCGACGACCATGAGATCGTTCGTCGCGGTCTGCGCGAACTCCTCGAATCCAACGCGGACCTGACCGTGACCCAGCAGGCCGGCACGCTCGAAGCAGCTCTCGCACTCGACCTCTCCGAGGTCGACGTGGCGGTGCTCGACGTCCGTCTGCCCGACGGCAGCGGGGTGGACCTCTGTCGCAGTCTGCGCGAGAGCTACCCGCACCTCAACTGCCTCATGCTCACCTCCTTCGCCGACAACGAGGCCCTCAACGCCTCCGTCCTGGCCGGCGCCCAGGGCTACGTGCTCAAGAACGTCCGCGGTGACGACCTGGTCAACTCGATCCGGCGGGTCGCCCAGGGCGAGATGCTGCTCAGCACCGACCAGATCGAACGGGCGCGCGAGCGTCTGCGCCGCCAGATCACCGAAGACCTGCGCCTCGAGTCGTTGAGCGCCCAGGAGCGGCGCATCCTCGAACTTCTCTCGGAGGGCCTGTCCAACCGGGAGATCGGCGAGGTCATGTTCCTGGCCGAGAAGACGGTCAAGAACTACGTCTCGAACCTGCTGGCCAAGCTGGGCTTCCAGCGCCGCACCGAAGCCGCCCTCTTCGCCCAGCGCCAGTTCGACCGCGAACACCGCGACTGAACCCGGGTCGGCCGTCGTGCGCCGAGGCCACGCCACGTTGCCCCGACCGACCGGCGGAGCCCCAGAAGGTGACCGTGGTGACGGCGCGGCGAGAGGGGCGCTGGCTCCTCGCGCCTAGTCGTTCGGGTGCTGCTCGGACGCCGTCGTGGAGCCGATGGGGCGGCCCATGAAGGCGTTGAAGTCGGGGGTGTCAGCGAAGTGCGACGTCGTGTGACGGTGGTCCTGACGACCACGCGTGATCAGCGCGCGAAGTGAGCGACGCGCCGAGCGCTGACGGTGTCCACGCCCCTGGATGCTGACGAAGGTGGCACCCAACCCGGGAGTCGTGCCCACCGAGGCCAGGAGCAGTCGGTCGCTGCCCAGGGGGTGGTAACCACCGGTGCTGTCGTTCTTGTGGATCTCGCGGTTCTCGGAGTTCATGGTCTCGCCTCTCTGTGTCAAGAGCCCATGTTTCATCGGGCTCTGTCGGTCGTTCTCGGCGCCGGTGGAGTCATCCACTGGTCACCCTTGGCCACCATCCTATCAGTAATATCGATATGAAATAAATTTACATCTATTCCAAAGATGTATTCTTTGCATCACTTCCGTAGATGCGGACCAAGAGGAGGCCGCTCGTAGGCGCGGGACGATCGACGCAGCGGCGCCGCGACGGGGCCAAGAAGCGTCGCCTCAGGCGACGGTGAAGACTTCGGGGCCGTGGTCGGTGACGGCGATGGTGTGCTCGAAGTGCGCGGAGAGCTGACCGTCGGCGGTCATCACCCCCCAGCCGTCATCGAGCACGTAGGTGTCGTAACTGCCCACGTTCACCATGGGCTCGATGGCGAAGACCATGCCCTCCTTGAGGGTCGGCCCGGGGTTGCCCGGCCAGTAGTTGGGCACCTGGGGGCTCTCGTGCATCGCGGTGCCGATCGCGTGGCCGACGTACTCGCGCACCACCGAGAAGCCCGCCGCCTCGGCCACCTTCTGCACGGCCCGGCCCACCTCGTGGAGGCGGTTGCCCTTGTAGAGCTGCTCGATGCCGGCCCACATGGAGCGCTCGGTGACCTCGATGAGTCGGCGGGCCAGGTCGCTGATCTCACCCACTCCCGCGGTGTAGGCGGCGTCGCCGTGGTAGCCCTCGACGATCGCCCCGCAGTCCACCGAGATGATGTCGCCCTCGCGCAAGACGTAGTCCCCCGGGATGCCGTGGACGATCATGTCGTTGGGGCTGGTGCAGATGACCGCCGGGAAGCCGTGATAGTTCAGGAAGTTCGAACGGGCGTTGCGCCTGACGAGCACCTCGGCGGCGATCTCGTTGAGCTCGAGCGTCGTGATGCCCGGGCGAAGGGCGGCGCGCGTGGCCTCGTGCATCTCGGCCACGACCTTGCCGGCCTTGCGCATCTTGTTCAGTTCGTCGGCGTTGCGCCTCACCCGATGCCTCGTTCGGCGAGCGCGTCGAGGATGTCGGCGGTGACCTCCTGGGGGTCCTGGTCGCCGTCGACGCGCACCAGCAGGCCGCGGCGCTCGTAGAACGACAGCAGCGGCACCGTATCGCGCTCGTAGGCCTCGAGGCGCTTGATGATCGCCTCGGGCAGGTCGTCGGCGCGCTGCACGACGTCGCCACCGCAGTTCGTGCAGGTGCCCGAGATGGCTTCGATGTCGCTGTCGCGGTAGATGGCGCCGCACTCCTGGCAGACGCGACGCGCCGAGAGGCGCTCGGCCACCAGTTCGTTGGGCACGTCGAGGTTCACGCAGATCTTCACGCCGTCCTCGCCCAAGATGGCGTCGAGCGCCTCGGCCTGGGCGTCGGTGCGCGGGTAGCCGTCGAGCAGCGCCCCGCGTTGGGCGTCGTCCTCAGCGAAGCGCTCCTCGACCAACCGGTTCACCAGGTCGTCGGAGACCAGCTGTCCGGCCTCGAGGATCGAGGCGACCTCGACGCCGATGGGGGTGCGGTCGCGCACCGCGGCGCGCAGGATGTCGCCCGTCGAGACGTGGGGCACATTGAGATGCTGCGCCAGGCGCTTGCACTGGGTTCCCTTGCCCGCCCCCTGCTTGCCGAGGACGACGACGATCACGCGAGGGGTCATCGCTACTTCTTCAGGAAACCTTCGTAGTTACGCATCATCAACTGCGAGTCGATCTGCTGCATGGTCTGCAGGGCCACGCCCACGGCGATCAGCAACGTGGTTCCGTAGTACGGGAAGCGGTTGATGTTCCACAGCGCCATGAGGATGCTGGGGATGACCGCCACCGAGGCCAGGAAGACCGCGCCCACGACCGTCAGGCGGCTCAGCATGCGCGAGAAGTAGCGCTCGGTGGGTTCGCCGGGACGGATGCCCGGGACGAAGCCGCCCTGCTGGCGCAGTTGCTCGGCCTGCTGGTGCGGCTCGAAGGCGATGTAGACGTAGAAGAACGTGAAGCCCAGGATGAGCAGGAAGTCGGCGCCGATGTAGAAGAAGCTCGTCGGACGCAGGGAGCTGTTCACGAAGCTCGTGAAGCTGGCCCAGGGGATGATGTTCGACAGCAGGATCGGGATGTAGAGCACCGACGAGGCGAAGATGATCGGGATAACGCCCGACTGGTTCACCTTGAGCGGGATGTACGTGGAGTTGCCGCCCATCTCACGGCGACCCACCACGCGACGCGCGAAGGTGACCGGGATGCGGCGCTGGCCCTGGTCCATGAAGACGATGAAGAAGAGCAGCGCGATCGAGATGATCAAGATGATGTAGAACTTCGCCGGTCCGCCCTGCTGCCACACCGCTTCGCCACCCGCGGGCAGGCCCGCGACGACGTTGGCGAAGATGAGGAGGCTCATGCCTTGGCCGATCCCACGCTGGGTGATGAGCTCGGCGAGCCACATCACGAAGCCGGTCCCGGCGGTCATGATCGCGACCATGAACAGGCCCAGCCACAGGCTGAACTTCGGGATCAGGTCGATGGTGAAGCCCAGCAGCGCCTGGTCGTGACCGTGGAAGGCGTAGACGAGGCCGGTGGACTGCAGCAACGCCAGGCCGATGGTCAGGTACCGGGTCGTCTGGGTGATGCGCTTCTGGCCCTCGGGGCCCTGGTCGCGCCACTCGGCCAGCTTGGGGATCACCGTGGTGAGCAGCTGGATCACGATGGAGCTCGTGATGTAGGGCATGACGCCCAACCCGAACACCGCCAGGCGCGTCAGTGCGCCGCCGGAGAAGAGGTTCAAGAACCCCAGCACGCCGCTGCCGGCCGACTTGGCCTGCAGGGCCTGCACCTGGGACCAACTCACCCCGGGGATGGGGATGTTGGCACCCGCCTGGTACAGGCAGATGATGGCGATGGTGAACAGGACCTTGTTGCGAAGGTCCGGGACCCGGAAGATGTTCGAGAGACGCCGCAGCACGGACGAACCCTACCTGTTCTGGTGCTGGTTGCCCGCCGCCGGCGGCCGCACGCTGAAGGGCAGGTCGAGGACGGTCACGCTGCCGCCCGCTGCCTCGATGGCGGCCTTGGCCGACGCCGAGAAACCGTGCGCCGAGACGTGCAGGGCGTTGGCCACCTCGCCACGCCCGAGGACCTTGATGAGGTCCTTCTTGCGCGCGAGACCGCGCGAGATGAGCACGTCGGGGTTGATCTCGGTCACGCCGAGGGTCACCAGGGCGTCGAGGTTCACCGGCGTGTACTCCACGCGGAAGGGGTTGGTGAAGCCCTTGAGCTTGGGGATGCGCTGCAGCAGCGGCAGCTGTCCACCCTCGAAGCCCGCGGGGATCTGGCGACGAGCCTTCTGACCCTTGGTACCGCGGCCGGCGGTCTTGCCACCCTTACCGGCGATACCGCGACCGACGATCTTGCGTCGGTGCGTCGAGCCCTCGGGCGATGTGAGATCGTGCAACTTCATCAGTTGACCTCTTCCACTGAAATCAGGTGCGGCACCCGGTGGATCATCCCGCGGATCTCGGGACGGTCGGGCAGCACGTTGGACTGGCCGATGCCGCGCAGACCCAGCGCGCGCAGCGTGCCGCGGTGCTTGGGCTTGGTGGCGATCGACGAACGGATCTGGGTTACTTTGAGCTGAGCCATGGGCTACGCCTCCGTCTTGAAGAGGTCACCCTCGCGCTGGCGCTCGCGGTACGCGCGCAGCGTCCCCGAGGGGATGACGTGGTCGGCCGGCTTGTCGCGCAGGGCGGCGAGCTCCTCGGGGCGACGCAACTGCTTGAGGCCCTCGATCGTGGCGTGGGCCACGTTGATGCCGTTGGAGGAACCCAGCGACTTCGCGATGATGTCCTTGACGCCGGCCATCTCGAGGATGGCGCGCGCCGCGCCGCCGGCGATGACGCCGGTACCGGGGGCGGCGGGCTTCATGAGCACGCGGCCCGCACCGGCCTGGCCGATGACGGGGTAGACGATGGTCGAACCGGCGAGGGGCACGTCGAAGAGGTTCTTGCGAGCCTCTTCGATTCCCTTCTGCACCGCGAGGCCGGCTTCCTTGGCCTTGCCGTAGCCCAGGCCGACCTTGCCGTTGCCGTCACCGATCACCATGAGGGCGGTGAAGGAGAAGCGACGACCACCCTTGACGACCTTGGACACGCGATTCACCTTGATGGTGCGCTCTTCGTACTGTTCGAGATCGCTCATTAGAACTCCAATCCGTCGGCGCGCAGCTGGTCCGCAAAGGCGGCCACGCGGCCGTGGTAGTCGAATCCACCGCGGTCGAAGACCACGGTGGTGATGTTGGCGGCCTTGGCCCGCTCGGCGAGCAGGGCCGCGACGGCCTTGGCGCCTTCGATGTTGCCACCGTTGGTCGACTTCAGTCCGGCCTCGACCGAGGACGCGGCGGCCAGGGTGCGCCCGGCGACGTCGTCGATGATCTGGGCCGAGATGTGCTTGTTGCTCCGGCTCACGGCGACACGCGGGCGCTGCGCCGTGCCCGAGAGGCGACGACGGATGCGCGCGTGACGGCGCTCACGGAGTTCACGAGTGGTACGAGCCATTACTTCGCAGCCTTTCCAGCCTTGCGCAGGACCTTCTCACCGAGGTAGCGCACACCCTTGCCCTTGTAGGGCTCGGGCTTACGGATCTTGCGGATCGACGCGGCCACCTGGCCGACGACTTCCTTGTCAGCACCCTTGACGATGACGCGCGTCGGGGTGGGGACCTCGAAGGTCACGCCCTCGGGAGCGTTGTACTTGACCGGGTGCGAGAAGCCCAGAGCCAGGTCGAGGACCTTGGGGTCCGAGGTCGCGGCGCGGTATCCGACGCCGATGATCTCGAGCTCCTTGGACCAGCCCGTGGTGACACCGGTGACCATGTTGGCCACCAGCGTGCGGGTCAGACCGTGCAGCGACTTCTGGCTGGTCTCCTCGGAGGCGCGGTCCACCGTGAGGACGTCACCCTCCTGGGACAGCGTGATGCCGTCGGGCAGGGTCCGGTGCATGGTCCCGTTGGGACCCTTCACCGTGACGGTGTCACCAGCGACCTCCAGCGTGACGCCGGCGGGGATGGTGATGGGATTACGACCGATGCGAGACATCAGCACACCTCCATGAACGTGGGGCGGTTACCAGACATAGCAGAGCACCTCGCCGCCCAGCTTCGCCTTGCGGGCCTCGCGGTCGGTCATGAGGCCGTGGCTCGTCGAGACGACGGCCACGCCCACGCCACCGAGCACCTTGGGCATCTGGTCGGACTTCTTGTAGATGCGAAGACCGGGGGTCGACACGCGCTTGATGCCGGCGATCGTCTTCTTGCGGTCCTCGGAGTACTTGAGGCCGATCTCGAGCGTCTCGCCCGGCTTGCCCTCGACCTTGGTCACGGTGAAGCCGGTGATGAAGCCCTCGCGCTCGAGCACCTTGGCCAGGTTCACCTTGAGCTTCGAGCTGGGCATCTTGACGCTGTCGAACATGGCGGCGTTCGCGTTGCGAATCCGCGTGAGCATGTCGGCGATGGGGTCAGTCATTGTCATAGCTGTCCTCCTACCAACTTGCCTTCGTCACGCCGGGGACTTCGCCGGCGTGGACCATCTGGCGCAGGCAAATACGGCACAGGCCGAACTTGCGGTACACCGAGCGGGGACGGCCGCAGCGCTCGCAGCGGGTGTAGGCCCGCGTCGAGAACTTCGGTGTCTTCTGCTGCTTGATTCGAAGAGCTTTCTTCGCCATGGCTATCGAGTCTCCTGCTTGAAGGGGAAGCGGAACGCGCGCAAGAACGCGCGACCCTGCTCGTCGTTAAGGGCCGTGGTCACGATCGTGATGTCGAAACCACGCGGGGCGTCAATCTTGTCGTAGTCGAGCTCGGGGAAGATCAACTGGTCGTTCACACCGAAGGTGTAGTTGCCGCGGCCGTCGAAGGACTTCGGCGACAATCCGCGGAAGTCACGGATACGCGGGATGGCGAGGCTCAACATGCGGTCGAAGAACTCCCAGGCGCGGTCGCCGCGCAGGGTCACCTTGACGCCGATGGGCTGCTCCTCGCGCAACTTGAAGCTCGCGATCGACTTGCGGGCCCGGGTCACGACCGGCTTCTGACCGGTGATCATCTCGAGGTCGCGCTGAGCGCCCTCGAGCAGGGAGGCCTGCTGGGTCGCACGACCCACGCCCGAGTTGATGACGATCTTCTCGAGCCGCGGGACTTGCATGATGTTGTCGAGCCCGAGCTCCTCCTTGAGCGCCGGACGAATCTCTTCGTCGAAGCGCACCTTGAGGCGGGGACGAGTGGTCGTCGTCATAGCGTTTCTCCACACTTGCGGCAGACGCGCACCTTGGTGCCGTCAGCAATCTTGTAACCGACCTTCGCCGGACCCTTGTGCCCACCGCACCACAGCGCGACGTTGGACACGTGCAGGGGCATCACCTTGTCGATGATCCCGGCCTGCATGGTGGCCCCGGTCTGCTTGGTGTGACGCTTGGCGACGTTGAGTCCCTCCAAGATCACCTTGCTCTGCGCGGGCAGAGCCTCCTCGACGCGAGCACGCTCGCCGCGGTACTTGCCGGCGAGGACGAGCACGTCGTCACCCTTGCGGATCTTCATCACAGCACCTCCGGCGCCAGGGAAATAATGCGCATGAACTTCTTGTCGCGCAGCTCACGACCGACCGGCCCGAAGATACGGGTACCGCGCGGCTGGAGCTGGTCGTTGATCAACACGGCCGCGTTCTCGTCGAAGCGGATGTAGGAGCCGTCGGGGCGACGCTTCTCCTTCTTGGTGCGAACGACGACGCAGCGGACCACGTCACCCTTCTTCACCGCGGCGCCGGGGATGGCGTCCTTCACCGAGGCGATGAACACGTCACCGATCGACGCGTAGCGGCGGCGCGAACCACCGAGCACGCGGATGCAGAGCACTTCCTTCGCGCCGGAGTTGTCGGCGACCTTGAGGCGGGATTCCTGCTGGATCATCGGGCACGCTCCACAACCTCGGTCAGACGCCAACGCTTGAGCTTGGACAGCGGACGGGTCTCTTGGACCCGCACGCGGTCGCCGATCTTGGCGTCGTTCTTCTCGTCGTGCACGTAGAGCTTCTTGGTGCGCTGGACGGTCTTGCCGTAGCGCGGGTGGCTCACTCGCTCGTTGACGGCCACGACGAGGGTCATGTCCATCTTGTCCGAGATGACGACGCCCTCACGGACCTTGCGCGGGTTCTTGCGCGATCCGTCGTCCTCGACCGCTTCGGCCGACTTCTCCGCCTTCACGACCGGAGCCTTGACGACCGGCCCCTTGCGCTCGACAGCGGGAGCGGCCGGAGTCTCGACGACCTCGACCGTTTCCGGGGCCTCGACGGTCTCTTCGACGACGGCATCGACCTCGGGGGTCTCGACGGCCGCCGCGACCTCGACCGTTTCCGGGGTGTCGGTCACGACCTCGACGTTCTCTTCGTTGTTCGTGGTGTCACTCATGACTACTCACCCTCTCCCGCGGCCTCCGCGGCCGCAATTTCGCGCTCGCGCAGGAAGGTCGCCAAGCGAGCGATGTCGCGACGAACCTCTCCCAGGCGCGCTGAGTTGTCGAGCTGTCCGGTGGCCAGCTGGAAACGCAGGTTGAAGAGCTCGCGTCGAGCCTCACCCAGGCGTCCCAGCAGTTCGGCGTCACCCATCTGTCGCATCTCCGCGACGCGTTCTTTCGTCTTCGCCATTAGATGGTCACCTCCGGGGTACCGTGCGTCCCGGGACGCACGACGAACTTGGCCTTGATCGGCAGCTTCTGGATGGCGCGCTCCATGGCCGCGCGGGCCAGCGCCTCGTCGACGCCACCGAGCTCGAACATGATGCGCCCGGGCTTGACGACGGCGACCCAGAACTCGGGGTTGCCCTTGCCCGAACCCATGCGGGTCTCGGCCGGCTTCTTGGTGACGGGCTTGTCCGGGAACACGCGGATCCAGACCTTTCCACCACGCTTGACGTGGCGGGTCATCGCGATACGGGCCGCCTCGATCTGACGAGCGGTGATCCAACCGGCCTCGAGGGCCTGGATGCCGAAGTCGCCGAAGGAGATGTCCACGCCGCCCTTGGCCATGCCGGTCATACGACCGCGCTGCTGCTTACGGTGCTTTACCTTGCGAGGCATCAACATGATTACTCAGCGTCCTTTCGAAAGTGCGGAGTGTCCGTGTGCTCCTGGGCGGTGCGACGCTCGATGTCCTCTTCGACGCTGAGGCGGCGCTCGACCTCGTCGGTCGCGGCCAGCAGGTCGGCGGGGTTCACGTCGGCCTCGGTCACCACGTCGGCCTCGGTCACCACGACGGTCTCTTCGACCACGGCGTCGGCGTCGACACGGCGGCGTCCCCCACCGGCGCGCACCACGCCCTTGGGCGCGGCGGCCGCGGCGGCAGGCACCTGGTCACCGGCGGCCATCGCGGCCTCACGCACGATCTTCTCGTCGTTGGTGAGCTGGTACGGCAGGATGTCGCCCTTGTAGATCCAGACCTTCACACCGATGCGTCCCGTCGAGGTGCGAGCCTCGCGGAAGCCGTAGTCGATGTCGGCGCGCAGGGTGTGCAAGGGCACGCGGCCCTCGCGGTAGGACTCGCGACGCGACATCTCCGCGCCACCGAGACGACCAGACGCCTGGATCTTGACACCCATGGCCCCGGCCTTCTGCACGGTCTGGATGCCGCGCTTCATGGCGCGGCGGAAGGCCACGCGACGCAGGAGCTGGTCGCAGATGCCCTGGGCAATCAACGCGGCGTCGAGCTCCGGCTGCTTGATCTCCTGGATGTTCAAGGAGATCTTGTTCTTCTGCCCGGTGATCTTCTCCAGGTCCTTCTTCAGACGCTCGGCCTCGGCGCCGCGGCGGCCGATGACGATGCCCGGTCGGGCCGTGTAGATGTCCACCCGGATGCGGTCGGAGTTGCGCTCGATCTCGATGCGGCTGACGGCGGCGCTCTCGAGCTGCTTGGTCAGGTAGTCGCGGATCTTCCAGTCCTCGATGACGAGGTCCTTGTAGCCACGCTCCTTGAACCAGCGCGACTTCCAGTCCGTCGTGATGCCGAGGCGGAAACCGTAGGGATTTACCTTCTGGCCCATTAGTTGGTCTCCTCAGTGGTGTCCTCGGACACCGTCTCGTCCTCGTTGGCCACGCCAACTGCTTCTTCGTTCACGGTCTCGTCGCCCTCGGTCGCCTCGGCCACCTCGGTGGCCTCGACCTCGGACTGGGGATTGACGATCTCTTCCTCGAGCACGTCGACCGACGGCTCGTACTGCGCCACCGGCGTGGTGGTGCTCGCACGACGCGAGGAGGCGACGCGGCGCGAGCGCGACGCGGCGGCCTGGGCCGAGCGCGCGACGCGCAGCATGGCCAGACGGTCCTCGTCCAGTCGCGACACGATCACGGTGATGTGGCAGGAACGCTTGCGGATCTTGCCCGCGCGGCCGCGCGCGCGCGGCGTGAAGCGCTTCATGGTGATGCCCTCGTCCGCGTAGGCGGCCGACACGTAGAGCTCGTCGGCGTTCATCGCGTCGTTGTTGACGGCGTTGGCCACGGCCGACGCCAGCACCTTGGCGACGACACCGGCCGCCTCACGGGTGGTGCCCGCGAGGATCTCGGCGGCGCTCTGCACGTCCTCGCCACGGATCAGGTCCAGCACCACGCGGGCCTTGGTGGCCGACATGTGGTAGCCCTTCAGGACGGCCCGGGTGCCCGCGCGCTCGTTGGTCTTGGGTCCGGTCATTAGCGACGTCCCGTCTTTTCCTGGCCGGCGTGGAACTTGAAGGTGCGCGTCGGCGCGAACTCGCCGAGCTTGTGTCCCACCATCGACTCGTTGCAGAACACCGGCACGTGACGGCGACCGTCGTGCACGGCGAAGGTGTGGCCGACCATGTCCGGGATCACCGTCGAACGACGGCTCCAGGTCTTGATGACCTTCTTCTCGTTGGCCGCGTTCATGGCGTCCACCTTCTTGAGAAGGTGAGCGTCGATGAAGGGACCCTTCTTGAGGCTACGTGACATTTCCTACCTACCTCCGCGAGCCGCGTCCACGGCGACGACGAATAATGAGAGCGTCCGACGCCTTGGGCAGGCGCGTACGACCCTCGGGCTGACCCCACGGTGACACCGGGTGACGTCCACCGGACGTCTTGCCCTCACCACCACCGAGCGGGTGGTCCACCGGGTTCATGGCCACACCGCGGGTCTGGGGGCGAATGCCCTTCCAGCGGTTGCGGCCGGCCTTGCCGATCTTGATGAGCTCGTGCTCGGAGTTGCCCACCGTGCCCAGCGTCGCGCGGCAGTCGATCGGCACGCGACGCATCTCGGTCGAGGGCAGGCGCAGGGTGGCGTAACCGCCGTCCTTGGCGACCAGCTGCACGCTCATGCCGGCGCTACGGGCCATCTTGCCACCGCCACCGGGACGCAGTTCGACGTTGTGCACGGTCGAACCGGTCGGGATGAAGCGCATCGGCAGGGTGTTGCCGTTGCGGATGTCGGCCTTGGGACCCGACTCGACGACGTCGCCGACCTTGAGGCCGTTGGGCGCGAGGATGTAGCGCTTCTCACCGTCGACGTAGTGCAGCAGGGCGATGCGGCAGGTGCGGTTCGGGTCGTACTCGATGGTCGCGACCTTGGCCGGGATGGCGTCCTTGTTGCGCTTGAAGTCGATGATGCGGTACTGCTGCTTGTGCCCGCCGCCGCGGTGACGCGACGTCTTGCGGCCGTAGTTGTTGCGGCCACCGGTCTTGGGCTTGGAGTCCAGCAGCGACTTCTCCGGCGTCGACGTGGTGACGTCGGCGAAGTCGGAGACCGTCTGGAATCGGCGACCGGGGCTGGTTGGTTTGCGGTGACGCAGTGCCATGTCAGTCCTTAGCTCTCGAAGAGGTTGATCGTGTCGCCCTCAGCGAGGGTGACGATGGCCCGCTTCGTGCCGGGGCGCGAGCCCACGACACCGGTGCGACGGTTGCGCGTCGACTTACCCTTGCGGTTGAGAGTGTTCACGTTGGTGACCTTGACGTTGAAGGCCTGCTCGACGGCGTTGCGCACGTCGACCTTGGTGGCCTTAGGGTCGACGACGAACACGTAGGTGCGGTTCTCCATCAGGTTCGTGGTCTTCTCCGAGACCACGGGACGGATCAGGACGCTCATGGCATCGCGCATCAGTTGATCTCCTTCGCGGTCGGCAGGGTGGCGTCGGTGAAGAGCACCCAGTCCGAATCCAAGACGTCGTAGGCGTTGATCTCCCCGGCGTCGATGGTCTTGACGTTGCTCAGGTTGGCGAAGGAGTGGAAGGCCACCGCGTCGTCACGACCGAGCACCACGAGGACCTTGCCCGACAGGCCCAGGGCGTTGAGCGAGCTCACCGCGTCCTTGGTCTTGGGGGCGCTCCAGGCGGCGAAGCTGTCCACCAGGGCCACGCGGTCCTCGGACGCGCGGTCCGACAGGGCCGAGTACAGCGCCAGGCGGATCATCTTCTTGGGCGTCTTCTGGTCGTACTTGCGCGGCTTGGGGCCGAGCGCGATACCACCGCCCGGGTAGTGCGGCGCACGGATGGTTCCCTGACGCGCTCCCCCGGTGCCCTTCTGGTTGAAGGGCTTCTTGCCGCCACCGCGGACTTCCTTGCGGGTCTTGGTGGACTGGGTGCCGGCGCGCTTGGCGGCCAGCTGGGCCTTGACGACCTGGTGCATCACGGCCACGTTGGGCTCGAGACCGAAGATCGTCGGCTCGAGGGCGACCGAACCCAGCTCCTCGCCCTCGACGCTCTTACGGGCGACCGAGCGCTGGGCGGGTTCGGGGCGGTCCTTCTTCACGGGGCCGCGCAAGGTGAAAACGTCGCTCATCGAGCACCTCCAGCCTTCATCGGGTTCTTCACCGACGTGCGCAGCACCACGACGCCGCCGCGGGGGCCGGGCACGGCACCCTTGACCAGGACGAGGTTGCGCTCGGTGTCGACGCCGATCACTTCGAGATTCGTGGTGGTCACCTGCTCGCCGCCCATGCGACCAGCCATCTTGGTGCCCTTGAAGACGCGGCCCGGGGTCGAGCACGCGCCGATGGAGCCCGGCGCACGGTGGTGCTTGTGGTTACCGTGGGCGGCACCCTGGCCGGAGAAGTTGTGGCGCTTCATGCCACCGGCGAAGCCCTTGCCCTTGCTCACGGCCGTGGCGTCGATCATCTCGCCCTTCTCGAACACGTCGGCCAGGATCTCCTGGCCCACGGAGTACGACGAGACGTCGTCGAGGCGCAGCTCGACGAGCTTCTTGCCCGGAGCGACGCCCGCCGACTCGAAGTGGCCGAGCTCGGGCTTGCTCAGGGTGGACACGCGTCGCGTCCCCCAGGTCACCTGGACGGCCGAGTAGCCCTCCTTCTCGGGAGTCTTTACCTGGACGACGCGAGCTGGGCTGACCTTTACCACGGTCACGGGGACGGCCCGATTCTGGTCGTCCCAGACCTGGGTCATGCCCACCTTCTCGCCGACGATCGCTTTGGTCGCCACGTGTGCCTCTCTTCTTCCAATTC
>CAIORQ010000075.1 GCA_903860745.1 uncultured Actinomycetes bacterium | reverse complement strand
TGCCGGAATAGTGCGCCGGCGAGAGATGCGACGTCGCTTCCGCGAGTTGGCGACGCGCGTGGGATTCAACCTCGCGCCCGACGCTCGCGCCGGAAGCCTCTCGACGGCGGACCAGCAAAAAGTTGAGATCATGCGCGCGCTCTCGCGCAACGCAGCGATCGACGTGATGGACGAACCCACCGCCGCACTGTCGGACCACGAGTCCGCCGCACTTCACGAGATCATCCGTTCGCTCGCGCGCCGCGGGAGCGCCGTCATTTTGATCTCGCATTTCTTGTCCGAGGTACTCTCGCTCGCCGACACCATCACCACGTTGCGCGACGGACATCTGGTGCGCACCGTCGACGCCGACGGCGCCACCGAGGAGTCTCTGATCGAGGGGATGCTGGGGCGTTCACTCTCCTCAGTGTTCCCCGAGAAGAACGTGGGTGAGTCCTCGGCGCCCACCGTCCTCGAGGTCGACCATCTGAGCGCGCCGGGCGTGGACGATTGCTCCTTCGTCCTGCGCAAGGGCGAGATCTTGGGCATCGCGGGGCTCGTCGGTGCCGGCCGATCGGAACTCGCGCGCGCCATCTTTCGAGATAGCAAAGTATCGGGGGGAACGGTACGTCTCAATGGTGAGGATTTGGGTGGACACAGTCCTCATCGATCTATCGGTCGCGGTCTGGCATTGATCCCGGAATCTCGAAAGGACATGGGCCTCATGATGGGACGATCGGTGAGGGAGAACGTCTCGCTGTCGCGTCTGGACCTCGTGAGTCGCCTCGGCTGGATCGCCGGCATTAGAGAGCGCCGCACCGTGGCCGGTCTCATGACCAAGACCACCGTGAAGTCAGCCGGCATGGGCCAATCGGTGTCGATGCTCTCAGGCGGGAACCAGCAGAAGCTGCTCTTCGCGCGCAGCATCATGTGCGCACCGTCGGTCCTGATCGCGGACGAGCCCACCCGTGGGGTCGACGTCGGATCGAAACGCGCCATCTACGACCTCCTGGTCGAGATGGCTGCGGAGGGAATGGGCGTCATCGTGATTTCCTCCGAGCTCGAAGAAGTGCTCGGGCTGGCTCACCGCGTCCTGGTCATGCGCCACGGACGTTTCATCACTGAACTCACCGGTCCCGACATGAACGAGCAGGCCGTACTCGCGGCCGCCTTCGCCGAGACCAGCGGTACCTGAGGAGAACCATGACCAATCACACTGCTGAACAGATCGACCTGTCCGAGGACTCGTCGGGGCCGGGGTCATTCCTGCGCGTCGCCACGAGGCGAGCCCTGGGTTCGTGGAGGACGGCGGGGATCCTGATCCCCTTCGTCATCTTGTTCATCATCTTGTCCATCACGAGTTCTCCCTTCCTGCACACCACGAACCTGATCAACATCCTCGACCAGCAGGCCGCCACCTTGTGCATCGCAGCGGCGGGCGCGCTGGTATTGGTGGCTGGAGGAATCGACCTGTCGGTGGGGGCGACCTATGGTCTGGCCACGGTAGTCGCCGGCGAGATCGCCGCCC
>CAIORQ010000074.1 GCA_903860745.1 uncultured Actinomycetes bacterium | reverse complement strand
ATGGAGACCGTCGTCGGGGGATTGATTGCAAAGGCGGCGGAGTCACAGCAGTTTGACTTCATCGAACAAGCGAACCAGTCGGCAATCTATCAACGGTGGGGCATTACTGTGCCCGTTGATAAGACCTCCCGTCGCTACGACTTCGCGATTAGTGACGGCAAAAAACTCGTAATCGTTGAAACGAACTTTTACGGCGGCGGCGGCTCGAAACTCAAGGCGACCGCTGGCGAATACAAAGGATTGGCACAACTGCTCTCAGGCCAAGGCTTTGAGTTTGTTTGGATCACTGACGGCGCGGGCTGGGAGACAACCAGACTTCCGTTCCGAGAAGCCTTTGATGTGATCGACCACGTCTGGAATCTCAAACTGGTCAGTGAGGGCTGTTTGGACACGCTTTTCTGACGTACCCGTTGCGTGCGCTTTCGTCGCGAACTTCGGAACCAGAACGGAACGACATGACATGAAAATGCGATTTTCGTGATTGGATTCAGTAAATAAAAGGGCTTTGTGAGTTGAGCGTTCTAGGTTTCCTAAACCGTGAGCGCAGGTTCGAATCCTGCCGGGGGCACTACGCAACGGCCGCTGAGGCGTCCGTGCAGTCGCGTCTCCTGGCTACTTCGGGGTCGGTCGGTGTCCTCAAGTGGTCGTCGTGGCGCGACGACGTTCTCGGCGAATCACTCCGCTGGTCTCACGGGGTTGTCGCACGCGTCAGGAGTTGTACGAGGGACCGGACGACTCGGGGGGTCACCATGCGGTCGCTGCGCAGGAGGTAGGTCGCTCGCAGGCTGTCCGCCGCGACCTTGGAACGGAACTGGTTGATGTTCTGGAATCGGTACCGACGATCGAAGTAGGCGATGACTCGGTTGGCCACTGGCCCGAGCGGGTGGTTGTCGGTTTGACCTTCTGAGGGGTGCCAGAAGGCGAGGGGCCCGTTCGAGGCTGTCGTGTATCCCTCGTCGCGCAGAGTATCCAACGCGAGGATGAGTGTTCCCTCGAGGGCGCCCCGAGGGGCGTGGGGCGTACGGACCAGGTCCTGGAGGTACCAACCCCGGGAGTTGATCGGGGTGCAGGTGGTCGACGCCACGACTTCACCGGACTCCTCGCAGACGAAGAAGCGGCGCAGATGGGCCAGCTCCGTGAAGGACGTGCGCAAGAAGGAGTCGGTGCGACGTTCTCGACGCTCCTGCTTCCACGCCTCCTCGACGCGAGCCAACCCGGTGAAGTCGATCTCGGACTCCAGTGGACGGGCCTCTCGCCACGTCAGGCCGAGGCGTCGGCCGTGGTTCTGGGCCAAGCGAAGCTTCTCGCGTCGCCCTCCCTCGAGGTTCCACGACGCCAGGTCGACGAAGCACTCCGTGCCCATCCAGGTCGCGGACATCCCCAGGTCCCGCGCCACCGCGGTGACGTCCTCGTTGACGGGCACGCAAAAGAGTTGGCGGCGAGTGGCGCGAGCGTGGTTGAGGAGCGACGCGAGCAGGTGTTCATAGTCGGACCTCGACGCCACCGGCGAGCGCCACGTCAGTACGCAGTGGCGTGCTTCGAGGAAGGAGATGAAGCCACTGCGGTCGTGGTTCCATATGACTCGCCAGGGGTCCGGGCCAAGGACGTTGTAGTGACCCGCTTCCGATCCGTGCTTCGCCAGGGCGTTGCGGAGCTCGACGGTCACGTCGATCGCGAGTTCGACCTCAGCGTGCTCTCCGTGAGCTCGTCGGTCGAACATGGCCCCCTCTTGATTGCCCGTCGCCGTTCCTCTTGGCGGCGATGGCGACCCGTCGACGCGCGGTGGCGTCGTTGGCGATGTTAACGGACACCGCGGCGTCGAGGGGGCGACACGGGATTCGCAGTCGAGGGCTATCGTCGAGTCGTCCTCGATAGGTGGCGGTCCGGTGCCGACTGCTCGCCGCGACGTCGGGGGACGAGAGAGGAGCGAGAATGACGCACAATCTGCGCGCCGACACCATCGCAATCACCGGGAACGACGGGGACGAGATCGAGGCCTATTTGGCGGTTCCGACGGATGTCGAGCGCTGCGGGTCCATCGTGGTAATCCATCACATGCCGGGCTACGACGAAGCCACGAAGGAGATCACCAGGAAGTTCGCGGCTCACGGCTACGCCGCGCTGATGCCGAACCTGTACCACCGCGAGGCACCCGGAGCGGCCCCCGATGACGCGGCCGCCGTGGCACGGGCCAACGGCGGCGTGCCCGATGACCGCCTGGTGGGCGACGTGGCCGGGGCCGTGGCCCACCTGAAGTCCCTGCCCTCCTCCAACGGCAAGGTCGCCTCGATCGGTTACTGCTCGGGTGGTCGTCAGTCGCTCCTCGTGGGATGCCGTCTTCCCCTTGATGCCGTCATCGACTGCTACGGCGCCTTCGCGGTGGTCGATTCGCCGGCGGAGTCACCGGTCCGAGCCCGAGCGGTGGTCGGAGAGGTCGGCAACCTGCGGGGTCCGGTCCTGGGCCTCTTCGGCGCTGAGGACCAGTACCCGTCGCCCGAGCAGACCCGAGTGCTCGCCGACGCCCTGAGCGCCGCGGGCAAGGAGTTCACCTTCAGGACCTTCGAGGGTGCGGGTCACGCCTTCTTCAACGTGGACCGTCCGAGCTACCGACCCGAATCGGCGACGGAGGGGTGGCGTGAGGTCTTCGCCTTCCTCGACAGGACGGTGGCGTGATGTGCACCTACCAGACCGAGACCCTGGACCTTCGAGCCAGCGGAAAGACCCCCGAGGGCTGGACATCGATGAGGACGGCCACCGTCTACTTCGATCACCCGGTGCACTTCGCGGCCGGCCACGCGCTCATGGTCGACGTGCGCAACCCCGAGGCGGGCGCGGCCGCGCGAGTGGCGCTCGAAATGGACGCAGCGTCGGCGCGCGACCTGGCTCAGGCCATCTTGCGCGTCCTTTCGCAGGTTCCCGAGGACCTGCTGAGCGAGGCGAGTTGATCTCGGCGGCGCACGTGACCGGTCTTGACCGTTGGGCGGCCCCAGTGGCGCCGCCGGCCCTCGCCGGGTCGAGGGACCTGGTGAGCGTGGAGCGATGAGCCACGAGCCGATCCTGCCTCTTCTCGAGGACGACCTCGACGAAGGCGGGGTGATCGAGGCCCACCTCATGCACCGGCCACGGGACCTGGCCCCGGTCGCCGTCCTGTGCTTCTTCAACGACCTCTTGAAGAGCCTGGCCGAACGGGGCGTCCTGACGCCGCGATACACCCTACGCAGCGAGATCGGCTCGAACCACGTCTACGAGGTGCTGGTGGGTGGTCGACCCGTGAGCGTGCTGCACCCGGGAGTGGGCTCACCCCTCGCGGTCGGCTTCACCGAGGAGGCGGCGGCGTTGGGCATCTCGACCTTCGTCGCGTGCGGCGGCGCCGGAGCCCTGGACGAGGCCTTCGACGTGGGCCGCGTGATGGTGGTCGACAGCGCGCTGCGAGACGAAGGCACCAGTGCGCACTACGTGCGTCCGTCACGGGTGATCGAGGCCCAGGCGCTCGGGGTGTCCGTGGCGAGCCGAACGCTCGACGAACTGGGGATGGAGCACTTCGCCGGGCGCGTATGGACCACCGACGCCCTATTCCGCGAGACGCCCTCGAGGGTGAAGCGCCGCATCGGCGAGGGCTGCCACATGGTCGACATGGAGGCGTCGGCCCTCATCGCGCTGGCCTCCTATCGCGGACTTCGATTGGCACATCTGCTCTACGCCGGCGACATGGTGGCCGGCGTGGAGTGGGACAGTCGCCACTGGGACCGCGCGGGGTCGGTCCGTGAGGCGCTGTTCTGGGCCGCGACCGAGATCGCGCTCGCCCTGCACGACGCCCCCGAGGTCGAAGGCGAGTCCGACTGAGTCGTGGCGACGCGCTGACGCCGCGCCGACACGACCTTCGAGCGTTTGGAGAACGAGTGGTTGACCGGACGCGCCCTCGATCGACGAAGGACCAACACTAGGGTGTTGACGTTCTGCGGTGTGGACTCCCGGAGCGAGAGGTGGTGTCGGTGTTGGGTCGTGCGCGGGGGGTGTCGTGGCGGAGAAGCGTGGCGACGGTCGTCGCCATCTCCCTGTCACTGCTCGGCGGGATCGGTGCGCCGAGCGTCGGGGCCGCGACACCGGTACTGCTCAACACCTTCAGCGACCTCGCCACGGTCGGCGTGGTCGGCACGGGTGACTTCAGCGCCGTGTCCTGCCCTTCGGCCGGTGACTGCGTCGCCGTGGGCGAGGATTACGGAAGCGTCGAGCCGATGTACGCCGTGGAGACCGGCGGCACGTGGACGGCGCCCGTCGATCTGCCCATCGCGGGCGCGACGGGGAACTTCGTGGCGCTGTGGTGCTCGAGCGTCACGTCCTGCGTGGCGGTGGGCTCGGACCAGACCACGAACTCGCCCGTCGTCGATTCGATGGTGGATGGGACGTGGGGAGCGGTCACCGACCTTCCCGTCGTCGTCAACCAGGTGACCGAGTCCGCCTCCTTCACCGGCGTGGGCTGCGAGAGCGACGGGAACTGCGTCGCGGTGGGCGAGGCGACGCCCGGGAACCCTCAGGCCGTGTCGGCCAGCGAGATCGGCGGGACCTGGTCCTCTCCCACCCTCCAGCCCGAGACGACCACCGGAACGAGCGTCGCCGACACCTTCAGCGCCGTCAGCTGCGCGGGGTCGACCTGCGTGGCGGTGGGCCAGGACGACCAGATGAATCCCGATAGCTCGTCGTATCCCATGTACGTGACGGGGACCTTCACCGGTGGCGACTTCGCCTGGGGCGTGGTCTCGGCGGTCAACACCGGTACCTCTAGCTACGACGCCTTCGACGCCGTGAGTTGCCCGAGCGTCGGGAACTGCCTGGCAATCGGCACGGACTCCGGCGTGTCCTTCTACGCCAATGAAACCGGTGGCACCTGGGACACGGCCGTCACACTGGT
>CAIORQ010000073.1 GCA_903860745.1 uncultured Actinomycetes bacterium | reverse complement strand
GACTCCAGATGTCGATGATCACGTAGAGGTAGTAGTAGGTCCACTTCTCGGGTCCGTGCAGTTTGGTTATGTCCCAGCTCCAAATCTCATTGGGCTTGGTGGCAATCAACTCGGGCTTCTTGTGCGCGGGGTGCGTGGCCTGGCGACGTCGTTCACGCACTTCGTCGTGCTCGTGCAGCACGCGGTACATGGTCGAGACCGAGCCCAGGTAGACGCCCTGATCGAGGAGTTTGGCGTAGACGGCGGCGGGGGCGGCATCGATGAACTCCTCGGACTCCAGCGTCGCCCTGATCTGCTTGCGCTCCACCTCCGAGAGCGCTCTTGGTTGGGGCGTGGCGACTCGTTCGGGCTTCTCGGGCAAGGGACTCTGGCGGTGTCGGCGATACCAGGTCGCGCGACTCTCTCCGAGCGCGGCGATGGCATGAGACGTGCTCACGACGCCGCTGAGCTCGTGAATAGCCTCGTCAATCATTTCTTCTCGCTGCTTTCCGCAGTGCTGGTCGAGGCGAGTGTCTCTAACAGCGCGGAGAGTTTTGCTTGGATCTCGACGACCCTTCTCGAGGTGTCGAGTTCACCCTCGAGTCGTCCGACCTCGCGCGTGAGGCGCGTGATCTCGCGATCTCGCGGATCGACCTTCTGGCGTCCCGCGGGTCGAGCGAGAGCCTGCTCGGCCCCCTTGTCACGCTGATCGCGCCAGGTGGTGATCAAAGAGGAGTAGAGACCCTCGCGACGCAGCAGCGCTCCTCTCTCGAGTCGCGACAGGGTGTCGTATTCGGCGAGGATCTTGGCCTTGTACTTGGCCGAGAACTGTCGTCGGCCGGCCGAGCGCTCCAGCACCTCGGGGTTGGGCACTTCAGGGTCGTTCATCGCACCATTATGCAGGTTGGCGTCATCGATAGTGAGTGTGGATATGGTCATTGGAGAAATTCCTTCTCCGCCCTCTTAGTTGATTAATTTGTCAGTGCAGACTGTCTCACTAGAGGTTGGCACAGAGGGCCTGATGACCGTTGGCAGTACCGCGAGGGAGATTTCTTGAACACAAAGAACGCTGACGGCACGGACCCGAAGGAGTTGCTGAGGTGAGAGATCAAATTGACGCATTCATCATTGAATCGCTCAGCGAAGAGGAGTGATCGGCCACTCAGGATGACGATTGGCGAGAGGGGGCCGTTCCTGCCAATGGGAATTCAATGACTCAGATTCCTGATTCGACTGTCAACAGTTCGGGCCACGGACTTGCCTAAGCCCCTCCTCTCGAGGGGCATCATCACCTCAGACAAACCCTCTCAACGCTTACCGACCGGAATCGTTCGCTGAAATCCAAGTCAATTTCATCAGACTGCTGCCCTAAGTTGATGCCATGCGCATCGTGGTTTGGAATTGCAACATGGCTCTTCATAGAAAGATGGACGCACTCGCGCGGCTTGCTCCTGATATCGCCGTTCTTCCAGAAGTGGCGGAGCCTTCCAAGGTTCCAATTCGGCCCGCCGAGACAGTGCAACACTCATACCAGTGGATTGGGGCAAACCCGTCCAAGGGTCTAGGTACCCTGGTGTTTGCACCATTCGAACTGGAACCAGCGTGCCCTCCAGACCGGAACCTCGAATGGGTGCTCCCCCTTCGCGTGCGAGGGCCAGTCGATTTCAACCTTCTCGCTATATGGGCGATGAACCACCGCGCCAGTCCGCTAGCGATGGGACCGAACAGAGATTTTCAAATTCAGGGAGCTCTCGAAACGTACGCCGACCTGTTCGATGAAGGGCGCGTCGTGCTGGCGGGCGACCTCAACGACAACGTGACTTGGGACAAGCCGCGAGGTGCACGGCCCTTCGCAACCAAGGTCGATCTGCTCAGACGGCGCGGTCTGGTCAGCGCGTACCACGAGGTGCTCGGTGTTGAGTTCGGACAAGAACCTGATCCCACGATCTACTGGCGCGACCGCAAGGTCGACGGACCTCGTTATCACATTGACTTCTGCTTTCTCCCAGAGAGTTGGATTCCATTCACTTCTGTCACCGTCGGCAACTTCGACGAGTGGGTCGCGCCGAAGTACTCCGATCATGTTCCGTTGATCATCGACGTGAAGTTTCCGATCTGACCGGACTTCAAATCGAGCAATTGCTTGGGGCAAGTCCGTAGAAATTTCCAGCACAACCTCAGCACAACAATTACCGGGAATGGTCGGGAATAGTTGGTGATTTCCCAACTCTCCGATGACCCTCGAATAAGGCCACTCACCAGTAACTGCAGGGAAATCATTGGGCTTTCGAAGAGTAAGACGCACCCCATAATTCGGTTTAGGAAACCGATGCTCTATCCCCTGAGCTACGAGGGCGGGACGGAGGAAACCCTTGAGGAAACCCACCGGTTGAATCGTACTTGCCCCCGGTCGGTCCTCCACCGAGCTGGGGCTCCCTGTCGTCGTGAGGTCCTCGCCCCGGGGTCTCAGCCAACGTCACCAAGGTCCCCCGTTCTTCGAACCCCGTCTGCGCTGACGGGACCGTGCACCTCTGGTCGGTCTAGCGCACTATCGCGAAGTTGGCGCGTTGGGCCGATGCCAACGGTCGCGTGACGCAGTCCTCGACGTGGTCGTTGACCAATCCCGCCGCCTGCATGAACGCCAGGACGGTGGTCGGTCCGACGTATCTCCAGCCACGCTTCTTCAAGTCCTTGGACAAGGCGACCGACGCCGCGGTGATGGACGTCCGGTCCAGAGACTCGGTCTCGGCCATCACGGGTTCGAAGGCCCAGAAGTACCCCGCCAAGGAGCCCTCCGCCTCCGCCAGCTCGGCGGCTCGCCGAGCGTTGTTGACGACGGCCTCGATCTTTCCTCGATGACGGACGATTCCACTGTCGACCAGCAACCGTTCGATCTCCGCATCGCCGAACTCGGCGACGACGCGATAGTCGAATCCGGCGAATGCGCGGCGGAAGTTCTCACGCTTCGCCAGGATCGTGCGCCAACTCAACCCCGACTGGAAACTCTCCAGACAGAGCCGTTCGAACAACTCACGGTCGTCGCCGACCGGGAAGCCCCATTCGCTGTCGTGATACCCCAGGAACTCCGGCGCCGCGCCCACCCAGCCACAACGGGCTCGCACGTCGGGGGCGTCGAAGGTCGTCATCGAGCGAGACCATGGAGTTCGCAAGGTCCGGAGTCGAAATGACCCGGCACAGTCTGGACAGTTGACGACACGTCCCCTCCCGTCGCACCATTCCCGAGTTCACCTTGGCACACTTCGAGCCGGGGGCCGGATTCGGCCATCCGGGGCGCCCGGACGTGATGGCCCGGCACGTCAGCCCGGATTGGCACATCCATGAGTGTCAGTCTAGACTGACACTCATGGATGTCGAAAGTCTCACTCCCCCTCACTCCTGCGAAGATCCGGCGGTGGGGTTGCGCGCGTCGTTGGCACTGCGTCGCGTCGCGGAGAGGGTCGAAGCGATGCACGTCGCACTGGCCCGGGAACGTGGATGGTCCTGGCAACAGATTGGGGACGCGCTGGGAGTGACCCGTCAATCCGTGCACGCCAAGTACAACCGCGAGTCGTCGTGAACACCACCGCGCCCACACCAGAGATGATTCACGCCCGGACCATCTGTCTGCGGGCCGGTGAGGAGGCCCGCCGCCGAGGAGACCGCCGAATTGGCACCGAACACGTCTTGCTGGCGTTGTTCGACGAATCCTCGATCGAAGGCCTATTGGGCGTGAACCGGGATCGTGCTCGTGGGGCGCTCGACGCGCTCGACGACGAAGCCCTCGCCGTCGTGGGCCTGGGGTCCATCACCCACGTACCACCACTGCCCACGCGCCCCGTATCGAAGAGGCCCCGGTTCACGGACGTCGCGTCCAGGTCACGGCTGGCTTTGACACCCGCTGCGAAGAAGGTGCTGGAACGCGCCGTCAAGCCCAACCGCCGCAAGACCTACGTCACGGCCCCGCAAGTGCTGGACCAGATCCTGCGTCTCCCTCCGTTGGATCCGGCGGCGGTCCTGTTGGAGGCCCTGGGCGTGGACGTCGTGCAGCTACAACGCCGACTCGATGGGATCACACCGACGAAGTGATTCCCCGTTTCCGACGCGAACTGCAGCGAGGTCCCGAGCCCTCGCCAGTGGGCGCGGTGTCAACACCATCGGCCCGTCGGACACCTACGAGAAGGTGAAGGTGGCCCCCGCCGACTTCGTGGACCCGTAGCCCATGCTCGCGGCCTTGGTGGCCACCACCTCGCAGGTCCCCGCGGCGGTCGCCGACAGGCTCGTACCGGTGATGGAGCAATTAGCCGAATTGGCCGACGACGCGTCCAGGGCGAAGGTCACGGCACCGCTGCCCGATCCGCCCGCCGAGTGCAGCACCACCACCGACGTCCTCGCGCGAGTCTGGGTCGAGTTGGAGATGACCAGGGTGCGCTGGAGCGCGTAGTTGAAGGTGAACTCCACCGCCGCGGAGGTCGTGGCGTCGTACAACGAGCTACTCGCCTTGGTCGCCACCACGTCGCAGGTGCCCGGGGTCGTCGCCGACAGGACCCGACCGACCACCGAACAAGCCGCCGAGTTGACGTGCGCCGCGTCGACCGCGAAGCTCACGTTGCCCTTGCCCGAGCCGCCACTCGTGTGCAGCAGGGTTGTCCTGGAGAGCAGCCGGGACAGCGACGAGTTGGTGATCGTCAAGGGCTTCTGCTTGGCGAGCTCGTAGGTGAAGAGCACCGGAGCCGACGTCGTCGCGTAGAACCCCGGCATCGCCGCCTTGGCCGCGACCACCTCGCAGGTGCCCGCGGTCGAAGCCGTCAAGCTGTGGCCGGTGACGCTGCAACTCGCGCTGTTCACGTAGGCGGTGTCGACGTGGAAGGTGACCGTGCCGTTGCCCGAACCGCCCACGCTCTTGAGAACCGCGTGCCTCGCCGTCAACGCCAGCGTCGTCGCCGCGCTCTTGAGGGTCAGTGTCGCTTGCGGCTGGATCGTGCCCAAGATGACCAGGGAGTCGGCGATGGAGCCGTTCGCCGTTGCGTCGGCGTCGCCGGTCCCGCCGTCGGTCAGCGTCAGGGTGATGAAGTGACCCGCGATCGACGTGGTCGAGGTGATGTCACTCAAGGTGCCCGCGACATCGCGGAGCACGGTGGTGGGGACGATCTTGCCCGACACTTCGAAGGTCATGGTGACGCTCGAGCCGGGGGCGAGGTTGCTCACCACGTAGGGGACGAGACCCGACAGGTCCACCAAGCCGGTGGGGACCTCGCTGCTCGGCACCGCCGCGATCGTGCCGATGGTGACCACCGCGGAGCCGAGCGAGGCGCCGATCTTCAAGTGCACGGCGACCGATCCGGCCGTCACGGCCTCGCTGTAGGTGGTGAACGATCCGTCGTAGAAGACCGACGTCGCGTTCGTCGAGTCGGTGGTCTCGAGCGAGTAGAAGTACTGGGTCCCCGGCGTGAGCCCGCCCACCGTGACCGCGGTGGCCTGCACCGTCGACCCCGCGACTCCAGGGATCGGCACCTGCGTGGCGCCCGCGGCGCAAATCGCTTGACTGCCCGCGTCGACGACGTCGTTGGGGTCGGTGCTGTAGCACAGGGTCCCCGAGGTCAGGTCCGCGCCCTGGGGATCGAGACTCACGGCCACCGTGACGGCCGTAGCGCCGAGGGTGACGGTGGGTGCCGTCTGGGCCGAACCGAGGGTGGTCGCCGAGACGGACGAGGACATCACGAACTGAGTCGCCAGGACGACCACGCCGGCCGCCAAGGTCAGGCGAAGGCTCTTCGCGGGTTGGAAGGTCATGGGGGTCGTCCTCACGTCGTGGCAGTCGGATTCGAGTGGCGCGCCGGGCCAATCGCCCCGATAGTAACGGCGAAAGTCAGACTGGGTCGGGCCCGCAGGGCCCCCGCGAGGCGGTTCTCAGCGAATTCTCAAACTCCTCGATCAAATGATTCACAAGCCTCACGCGATCGAGGACCAGCGGACCCGCAACGGTAACGGAGTGGTCACTCGGACCCGACGTGGACCCGGTCGCGAAGGCCCCCTCATTCGCCCGTGACGCCCCGCGAGCGAGGACGAGGTAGACTCACGTCTCCGATGCAGGGATCGACCCCTCCACGTTAGTCACGACGGGACCGCTTCCTCGTCGGGTGTGACGATACCCACGCGAAGAGCCGCTCGCGGGGACTGCGTCTGGTGAGAGGGTCGAGCAGCGATGCGCGATGTTTCGTCCGAGCAGCACTCGGGGCGCCACTATGGTCAGAATCGACCCTTCAGTTTCGTGGGAGAGGCGGGGGACGTGGAGCACCTGATAGTCGTCGGAGTGAGTGGCGGTGAGCGCCAGTCCCAGTTGGACTGGGCGATCGAAGCGTCCCTGCGGTGGAACAGTACCCTCCTCATCGTCCACTGTTACGAAGGGCGCTTCGCCGTCGAACTCCCCGAGCCCGACGAGGACGAGTTGCGCCTCGCTCACAGTGTCCTGGACGCTGCTGTCCTAGCCGCTCGCGCCCGCGGCGTTCGGGCCGATTCCGTGCTCATCGACGGCTTCGCCGGAGAGGCGCTGGTCGAGGTGTCCAAGGACGCCCAACTCCTCGTGGTGGGTTCGCGCCACCGTGGACACTTCTCGCACGCCGTGCACCCGTCGGTCTCGGCCTACTGCCTGCATCATTCGCACTGTCCCGTGACCATCGTTCCGCTCGTCGACTGAGCGACCCTCGCAGGAGTGCCGGGCTCGTCGCGATTATCGTGGACGGCACATGACCCCCGCCGACGACGTGACCAGCGCGCCCTCAACGAGCCCCGTGAGCGACGCCGTCGCGTCACTCGACGGCCCCGCACGCCTTCGAGGAGCCGACGCGGCGGCGGTGACCGGTCGCCTCTGGACGATCGCGGGCGGCGTGGTGCTCGCCCTCTTGGCCGTCGCCATCGTCGTGGGCCTCGTATCGGCGGCCAACGACAACGCGCGGATCAACCGGCTGCGCGACCACGGCGTCGCGGTGACGGTCACGGTGAGCACCTGCATCGGCAACCTCGGCGGCAGTGGCTCGAACGCGGCCAACTTCACCTGCCGGGGCCGCTACCGGGTGAAGGCGACGGACTACGTCGAGACCATCGACGGACTCACGACCTTCGTCGCCCCCGGTCGTCACGTGGCCGCCGTCGCCGATCCGGCCGACCTGGGCGCGGTCACGCTGGCGACGACCGTGGCGTCGTCGCGGGCCTCGAACGCCAGGTTCGCCATCCCCGGCCTCCTCGGTCTCTCCTGGTTGGTGCTGGTTCTCGGGTACCTGCGTCGACTGCGACGCTCTCGGGTCCGCCCGGCCATCACTGAGGCGGCGCGCAACTAGGGTCGAACCCTGTGACCTCCTCCCTCCAACTCTCCGACGGACGCCTCCTCGACCTCTACGTGAGTGGGCCCGCCGACGCCACGCCCTTCCTCTTGCACCACGGAACGCCCGGTGCCGACGTTCCCGACCGTTTCATGGAGCGCGCCGTCCACGAGCGGGGGCTTCGCCTCGTCACCACCTCACGGCCGGGTTACGGCACCTCCACCCGCCACGCCGGGCGTCGCGTGGTCGACGTCGTGGCCGACAGCCGCGAGGTGTTGGCCCACCTCGGCGCCGAACGCTGCGTCGTGGCCGGATGGTCGGGAGGCGGACCCCACGCCTTGGCCTGCGCCGCTCGCCTGGAGCAGGCGCTCGGTGTACTGGTGATCGCCGGCATCGCCCCGTACGGCGCGGGCGACCTTGAGTGGTTGGCCGGCATGGGCGAGGAGAACGTGGTCGAGTTCGGCCACGCGCTCGAGGGCGAGGACGCCCTGCGCCCCTACCTCGAGGCATACCGCGAGGACTTTCTCACGGTGGACGCCGACGGCGTCATCGCGTCGCTCGCCACGGTCCTGCCCGAGGTCGACCGCGCACAGCTCACCGACGAGTTCGGCGACGACGTCGCCCGGGGCTTCCGGCGCGCCGTGCAGGTCGGCATCGAGGGCTGGCTCGATGACGACCTCGCCTTCTGCGCTCCCTGGGGCTTCGACCTCGACGAGGTCCGCCGACCCACCTTCCTCTGGCAGGGCGAGGCCGACTTGATGGTCCCCGCCGCCCACGGACGCTGGCTCGCCCGGCACGTCCCCGGCGTCAGTGCCCACCTCGAGGCTGGCGAGGGTCACCTGTCCATCGGGGTCGGCAAGTTCGACCAGATGCTCGACGAGCTCCTCGCGACGGTCTGAGTCGAACTCAGGACGTCCAGTCCGGTTTCGCGCAGGTGCCGCGGAACACTCCCGTGCTGAGCACCGCCGATCGGCTGAGCGCGACGGCGACGCAGAGATGGTAGGGGGCGGCGAGTTCCAACTGGAGGATGCCCCCCACGTGGATGGGGATGAGGGGCGACGCGGTATTGGCGCCGTTGAAGCCGTAGACCCGGATCCCGTCGCGACCGGCGGCGGTGTTGCGGGTGAAGGTGCCGAAGACGACGATGGGCAGGGGTAGGTGCTCGAAGATCGTCACGTCCTCGCCCTGGCACCACGCCTCGTGACTGTTGACCACTCCCTTGCTCCCGCTCCACAGGATCCAGCCGCTGGGTCGGCCCGTCACCTTGACGTCGACCACCAGGTCCCCCTGGCGCGCGGCCACGACGCCCCAGCAGTAACCGTTGGCGAGGGAGCTCGACAGGGCCCCGGTCACCGTCACACGGTGAGGCCACCGCGCGATCTTCAAATCGCCCTCGAAATTGGTGGCGGCAGGGATCTGACCGGCGGGTGTGCCGCTGAAGGAGAGGCTGATCGGCCCGCCGCTGGGGTCGAAGGAGAAGCCCTTGTAGTCGAGATCGATGAAGTCGTTGTTGTTCTCCTCGGTGGGCGGCGTCAACCTCCACACCAAGAAGCGGACCTCGCCGACCTCGAGCACGGCCGTGGCCGAGGCGGAGGCCGAGGCCCCGCCGCTCAGCCCGGTCACGTGCACCGACATGAGCGGCTTGCCCTTGGAGACGCCCTTGACCTTGAAGACGAAGCTGCGCGACTGGCCCGCGGCGAGGGAGAAGCCCGAGGAATCCGCGGCCTGGGACACCACCTCGGCCTGCTGGGTCGAGACGTCGAGGCCCGAGCCGAAACTCAGCGAGCTGAGGTCGGCACTCCCGGCGCTCACGGTCACCGCGATGTCCTCGGTCTTGCCCATCGACACCGTGGAGAAGGCCCCGAAGGCCACCGAGAGGGTGGCGGGACCGCCGTAGACGTAGGCGGCACCCTGGTCGAGGTTCGCGTCGACCTCACGGTACTTCGCCCCGACCACCACCGTCGCCCCCGACACGGCCAGCGACGATCCCACCTCGCCGTCGGCCGAGGTCAGGGCCGACGACGCGACGTAGCCCCCCTCGTCGCGGTAGACCACCACGCGCCCGTTCGACTTGAGTCCGTCGGTGGCGAAGTTCGTGGCCACGTAGATGGTCGAGTTCGAGATCGCCACCGCCGACCCGAAGCGATGCGCGCCCGAGGGAGCCGCGAGCTGGGTCGGCGCGGACCAGGTGGCACCCGATGCCTGGAAGACGTCGACCGCGCCGGCGTTGGTGTCGGCGTTGGTCGGGGCGCCGACGACCAGGGTCTGGCCCGCCAGGGCCAATGCCTCGCCGAAGTTCGAGCCCGCCGCCGTCACCCCCGTGAGGCGGGCGCTCTGCTTCCACGCCGCCAGCCCCGGATCGTAGGTGTAGACGTCGACGGCGCCCGGCGACGCGCCCTGGACGCCCGACGGCGCCGCCCCGGGAGCCCCGGCCGCGATGGTGTCGCCGGAGATGGCCACCGAGTAGCCCAGCTGGGTGTCACCTTTGGTGGCGGTGAACTCCGCCGACTGCGACCACCGCGCAGCCGTGCGCGTGAACACGTAGACCGCCCCCGTCCCGGCCGACGAGCCCACCGGGTCACCCGCGACGAGGGTGTTGCCCTGCAGCGCCACCGAGACGCCCAACTGGTAGTCCCCGATCGAGTTGGGGTCGGAGACGCTCAACTCCGCGGTGTTCCTCCACGCGCCCGAGGTGTCGCTGTAGACGTAGATCGCACCGTGGGATCCCTTCACCTTGGACTTGGTGTAGTGGTAGGGGGCACCCACGGCGATGGTGTCGCCCGAGATCGCCACCGACCACCCGAAGGCGTCCTGATCGGCGCCGTCGGGTGCGGTGAGTTCGGCCACCTGACGCCAGGCCCCGGCTTGGTAGGTGAACACCCAGGCGGCGCCCGGGCCGACGATCTTGCCCTGGGTCTCGTGCCAGGGCGAGCCCACCACGAGGGTGTCGCCCGAGACGGCCACCGAATAGCCGAACTCGTCGTTGCGATAGCCGGGTGTCGAGACGAGGCGGGCCACGGGCAACTGCGTGGTCGCCCGCGTGTGCAGGAGGGGGCGCACGGGCGCGCCCCCGGCGTTGCCCGAGATTGCCGCCAGGGGGCTCACCGCGAGACTCCCCAAAGCGACGAGGCGCGCGAGCCACGACAGCGCCGCGCGACGAGAGCCCGAGCGTGCTGGCGCGTCCATGGCGACCTCCCCGTGGCGGGCCGCCCCCTCGGACGCACCCGCGCTTCCACGAAAATAGCGGACCTCGGGCGCCCGCGACCGCCCGCGTCGTGTCCCGGGAGGCTGCCGGGGATCCGAGAAAGTGACCAAAGGGTGGAGATGAGGGGTCGTCGCCGGAGGGACCGCTGTTACCTTTGGCCCATGGACTACACCTTCTCGACCATCATCGAACCCTTCCGCATCCACTCGGTCGAGCCCCTGCGGCTCACTTCCGCCGCCGAGAGGCGCAGCGCCCTCGCCGAGGCCGGCTACAACGTCTTCAACCTCCGTTCGACGGACGTGCTGATCGACCTGCTGACCGACTCGGGCACCGGGGCGATGTCGCGCGACCAGTGGGCGGCGATCCAGCACGGCGACGAGAGCTACGCCGGCTCGCCCTCGTGGTTCCGCTTCGAGGCGGCGGTGAAGGACCTCTTCCCCTTCCGTCACGTGATCCCCACCCACCAGGGGCGCGCCGCCGAGAAGATCCTCTTCTCGGTCCTCGGCGGGCCCGGCAAGGTCATACCCAACAACACCCACTTCGACACCACCCGCGCGAACGTCGAGGCGTCCGGCGCGACGGCCCTCGACATGGTGATCCCCGAGGGTCGCGACGCGGCGGCGATCCACCCCTTCAAGGGCAACATCGACCTCGAGGCGCTCGAGGCGCTGTTGGCCGAGCGTCGCGACGACGTGCCCGTCGTGATGCTCACGATCACGAACAACTCCGGAGGGGGACAGCCGGTCTCGCTGGCCAACATCCGCGCCGCCTCGGAGATCTCGCACCGCTACGGCGTGCCGCTGTTCCTCGACGCCTGTCGCTTCGCGGAGAACGCCTGGTTCATCCACGAGCGCGAGGAGGGCCAGGGGGACCGCGAGGTCGCCGACATCGTGCGCGAGGTCGCCTCGCTGGCCGACGGCATGACCATGAGCGCGAAGAAGGACCCCTTCGGCAACATCGGCGGATGGCTCGCGCTGAACGACGACGCCCTGGCCGAGAAGTGCCGCAACGTCCTCATCCTCACCGAGGGCTTCCCCACCTACGGCGGACTGGCCGGCCGCGACCTCGAGGCCCTGGCCCAGGGCCTGAGTGAGGCGGTCAGCCCCGACTACCTGCGCTACCGGATCGGCTCGACCGCCTACCTGGGCGACGCCCTGGACCGCGCCGGCGTACCGGTCGTCAAGCCCATCGGCGGCCACGCGGTCTACCTCGACGCCAAGGCCCTGCTGGCGCACATCCCGCCGCTGCAGTACCCCGGACAATCGCTCGCCGTGGCCCTCTACGAGGCCGGCGGCGTGCGCGCCTGCGAGATCGGCACGGTCATGTTCGGCCGTCAGCCCGACGGGAGCGAAGTGCCGGCGGCCATGGAGCTCGTGCGTCTGGCCATCCCGCGTCGGACCTACACCCAGAGCCACGTCGACTACGTCATCGAGGTCGTCAGTGCGGTGGCGCGAGACGCCGCGTCCCTACCGGGATATCGCATGACCTACGAGCCAGCGGCCCTGCGCCACTTCACCGCCCGCTACGAACCGATCGGCTAGTCCTCGTCGTCGAGCGGACAAGCAGCGTCAGCGACCCGCCGGGCATTAGCGTTCGAGAGTGATGGACACGCCACCCACTGATTCTGGATCGTCGACGCCCGACGTCACCGACACCCGAACCGCGCGTCTCTTCGAACGCGCCGCCGTGCACAACGTGCCCCTGGGGACCATCCTGGCCACCGTCTTCGTGGTGGTCGCCGTGTTCTTCGCCGGCAAGCTCCTCTACCGGCTGCGCGACCTGATGCTGCTGCTGGTGGTCGGCGGCTTCGTCGCCCTCATCTTGAACCCGCTGGTGGTGCGCCTGCAGCACTGGCGGGTCCGCCGTCGCGGCTTCGCCGTCCTGATCGTCGCCACGGGCTCGGTCGTGGTCTTCGCGGTCCTGGCCTTCGCCTTCGGTTACCCCTTGGTCAACGGGATCACCCACCTGGCCGACAAGCTGCCCACCTACGTCTCCAACGCCGAGCACGACAAGGGCTGGATCGGCCACCTGATCGCCAGGTACCACGTGACCCGATGGGTGGACGCGAACTCCACCAAGCTCGTCTCCTTCGCCAAGGGCCTCTCCAAGCCCGCCCTGGCGCTCGGCAAGGGGGCGGTCTCGATGTTGGTCGCCCTGGTCACCCTCTTCGCCTTCGTCATCCTGCTCCTCTTGGAGGGCCCCAAGATCCGACGCGCGGTACTGGACCTGATGTCACCCGAGCGCGCGCGCCACGCCGAGGAGATCGGCTCGCGCATCGCCCGCGCCTCCCTGGGCTTCGTCATCGGCAACCTGATCCTGTCGCTCATCGCCGGTGTGGTGGTCTTCCTCACGCTGTGGCTCACGCACGTCCCCTTCGCCATGCTCTTCGCGCTCTGGGTGGTCCTGGTGGACTTCTTGCCGCAGGTCGGCGGAGCGCTGGCCGGCATCCCGACCGTGCTCTTCGCCTTCGTGCATTCGACCCCGGCGGGCGTCGTGACGCTGGTCGTCTTCGTCGTCTACACCCTGGTGCAGAACCACGCCCTCTACCCCATCGTCATGAGCCGGGCCATCAAACTCAATCCCCTCCTCGTCTTCTTGTCGATCCTGATCGGGGCGGAGCTCGGCGACTGGGTGGGCGGCTCCTTCGGCGGCCTGGTCGGCGTCATCTTGGCCATCCCGCTGGCCGCGGCGCTGCACGTGATCGTGACCGAGTGGTGGGAGTCGAGCGCAAGGAGCTCCAAGCCGGCGGCGTGAGCCGCTGGGCTACGCCGTCGCGGGCTCCTCGTAGGTGCCCACCAGCACGGCGCGCGCCAGGGAGTGCACGAAGAGGTTGAAACCCAGGTAGGCCGGCGACGCGTCGACGGGCAGATCGAGGGTCTCGACGTCGAGGGCGTGGACCACGACGTAGTAGTGGTGCGGTCCGTGTCCCGGCGGCGGGGCCGCGCCCACGAAGCCCGCGAAGCCCGCGTCGTTTCGCAGTTGACGCGCCCCGGTGGGCAGACTCGCGCCGCCCTCGGCGCCCGCACCCCTCGCGAGGAAGGTGGTCGTGACGGGTATGTCGAAGGCGGCCCAATGCCAGAACCCCGACGCGGTGGGTGCGTCGGGGTCGTAGACGGTGACCGCGAAACTCTTGGTCCCGGCCGGGAAGCCCGACCACGACAGCTGGGGCGAGAGGTCCCCACCTCCGGCGCCCATGCGCCCCGACACCTGAGCCGGCGCGAGCGGCGCGCCGTCGACGACGTCCTCGGAGCGCAGTTCGAAGGCCGGGACCGCCGGTAGTTCCTCGTAGGGATTGCGCGACACCGCGACTCCTTCCGCCACACGACGCTCGACGCGCCGTCGGGCCGAGCCTACCGTCTCAACCGGCCGCCGGAGGGCTCGAGGAGTCCGAGCCGGACGGCGCGGGCGGGCGCACGAGACCACGGAAGAGCAGTTCGATCAGTGAGTCGACGTGGGTCGTCTCGTCCAGCGGTCCGGCCAGGGAGTCGAAGGCCAGTGAGAGGCCCGGCTGGGAGAACGGCGACATCACCGCGTCGATGAGGAAGAAGGCGTCACGGATGGTGATGGGGTAGATGACCTCGTCGCGCACGAGGCGGTCGAGGACCTCCGCGAAGAAGGCCATGCCCGGCTCGAAGCCGACGCGGTAGAGATAGTCGATCCGCTCCCCCGGCGTGCCCGCCTCGTGGTTGACGAGGTTCGAGAGCTCGGGGAAGCGGACCGACGCGGCGATGAAGGCGCGCACCCACCGGCGTAGGTCGTCGAGCTCGTCCTCGGGCGCACCGAGGGCGAGGCGCTCCTCGGTGAGCAAGGTGTAGAAGTGCTCGACGGCGAGGTCGACGGCGGCGAAATACAGGTGGCGCTTGGAGCCGAATCGCTGACGGATGGTCTCGTGGCTGAGGCCCAGGTCGACGTTGAGCTGACGCACCGACATCGCCTCGTAACCCTCGGCGGCGAAGGCCTTGGCCGCCGCGCGAAGGATCACCTCGTCACTCAGGATCCGGTGTCGGCCCTTACGGGCGGGCTCATCCATGCTCACTCTCCACCTTGGCGGGCTCCGCCAGGCCGGAGACACGCTCATCAGGCACTTCATCGGGCCGACTCCGACAGGCTAGCAAGTGTGAACGAGGAGTGAACGATTCGTCCCCGGTCCGTCACGCTCAGTAGCGGATCGACATCTCACGACCCGTCTCGTCGACCTCGGGAGGTTGGGGCAGGCACGACGCCTCGCCCCGCTCTATGCGCAGGGCGCTCAGGGCGCACACCGCGGCGTCGAGGACGTCATCGGGCGCCGCGGTGCCCACCTCGGCCCCGAGGTGGTCGAGGGTGATCCCCTGGCCCGCCAGCAGTTCGCGCCGGGTCATCACGCCCGCCCAGCTCTTCTTGGACACCAGCGGGCGGCCCGCGTTGAGGCGGGCGAAGGCCAATTCCGGGTGAACCTCGTAGAGGGGGCACGGGGCCCTGCGCCAGTACCGGTCCGCCTCGCGAATCTTGGCGAGCAACCCGAAGGACTGGCGCGACAGGCCCCGACCTCCCGCGAGACGCGAGATCGCGTTGGCGCGGTCGTAGTCCATCACCTCGGCCACGCAGGCCCGCGGCGGGGCGTTGAAGATCGTGCTGGCCCTCACGCCCAGACGGGACCGGGCCAGCGAGTCACAGAGCCGCTCGCCGGTGGGGCTGAGCCCCAGGGGGATGTCGATCGCCGCCACGGCGACGTCACCCAGGCCCGACAGCTCTTCGAGCGAGTCCCAGCGGTACGCCTCGACCTGACCATCGCGCCACGCCACCGCGATCCATCCGTCGCGACATCCGTCGATCCCCACCACCGCCACGTCCCAGACTGCCACGTGGGCGGCGCGAGGACGTCCCCGCCGAGGTCACTAGCCTTGTCGGAGCGTGGCCATCCTGATCGATCTCCAGAACATCTCTTTCGAGGGGGCCGACCGTCCCATCTTGAAGGGTGTCTCGCTCACCATCTCCGACGGGGACTGCATCGGTGTCGTCGGGATCAACGGGACGGGCAAGACCACCTTGTTGCGCATCATCGCCGGTGACATGGCCCCGGACGCGGGTCGCGTGCTGCGCGCCAAGACCCTCCACGTGGGCCACCTCGAACAGATCCCCCACCTGCCCCGCGGCACGGTGCGCCGGGCCCTGGGCTCGGGCTGGGAGATCGACGCCACCCTGGACCGCCTCGGCATGCTGGACGCGGTCGACCTCGACACCGACAGCCTCTCGGGTGGCCAGCGAAAGCGCGTGGCGCTGGCTCGGCTCTTCTCGCGTCCCCTGGACGTGGTCATCCTCGACGAGCCCACCAACCACCTCGACCTCGACGCCATCGCCTGGCTCGAGAACCAGATCACCTCCTTCCGCGGCGCGGTCGTGCTCGTCAGCCACGACCGGTTCCTGCTCGACCAGGTGACCAACCGGATGGTCGAGATCGACCGGGGCACCACCTACCTGCACACCGGCGGCTACGCCCGGCTCCTCGAAGCCCAGGCCGAGCGCGAGGCCCAGGTCCAGAGCGCCGAGCAGGTCCGACGCAACCTCGCGCGCACCGAACTCGCGTGGCTGCGGCGCGGGGTGAAGGCGCGCTCGACCAAACCTCAGGCGCGCATCGACGCCGCGCACCGGCTCCTCAGCGCCCGACCCGAGGCCGCCGCGCGCGCGGGCACCCTGGACCTCAGCGTCGAGACCCCTCGCCTGGGCACCTCGGTCATCAAGGCCCACCAGGCCTCCTACGCCTACCCCGGTGGCGAGACCATCGTGCGCGACGTCAACCTCGAACTGGGCCCCGGGGACCGGGTGGGCATCGTGGGGCCCAACGGCGCGGGCAAGTCGACCTTGATCAAGTTGCTCGCGCACCAGGTCGTCGCCACGTCGGGTACCGTCAAGCACGGACCGACGGTGGTCGCCGCCAACTTCGAGCAGGGCGACGGCGACTTCAACCTCGACCTCAGCGTGCAGGAACTCGTCGCCGGACCCCAGGGCATCCCCGGTTCTCTCGCCGACGTGGCGCTGATGAAGCGTTTCTGGTTCTTCGGCGCCCAGCAGGTGACGAGGGCGCGCGAGCTCTCGGGCGGCGAGCGCCGCCGCCTGCAGCTGCTGCTGGCCCTCGCCCAGCGCCCCAACGTCCTCTTCCTCGACGAACCCACCAACGACCTCGACCTCGAGACGATCCGACTCCTCGAGGACTTCCTCAGCCAGTGGCCGGGCACGCTCCTCGTGGTCAGCCACGACCGGACCTTCCTCAGCCGCACCACCGACCGCCTGCTCGAGGTCCACCCCGACGGTCGGGTCGCCGACGTGCCCGGAGGCATCGACGCCTGGATCGCCCGGGCCGCGGGGCTGGCGGCCGCGCCCGCGAGCGCGCCGGGACCCTCAGCGGCCCCCCGGGGTCGGTTGCTGCGCGACGCCGAGAAGGACATGACTCGCCTGGAGCGACGACGCGCCACGCTCACCGAGAAGATCGGGGCCAGCGACGACTACCTCGAACAGGCTCGTCTGGGCGCGGAGCTCGAGGAGGTACTGCGGGACCTCGCCGTCGCCGAGGAGCTGTGGCTCGGCCTGGTCGACTAGCCCCGCCGGCGCCGCCTGCCGCCGAGTTGCAGGTCGATCACCGCCCAGCCACGAAGCGTCATTCACCCAAGGTCCGGCTAGTCCACCTCGGTGTCGCGAAGGCTCGCCAGGCGCTCGCGCAGGACCTGACGGAAGCGGTCGTTGTCCACCGCGAGGCCCACGCGCACGGGTGACGCGGCGTGCTCTCGCCGGCGATCGATGAAGGTCGCACCGCGGGCGTGCACGCCGTCGACCTCGACGTCGACGCGCACGCCCTGCTTGTCGATGGCCGCGGGGTCGATCAACTCGTACACGGCCATGGCGTCGTGCATGATCACGTCGCGGTTGCCGTACCAGCGGTCGTGGAACTGGGCGTAGGGCTCGAGCATGGCGGCCGTTCGCCGGCCGATCTCGGTGCCCAAGGACGCGAAGTACTCGAGGTCCTCGTCCACCAGATAGGCCTGGTGCGTGAGGTCCAGCGGCATCAGTGTGAGGGGCCAATCGGCGGCGAAGACCTGGCGCGCGGCCTCGGGGTCGGCCCAGATGTTGAACTCCGCGGCGGGCGTGACGTTGCCCTGGAAGGACGCTCCGCCCATGATGACCAGGCCCTCCACCTCGCGCTCGATGCCCGGGTAGCGCTGGAGCAGGACCGCCAGGTTGGTGAGCGGACCGATCGCCACGATGCTGAGCGGGCCCTCGCGCACCAGGTCGGCGATGAGGTCCACCGCGTGACGAGGGTCGAGCGTGACGCGGGGCTCGTCCCACTCGAGGTCGCCGAGTCCGTCGCGGCCGTGCACCACCGAATCCTCGACGACGGGCTCGCTCAGCGGCTCGGCGCAGCCCGCCGCCACCGGGATGTCGTCACGACCCGCGAGGTCCAGCAGTCGACGCGCGTTGAGGACGGTCTTGGCCAGGGGGACGTTGCCGGCCACCGCGGTGACGCCCACCACCTCGATCTCGGGACTGGCCAGGGCGAGGAAGATGGCGACCGCGTCATCCACCCCCGGGTCGGTGTCGATCAGGACGCGCGTTCTAGCCACGTGTCCACCTCCTTGGTCGTCGGAAGCGATCCCTGGGCCCCGAGGGCGGTGGTCGCGAGCGCCCCGGCGGTGACCGCGAAGCGCAGGGCGCGCACGGGGTCGTCGTTCAGGGCGAAGCGGGCGGCGTAGGCGGCGCAGAAGACGTCGCCCGCGCCGACCGTGTCGACGACCTCGACCACCGGGGGGGCGGCCTCGGCGACGACGTCGCCGAAGGAGTAGTGCACCGCGCCGCGCGCGCCGCGCGTCACCACGCAGTGTGCCAGTCCGTCCAGCGCCAGGCTCTTCGCCTCGAGCTCGTTGGCGATGACCACCGCGCAGCGCGACAGGGTCGCGGCCGCGACCGCCCGGGCCGGCGCCACGTTGAGCACCAGCGACGAGGTCCGCCGCGCCAGTTCGTCGATCACCTCGGCGGAGACCTCCATCTGGGCGAGCACCACGTCGAATCCCTCGAGGTCCACCGCGTCGAGACGGAGGTCGGCGTTGGCCCCGGGGGCCACGACGATCTCGTTCTCCCCCGCCTCATCGACGGTGATGAACGCGGTGCCCGTGAGCCGGACGCTGCGCTGGACGAGCGAGGTGTCGACCCCCAGCGCCTCGAGCGAGCCACCGAGCCAGCGGCCCAGTTCGTCGTCGCCCACGCAGGCCACCATCGAGGTGTCCAGGCCCAGTCGCGCCAGGGCGGCCGCCTGGTTGGCCCCCTTGCCCCCCGGCAGGCGAACGACGTCCTCGCCCAGCACCGTCTCACCGGGCCGGGGCAAGTGGACGCAACGGACCACGAGGTCGGTGTTCATCGAACCCACGACCGCGGCCCGGGGTCGGGCCGGAGGGGTCATGAGGCGGGCAGGAACTGGTTCGTGAAGTACGTCGCGGGCGAGGGGACCTTGGAGATCAGGCCGATGGACTTGAGGGCGTTGGACAAGGTGACCCACTGGGCGGTCGTCTCGGTGAAGTACTTGCCCTGGGCGTTCTTGAGGAAGGGGATCGTCAACTGCCACCCCGACAGGTTGTAGGCGTTGGTGTAACCGCTGGCCGGGTAGGTCTTGTCGAAGAGGGCGGCCGCCTTGGTCGGGTTGGCCACGGCCCACGCGGTGGCCTTGGCGATCGCCGCCATGAAGGCCTTCAGCTTCGCCCCGCCGGTCGCGGCGTAGTTCTTGGTCGTGGCGTAGTCCCAGATCGGGACGTTCGGCGCGCCCACCGCGGTGCCGAGCACCTCGCTGAGCTTGCCCTTGACCTTGGCGCCCTGGAAGCCGGGGATCTCGTAGTTGGTGGTCGAGGTCGAGTAGTTCACCTTGCCGGCCAGCAGCCAGGTGGTGTCGATCGCGGTCGGCTCGACCTTGATGTCGACCTGGGAGGCCGTGAGTCCGGCGCGCTTCAAGACGAAGGGCAGCATGGACTCGGTCCAGGTGTCGCCGTAGGAGAAGATGCTCTTGCCCTTGAGCTCGTTGTGGAGGTTCGCGGCGGTGAGCGGCGTGCCGGGCTTGGCGAAGATCGCCCAGTTGTTGCTCATCGAGTAGTTGCCGATCGAGACGATCGGCACCTTCTTGTCGACCGCCACGCCCATGTCCGTCGTGGTCACGAAGCCCACCTGGGCCGTTCCCGTCGCCAGCATGAGCGAGGTCGAGGAGGTGTTGGAGGGGAAGACGACCTTGACGCTGAGCCCCTGGGCGGCGAAGAAGCCCTCCTTCTGGGCGACGACGACGGGGATCAACTCGAAGTCGGGTCCCGGGAAGTCGTAGGCGAAGGTCACCGACTTGAGCGACGCGGCACCGGAGGGCCCGCTCGAGAGGGTCACCCCGAGGGTCACCAGGGTGGCGGACAGGGCCAGGGCCCCGGCGAGACGGAACTTCATGATTGTTCTCCCTTGAAAATCACTGTGACGACGAGGTTAGTGTCCGTCCTGGGGCGCCGCAATGCGCTGGCGTCGCCAGTGACGGACCGTGGAGCGCCGTAGCCAGGGGGTGGAGAGCACCTCGAGGCCGCCGACCGCCAAGAACCAGGTGACCCCGATGAGGGCCATCAACAGGGTGATGCCGAAGACCGCCGCCTGGTTGAAGTTGGCGTTGGCGTGTTGGACGTAGAGCGCCAGCGACGACCCCGTGGAGCCGACCTGCTCGGGCGAGGCCAGCTCGCCGATGAAGGCACCGGTGATGGCGTAGGTGGCGCCGATCTTGAGACCGCTGAAGAGCGGCGAGACCGTCGCGGGCACCTCGATGTGCCAGAAGGTGCGCCACTTCGACGCCCCGTAGACCTTGGCCAGGTTGAGCAGGTCGTGGTCGACGTGGCCGAGGCCGTCGATGACGTTCACGGTCACCGGGAAGAAGACGATCCAGACCACGATGGCCAAGATGGGCTTCACCGAGCCGAATCCCAGGATCGCCGCCAGCGGGAAGGCGATGACGATCACCGGCACCGCCTGGGACAGGATCAGTGTCGGGTAGAGCAGCTTCTGCACCACGGGGATCTTGGACATGACGACGCCGAAGAAGACCCCCACGACGGCGCCGAGCACGAAGCCGCCCACCGTCTCCTTGATGATCTCCCACACCAGCGGCCACAGGAGCGACCAGTTCCCGGTCACCGCGCGTATGGCGTCCAGCGGTCTGGGCGCGACGTAGGTCTGCACGTGGAAGAGGACGACCACGACCTGCCACAGCACCAGCAGGATCGCGACCGAGGCCACCGGCAGGGCCACCTTGGCGAACAGGCCCCGTTTCACTGTTCGCCGCCGTGCAGCAGGTGCATGATCTGGCTCTTCAGCTCCACGAAGACGGGATCGGTCAAGATGTCGATGCTGCGGGGTCGGGCCAGGGTGTTGGCCAGGTCCGCCACGATCCGCCCGGGTCGCGGCGACATCACGAGGATGCGGTCGGACAGGAAGATTGATTCGTCCACGTCGTGGGTGATGAAGAGCACGGTGCGCCCCGACTCGCGCCAGACGTCGAGCAGCCAGCGCTGCATCTCGAGTCGCGTCTGCGCGTCCAGGGCGCCGAAGGGCTCGTCGAGCAGGAGGAGCTTCTGGTGCGTGACCAGGGTTCGCATGAAGGCGACGCGCTGGCGCATGCCGCCCGACAGGGCCTTGGGATAGTGGTCGAGGAACTCGCCGAGTCCGTAGCGCCGGGCGATCTGGCGCGCCTCGGCGCGGTCGGCCTCGGTGACGCGGCGCGTGAGTCGCGCCGCCATGGTGATGTTGTCCTCGACGCTGCGCCAGGGCACCAGGAGGTCCTTTTGCAACATGTAGCCCACGTGGCCGGTGGCCCCGACGATGTCGCGCCCCTCGAGGGACACCTGGCCGGCCTCGGGCGCGAGCAGCCCGGCGATGATGTTGAAGAGGGTCGACTTGCCACAGCCCGAGGGTCCGACGATCGAGACGAAGGAGCCTTCGGCGATGGCCAGGTCGGTGGGGGCCAGCACCACCGTGTCGGCGAAGGACTTGGCGACGCCCGAGAGCTCGAGCAAGGCGGGCGAGGTCACGGTTTCAATGTAGCCCCGTCGCGCGACGGCGCCGGGGCGCGACCATCGCGCGACGACGCCGGTTCTTAGTCATGTCTTACTCACGCCTTGGCCCCCCTTGTGAAATCGCGGGCAAGATGACGAACAGAGTACGAAAGGACCAAGTCATGAACGCCCTGCGTCGAGGTGTACGAAACGCCTTCAGAAACGCCATGCGGTCGGTCGGCGTGGTAGTGATCCTGGCGGTGGCCATCGCCCTGTCGATCTCGATGTTGATCGCGCGTGACGCGGTCAGCGCCAAGATCAACACGGTGCGCGCCTCCACGGGGAACACGATCACCGTCTCGCCGGCCGGCTTCTTCGGAGGTCAAGGTGGCGGCACGCCCTTGACCACCGCGGAGATCACCTCGTTGCTCAACATCAAGGACGTGACCGCGGTCCAGGCCCTGCTCACCGAGCAGCTCACCACCTCCAAGACCAACCTGAAGACCCCCATCACCGCAGGCAGTCTGGGCCGCCAGTTCGGGGGCAGCGGGTCCTTCAGCGGCGGCTTCGGCGGGGGCACCGGCACCTTCACCATCCCCATCCGCGTCATCGGCACCAACTCGCCGGGCACCTCGCTCGTGGGCGGCGCCAACGGCGGCGGCACCGAGAAGCTGATCTCGGGCAAGGCCTTCTCCGCCACGTCGACGGCCGACGTGGCCGTCGTGGGCAAGGACCTCGCGACGAAGAACAAGCTCAAGGTCGGTTCCACCTTCACGGCCTGGGGCGAGACCGTCACCGTCGTCGGCATCTACGACGCGGGCTCCACCTTCGCCAACGCCGACGTGCTGATGCCCCTCGCCACGGTCCAGAAGCTCGCCGACGCGACCAACGAGGTCACCGGGGCCACGGTCGTCGTGAACGACATCTCCAACGTCTCGACGGTGTCGGCGGCGATCACCAAGGAGCTCGGCTCCAAGGCCGACGTCACCTCCACCGAGGCCACCGTGGCCACCGAGCTGGCCCCGCTGAACTCGGTCAAGGACATCTCCACCTACACCCTGGTCGGCGCGGTCATCGGCGCGGCCATCATCTTGCTGCTCTCGATGCTCATGATCGTCCGCGAACGCCGCCGCGAGGTCGGTGTCTTGAAGGCTCTGGGCGCCACCAACCGTTCGGTCATCACCCAGTTCGTCGCCGAATCCACCACCTTCACCGTGCTCGGCGCCGTCGTCGGCTTCCTCGTCGGTGTCGTGATCTCGAGTCCGATCACCTCGGCGCTCGTGAACGCCTCGGGGGGCGGCACCTCGAGCGGGCCGGGCGGCTTCGTGCGCGGCACCGGCGGTGGCTTCGGCAACGGCGGTTCGGGATTCACTCCGCCGACCGGCGGCTCGGGCGGCTTCGGCGGCTTCGGCGGCTTCCGCGGCTTCGGTAGCACATTGACCCAGCTGCACACCTCGGCCGGATGGTCGACCCTGGTCTTCGCCCTTCTCGCCGCTCTCGTGATCGCCGCCCTGGGCTCCAGCGTGGCCGCCGCCAGCATCACCCGTATCCGTCCCGCCGAAGTATTGAGGAGTGAATAATGCTCAAGGTTGACAAGCTCAACAAGACCTTCAAGACCGACGGCGGCGACGTGCACGCCGTGCGCGACGTGACCTTCCACGCCGCCGACGGGGAGATGGTCGCCATCATCGGCGCGAGCGGTTCGGGCAAGTCCACGCTGCTCTCGCTGCTGGGACTGCTGGACTCTCCCGACGAGGGCAGCATCGAGATGAACGGGACCCAACTGGCCCACCTGGACTCCAGCGGTCGCACCAAGTACCGCTCGCGCCAGGTCGGCTTCGTCTTCCAGGCCTTCAACCTGATCCCCAACCTCAGCGCCAAGGAGAACGTGAAACTGGCGCTGGAGTTCGCCGAGTGGCCCAAGGAGGGCCGCGACGCGCGCGCCGACGAGATGCTCACCATGGTGGGCCTGGGTCCCGACAAGGCCCAGCGCCGACCCAACAAGCTCTCCGGCGGCGAGCAGCAGCGCGTGGCCATCGCGCGCGCCTTCGCGGCCCAACCGCAGTTGATCCTGGCCGACGAGCCGACGGGCTCCCTCGACAAGGCCACCGGACAGAAGATCGTGCAACTCCTGCGCGAGGCCGCCAACACCCTCAAGACCACCGTCCTCGTCGTCACCCACGACGAACGGGTGGCCAAGCAGGCGGACCGTCGTCTCGAGATCGACGACGGCGTCCTCCAAGAGATCGCCTAGTCCCCCCTGGGTGTCGCCAGAGGGCCTCCGAGGTTGATGCGCCACAGGGTGCACTAGCCTCGGAGGCCGTATGGCTCTCTCTATCGGCATCGTCGGACTGCCTAACGTCGGTAAGTCCACCCTGTTCAACGCCCTGACCAACAACAACGTGCTGGCGGCGAACTACCCCTTCGCCACCATCGAGCCCAACGTCGGCGTGGTCGCGGTCCCCGACTCGCGGCTGGCGCGCTTGGCCGAGGTCTTCCACTCCGAGCGCATCCTGCCCGCCTCGGTCACCTTCGTCGACATCGCCGGCATCGTGAGGGGCGCCTCCGAGGGCGAGGGCCTGGGCAATCAGTTCCTGGCGGCGATCCGCGAGTCCAACGCCATCTGCGAGGTCGTGCGCGTCTTCGAGGACGACGACGTCGTGCACGTGGACGGCAAGATCGACCCCGACGGGGACGTCGCCACCATCGAGACCGAGCTCATCTTGGCGGACCTGCAGACCGTGGACAAGGCGATGGTTCGCCTGGACCGCGAGGCCAAACGCTCCCCCGAGGCGGCGGCCAAGCTCGCCGAGGTGAAGAAGGCCCACGACGCCCTCAACGACGGGCTGGTCATCTCCAAGGCCACGGGCCTCGACCACGAGGCGATCGCCGACCTGCACCTGTTGACCGACAAGCCCTTCATCTACGTCTTCAACGTGGACGAGGCCACCTTGTCCGACGAGGCCCGCCAGCGCCAGCTGCGCGACTCGGTGGCCCCGGCGCCCTGCGTCGTCCTCTGCGCCAAGGTGGAGGCCGAACTGGCCGGCCTGGACCCCGAGGACGCGCTCGAACTGCTGCAGTCCTTCGGACAGGCGGAATCGGGACTGGCCCAACTCTCGCGCGTGGGCTTCGCCACCCTGGGTCTGCAGACCTTCTTGACCGCGGGCCCCAAGGAGACGCGTGCCTGGACCATCCGCCAGGGTGCCACGGCCCCCGAGGCCGCCGGTGAGATCCACACCGACTTCCAGAAGCACTTCATCAAGGCCGAGGTCGTCGCCTTCGACGACCTGATGGCCGCGGGCTCCATAGTGGCCGTTCGCGCGGCCGGCAAGGCCCGTATCGAGGGCAAGGACTACGTGATGCACGACGGCGACGTCGTCGAGTTCCGGGTGAACGCCTAATCTAGAGAGTCGTAGGCGTGTGCGACAGAGGTCGGCGCCTGGTGGAATTCACATCATCTAGGAGCACCATGACCACGTCACCCTTCGACTTCAAAGTCGCCGACCTGTCCCTCGCCCCCTACGGGCGAGCCGAGATCACCCTCGCCGAACACGAGATGCCCGGCCTGATGGCCATGCGCGCCGAGTTCGGCCCCACCCAGCCCCTCAAGGGCGCGCGCATCGCGGGTTCGCTGCACATGACCATCCAGACCGCCGTCCTGATCGAGACCCTCGTGGCCCTCGGCGCCGAGGTGCGGTGGGTGAGCTGTAACATCTTCTCCACCCAGGACCACGCCGCGGCCGCCGTGGTGGTCGGTCCTGAGAGCAGCGCCGAGGAGCCCCGCGGTGTGCCGGTCTTCGCCTGGAAGGGTGAGTCCCTCGAGGAGTACTGGTGGTGCACCGAGCAGCTGCTGCGCTGGCCGGGACACGCCGGACCCACGATGATCCTCGACGACGGCGGCGACGCCACGCTGCTCGTGCACAAGGGCCTCGAGTTCGAGCGGGCCGGCTTCGTCCCCGCGCCCGAGGCCACCGACTCCGAGGAGTACTCGATCATCCTGCGCCTGCTCGACTCGATCGTCTCGAGCGGCGAGAGGATCTTCGAGCCCATGGCCGCGGGGATCATCGGCGTCTCGGAGGAGACCACGACGGGGGTGCACCGTCTCTACGAGATGGAGCGAGACGGCGTGTTGCTGTTCCCGGCGATCAACGTCAACGACGCGGTGACCAAGTCCAAGTTCGACAACAAGTACGGATGCCGCCACTCGCTGATCGACGGGATCAACCGCGCCACCGACACCCTCATCGGTGGCAAGGTCGCGGTGGTCTGCGGCTACGGCGACGTGGGCAAGGGCTCGGCCGAGTCCCTGCGCGGCCAGGGGGCCCGCGTCATCATCACCGAGATCGACCCGATCTGCGCGCTGCAGGCGGCGATGGACGGCTTCCAAGTCACCACGCTCGAAGAGGCCCTCCCCCACGCCGACATCATCATCACGGCCACCGGCAACCGCGACATCGTCACGGTCGACCACATGCTCCTGATGAAGCACCAGGCCATCTTGGGCAACATCGGGCACTTCGACAACGAGATCGACATCGCCGGTCTCGCCAACCTCCCCGGGGTCACGCGCGAGACCATCAAGCCCCAGGTCGACAAGTGGATCCTGCCCAACGGCCGGGCCATCATCCTGCTCTCCGAGGGCCGCCTGCTCAACCTGGGCAACGCCACCGGACACCCGAGTTTCGTGATGAGCAACTCCTTCACCAACCAGACCATGGCCCAGATCGAGCTCTTCACCCGCAACGAGCAGTACGAGAAGAAGGTCTACGTCCTGCCCAAGCACCTCGACGAGAAGGTCGCCCGTCTACACCTCGACGCCCTGGGCGTGAAGTTGACCACCCTCTCCAAGCGCCAGGCCGACTACATCGGCGTGGCCGTCGAGGGTCCCTACAAGCCCGACACCTACCGCTACTAGACGCCGGGGGCCCTGTGTAATCTCTGTCCAGGGGCGGCAACGGAGCCGGCCCCTGGGGGGAGTCCCATGAAGTCAGACGCAGCGCGGCGCACGGTCCTCGACACCATCGGGAACACACCGCTGGTGGAGATCGACGGCATCTGGGTCAAGCTTGAGTACCTCAATCCCTCGGGATCTATCAAGGCGCGCATGGCGCGCTACATCATCGAACGCGCCGAGCGCGAGGGACTCCTGCACCCCGGCGACACGATCGTCGAGGCCTCGAGCGGCAACACCGGCAACGCCATGAGCATGGTCGCCGCCGTCAAGGGCTACAAGATGATCGTCGTCATGCCCGAGGGTCTCAGCCCCGAACGTTCGGCCATCTCGAGCGCCTTCGGGGCCCAGCTGGTGACGGTCGGCAACTTCCACGTCAACCAGGCCCTGGACGTCGCGCGCGAGCTCGGCGAACGCCCCGGCCACTTCAGCCCGCGCCAGTTCGAGTCCGAGTGGAACGTCGAGGAGAACCGGACCTGGCTCGGTCCCGAGATCCTCTCCCAGCTCCCCGACGGCGAGCTGCCCGACGCCTTCGTGATGGGCGTGGGCACGGGCGGCACGCTCATCGGGGTCGGCCAGGCCTTGCGCGAGGTCAACCCCGACGTGAAGATCGTCGGCCTCGAGCCCAGTGAGTCCTGCACCATCCTCTGCGGGGACACCGGACTGCACAAGATCGAGGGCATCGCCGACGGCTTCGTGCCGGGCATCTACCAGCGCCACCGCGAGATCGTCAGTCGGGTCGTCGACGTGCACAGCGACGACGCCGTCGCCGAGATGCGCCGCCTCGCCAGCCAGTTCGGCATGCTGGTGGGGCCGAGTTCGGGGGCCAACATGATCGCCGCGCGACGTCTGCTCGCCGAGAGCCCCGACGACCTCGTGGTGACCATCATGTGCGACGAGGGAGAGAAGTACCTGAGCGAGTACTTCATCCCCCAGGTCCACACGGTGCCCCTGGAGAGCCTCTCGCTGCCCGCCCGGTGACGGGCGGGCGACGCTGACTACAGCGGCGTGACGTAGGCGGCGTGCAGGCCGCCGTCCACCAAGAAGGTGCTGGCGGTCATGAACGACGAGTCGTCGCTCGCGAGGAACAAGACCGCGCTGGCCATCTCCTCGGGCTGGGCGAAACGGCCCATCGGCACGTGCACGAGTCGACGAGCGGCTCTCTCGGGGTCCTTGGCGAAGAGCTCCTGCAGCAGGGGCGTGTTGACCGGTCCCGGGCACAGGGCGTTGACGCGGATGTTCTCGCGCGCGAACTGCACGCCCAGCTCTCGGCTCATCGACAGCACGCCACCCTTGGAGGCGGTGTAGGAGATCTGCGAGGTCGCCGAACCCATGATGGCCACGAAGGACGCGACGTTGATGATCGAGCCGCCGCCGCGCTGTTGCATGTAGGGGATGCCGTACTTGCAGCACAGGTAGACCGACTTGAGGTTGACGTCCTGGACCCGCTGCCAGGCCTCCACGCCCGTGGTGAGGATGGAGTCGTCGTCGTTGGGCGAGATTCCCGCGTTGTTGAACAAGACGTCCAGCCCTCCGTAGGCCTCGACCGTGGCCGCGAACATGGCCTTGACGCTCTCCTCGTCGGCCACGTTGACGTGCACGTAGAGGCCCCCGAGCTCGGCGGCCAGCGCGGCGCCCGCCTCATCGGCCAGGTCGGCGACGACCACCTTGGCTCCCTCGGCGGCGAAGCGCACCGCCGTGGCGCGACCGATGCCGCTGGCGGCTCCGGTGATGATTGCGACTTTGTTGTCGAGACGACCCATCATTCCTCCGTTGAAATAAAGACGTTCTTTTCCTCGCTGAACCCGAGCAGGGCGTCGGGACCGAGCTCACGCCCGATGCCCGACATCTTGAATCCACCGAAGGGGGTGTTGTAGCGCACCGAGGAGTTCGAGTTGACCGAGAGGGCCCCCGTCTCCACACCGCGCGCGACGCGCAGCGCGCGCCCCGAGTTCTGGGTCCAGATCGAGCCCGAGAGGCCGAACTGGCTGTCGTTGGCCAGCCGGATGGCCTCGGCCTCGTCGCTGAAGCGCACCACCGACACCACCGGTCCGAAGATCTCCTCGACGAAGGCCTTCTCGGACGTGTCGCGGGTCTCGAGCACCGTGGGGGCCATCCAATACCCCCGGCCCTCGGGGGCGCTGCCGCGGAAGGCCACGGCCGACTCGTCCACGTAGCCGAGCACGCTCTCACGCTGGCCCGCCGAGATGAGCGGGCCCATCTCGCTGGCGTCGTCGCTCGGGTCCATCACCTTGACGCCCTTGACGGCCACTTCGAAGTGCTCCATGAAGCGGTCGTAGGCGCTGGCCTCGACGAGGATGCGCGAACGCGCGCAGCAGTCCTGGCCCGCGTTGTCGAAGACCGCGTAGGGCGCCATCGCGGCGGCCTTGGCCACGTCCGCGTCGGCGAAGACGATGTTGGCGCTCTTGCCGCCCAGTTCGAGGGTGACGCGCTTGACCTGGTCGGCACAGCCGGACATGATCTTGCGCCCGGCGTCGTTGGACCCGGTGAAACAGACCTTGCGCACCGCGGGGTGGGTCACGAAGCGGTACCCCACGCTCGCTCCGGCCCCGGGCAGGACCTGGAAGACGTCCTCGGGGATGCCGGCCTCGAGCGCCAGTTGCGCCAGACGCATCGCGGTGAGGGGCGTCAGGGTCGCGGGCTTCATCACGACGGTGTTGCCCGCCGCCAGGGCCGGGCCCAGACCCCATCCGGCGATGGGCATCGGGAAGTTCCAGGGCACGATGATGCCCACCACGCCCAGGGGCTCGTAGAAGGTGATGTCCACTCCCCCGGCCACGGGGATCTGCTTGCCCGAGTGACGCTCGGGGGCACCCGCGTAGTAGTTGAGGACGTCGCGGACGTTGCCGGCCTCCCAACGGGCGTTGGAGACGGTGTGGCCCGAATTGGCCACCTCGAGCTGGGCGAGCTCCTCGTTGTGCTCGTCCACCACGGCCGCGAAGCGGCGCAGCAGCCGCGCGCGGTCCGCCGGGGTGACGCGCCGCCAGGACTCGAAGGCCTTCTGGCTGCGCTCGATGGCGCGGTCGGTCTCGTCGACGTCGACGAGCTCGATGCTGGTGACCACCTCCTCGGTGGCGGGGTTGATGACGTCAAAGCTCATAGCCGTTCGAATCCTCGGTAGCGTTCCCAATCGGTGACGGCCGCGTTATACGTGTCCACCTCGACGCGCGCGGCCTGCACGTAGTGGTCGACGACCTCGTCGCCGAAGGCGTCACGCGCCACCGCTGACTGGTCGAAGAGCTCCATGGCCTCGCGCAGCGTCGTGGGCACGCGCGGCGCGTCGGCCACGTAGGCGTTGCCCGCGAAGGCCGGCGCGAGCTCGAGTCCCTCGTCGACGCCGCGCAGGCCCGCGGCCACCAGGGCGGCGATCGCCATGTACTGGTTCACGTCGCCGCCGGGGATGCGGCACTCGAAGCGGATCGCCGGACCGTGGCCCACCACCCGGAAGGCGCAGGTCCGGTTGTCGATGCCCCACAACAGGGCCGTCGGCGCGAAGGAGCCCTCGACGAAGCGCTTGTAGGAGTTGATGTTGGGTGCCAGGAGCAAGGAGAGCTCGCGGCCGTAGGCGAGCTGTCCGGCCAGGAAGTGCTCGAAGGTCTCGGACATGCCGTGCTCGCGGTCCCCGGCGAAGACCGGCTGGTTCTGCGAGTCGCGCAGCGAGAGGTGGATGTGGCAGGAGTTGCCCTCGCGCTCGTTGTACTTGGCCATGAAGGTGAGGCTGTAGCCGTCCTGGGCGGCGATCTCCTTCGCGCCGAGCTTGTAGAGGCCGTGCTCGTCGCACTTGTCGACCAGCTCGGCGTACTTGAAGGCGATCTCGTGCTGGCCGAAGTTGCACTCGCCCTTGACCGATTCGACGACCATGCCGGCGCCGCGCATGGAGCGCCGGATACGTCCCAGGAGGGGCTCGATGCGCGAGGTGCCCTGCAGCGAGTAGTCCACGTTGTACTGGTTCGCCGGGACCAGGTTGCGATACCCCGAGTTCCAGGCGTCCTCGTAGGTGGTGTTGAAGACGATGAACTCGAGCTCGGTGCCGGCCAGACCGCGCCAGCCCCGTTCGGCCAGGCGGTCGACCTGGTGCTGGAGGACCTGGCGCGGCGACGGCGCCACCGGGACTCCCTCGACGGTCTCCACGTCGCAGAAGACGATCACCGTCTTGTCGAACCACGGCACCGCGCGCAGGGTCGTGAAGTCGGCCTTGAAGGCGAGGTCGCCATAGCCGCGCTCCCACGAGGTCAGGGCGAAGCCGTCGACAGTTCGCATGTCGACGTCGGAGGCGAAGAGGTAGCTGCAGCCCTCGGTGATGCCCTCGTGGAGCCCGTCGACGAAGAACTGGGCGTCGACGCGCTTGCCCTGAAGGCGCCCCTGCATGTCGGTCACGGCCATCACGACGGTGTCGACGTCACCCCGCGCGATCTGGTCCAACAACTCCTCGCGCGACAGGCGTCCCGGGACTGCTGATGTCATGGGCTCTCCTTTGAGCAGGCGCCTTCCGCATGGGCCTTTGCCGATACTAGTGAAGTTCCGTCACTCCTCCAGGGGGCGTTCGGGAGGACGAAATTCATGTTCCGGACCCAATTCCTGACAATTTCAGTGATAGACCAAGAGGAATATAAGAGGCGACTGCCACCAAGGGGGAAGGGGACGGATCGACCATGACGGGACGCATCGCCGGGAAGGTCTGCGTGGTGACGGGCGCCGGTTCGGGCATCGGTCGCGCCACCGCCCAACGCCTCGCCGCCGAGGGTGGGCACGTCCTGTGCGCCGACATCAACGGTGACTCCGCGGCCGCCACCGCCGACGAGATACGCAGTGCCGGCGGAAGCGCCGCCTCGCGCGCAGTGGACGTCGCCGATCCTCGCGCGGTGGATGCGATGATCGCCGACGCCGTCGAGAGGTGGGGCCAGCTCGACGTGCTGGTGAACAACGCGGGCGTCAACATCCCCGGAGTCCTGCACGAGGTCAGCGACGAGGTCATCGACCGAACGCTGGCGGTCAACGTCAAGGGCCAGATCTATGGTTGCCGCGCGGCCATCCCCCACATGCTCGACCGCAACGGCTCGATCATCAACATCTCGAGCGTCAACGGCGTCGTGTCCGAGCCCTTCCTCGCCGTCTACTCCGCCTCCAAGGGCGCCTCGGTCATGCTCACCAAGGGCGTCGCCCTGGACTACGCGAAGCGCGGCATCCGCTGCAACGTGGTGTGCCCGGGCTGGGTGGACACGCCCATCAACTACGCGCACGCCGAGATGCTGGGCGGTCTGCAGAAGGTCTATGACACCATCGACTCCTTCCAGCCCATCGGTCGGCCGGGCGAGCCCAGTGAGATCGCCAACGTCGTCCTCTTCCTCGCGTCCGACGAGGCCAGTCTGATGACCGGCAGCGTCGTCCTGGTCGACGGAGGGATGACCTCTCAGTAGAGTCGCCTCAATTCACGAAGAGCGAGACACGGCCGCGGCCGTAAAGGAGAAGAAATACATGAGTACAACACCACCCCAGGGTGGAGCAATGACGAGCGACGAGGCCAAGCTCCACGAGCTGGGCTACGCCCAGGAGCTGAAGCGCGGTATGTCCGGCTTCTCGAACTTCGCGGTCTCGTTCACCATCATCTCCATCTTGTCCGGATGCCTCACCCTGTTCTCGTTCGGGATGAACACCGGCGGTCCGATGACCATGATCTGGGGCTGGCTGCTGGTCGGTGCCTTCGTGGTCCTCGTCGGCTTGGGCATGGCAGAGGTCTGTTCGAGTTACCCCACCGCCGGTGGCCTCTACTACTGGTCGGCCAAGCTGGCCAAGCAGAACTCGGCCCTGTGGTCGTGGTTCACCGGGTGGTTCAACCTCCTGGGCCAGGTCGCGGTGACCGCGGGCATCGACTTCGGCTGCGGCTTGTTCATCACGGGCTTCCTCCAGTACGCCAACGTCCTGTCGCCCAATGTGGAGGCCCACACCACCCAGCACGAGGTGGTCCTCATCACCGGCCTGCTCCTGGTGGCGCACGCCTTGCTCAACACCTTCGGGGTCAACCTGGTGGCGAAGTTGGCCAACGTCAGCGTCTGGTGGCACCTCGTCGGCGTGGCAATCATCGTGGCCGTGTTGGTCTTCGTGCCCTCGCACCACCAGAGCGCGTCGTACGTCTTCACCCACTTCGTCAACAACACCGGCTTCAACAAGTATCCGTTCTACGTCTTCCTGATCGGTCTGTTGAACGCCCAGTACACCTTGACGGGCTACGACGCCTCGGCGCACATGACCGAGGAGACGCACAAGGCTGACACCGCCGGTCCCAAGGGCATCGTGATGTCGATCGTCGTCTCCATCGTCGCGGGATGGATCCTGCTCGTCGGCGTCAGCTTCGCCATCCAGCCGGGCAAGTACACCTCCGAGGCAGGAGCGCTCGTCGCTCCGGGTCAGATCTTCGTCGACGCCCTGGGCAAGGGCGGTGGACTGTTCCTGCTGCTGATCGCCATCGTCGCCCAATTCTTCTGCGGCATGTCGAGCATCACGGCGAACTCGCGCATGATCTACGCCTTCTCGCGCGACGGGGCCGTCCCCGGTCACCGCACCTGGCACAAGATCAACGCCCGCACCCGCACGCCGACAAACGCCGTGTGGTTCGGGGCCATCGGCGCGTTCATCTTGGTGTTCCCGTACTGGTTCAACTACGCGGCCTACGCCGCGGTGACCTCCATCGCGGTCATCGGTCTGTACATCGCCTACATCATCCCGGTCTTCCTACGCGTTCGCGCGGGCGGCGACTTCAAGGCCGGACCGTGGAACCTGGGCAAGTACGGCGTGATCAACGGCGTCGTCGCCACGATCTGGACGGTGTTCATCTGCATCATGCTGCTGTTGCCGCAGGTCAGCCCGATCCACGTCGCGAACTTCAACTACGCCCCCGTGGCCGTCCTCGTAGTGATCGGTTTCGCCACGGTCTACTGGCTGGTGAGCGCGCGCAAGTGGTTCACCGGTCCCAAGGTCCAGGGCACCCCCGAGGAGTTGGCGGCCATCGAGCGCGAACTCAACCTCGAGGAGGTTGCGGAGGAGGAGCACCTGCACGAGCTGCTGCACCACCCGATCGCGACCATCGAGCACGACATCGAGGAGCACGACCGTCACGAGCACCCCGAGCACGAGTAGTCCGCTCGTCACTATCGCGACGCGAAGAACCGGGGCCCGCGAAGGCCCCGGTTCTTCGCGTCAGGTCTCGTGGCGCCGTGGTCGGACTCCTAGCGATACCCCGCGAAGAGGTCGGTCACTCGGCCCTCGAGACCGCGAGGGTTGGTGACCCGCACGAACCACTCGGTGCCCATGGCCGCGCGGAACTCGTCCCTGGTCATCTTGAGCCAGAAGGAGTCACCGATCTGCGAGGCGTGGGCGGCCAGGGCGTCGTACTTGGCGTCGGTCACGCTCGTCACGTCGATGGCCGCCCCGATGAGCTCGTCGGCGGTGCCCATGTCGATCGGCTCGCCGTCGACCGACGGCGGCCCCTCGGGCTCGCGGACGATGCCCTTGGCGGCGTCCTCCTCGGCCCGACGACGGTCCTCCTCCTCCCAGCGCGCCCGCATGATCGCCATGACCGAGTTGGGGATGGCGTTGTAGTAGAGGGTCGGCTCGTAGTCGAGCAGCTTGAGGGCCGCACGGGTGACGCGATTGGCCTGGATGTGGTCGGGGTGGCCGTAGAAGCCGAACTCGTTGTAGGTCATCACGACCTGGGGCCGCTCCTGGAGCAGCACGCCGGCCAAGCGACTGGCGGCCTCGTCGACCGACGTCGCCCAGAAGCACTCGGGGTCGTCGTTCTGGGGCCAGCCCATCATCCCCGAGTCGCGATACCCCAGGCGCACCAGGCGGTCGATGCCCAGCACCTCCACGGCCCGGTCGAGCTCCTTGGCCCGCACCGCGGCGACGAGGTCGCCGTCGTGGTGGTCGGCGTCGGGCTTGGCCCCGTCGGGGTCGTCACCGCACTCTCCGTTGGTGCAGGTCACCAGCACCGTGCGCACCCCCTGGTCGGCCAGGAGCCGGTAGACGCCGCCCGTGGAGGTGGCCTCGTCGTCGGGGTGCGCGTGCACCGCCAGGAAGGTCAAGTCACTCACGGCAGTCCTTTGAACAAATCATCGTCACAGGCTAGCGACGACGGGGACCTTTCCCACCCGAGCTGGTAGTACTCCCGACCGAAGAGCAGCGCGAAGGCCTCCTCGTCCATCGCCACGAGATCGGCGTTGTCGAGCTGAGAGGCGTGCGCGGCGATGGCCCGATGCTTGATCGGCGCCACCGCGGCGACGTCGATGACGGCGGCGACCGCCTCGTCGGGAGTCTCGGCGACGGCCTCGAGGATCCACGGCGGCAGATAGACGCCGCTGTCGCGCGCGCGCGAGATGAACTCGTCGAGCACCCCCCGCGGCACGACCGGGTAGAAGAGGCGGCGCGCCCGGGCACTGAGTTCGACCGCGCGTCGGGTCACCCGATGCGCCGCGACGTGGTCCGGGTGTCCGTAGAAGCCGTGTTCGTCGTAGGTGAGCACGACCTGGGCGTCCTCCTGGTCGATCACGGCCGCGAGGAGCCGCGCGGTGGCTTCGACGTCGGCGGTGACGAAGGCGTCGGGGTCGGCATTGCTCGCCCAACCCGACATACCCGAGTCCTTGAAGCCCAGCGTGACGTGGCGATCGACGCCGAGCACCGTGGCCGCTCGGCGCAGTTCCCCCGCTCGCGTGGCCGCCGTCGCCGCGGCGTCGTGGTCCGGGTCCCAGCCCTCGCGCCCCTGGCTGTCGAAGCCCAGCTGACCCAGGGTGCAGGTCACCAACACGGTGCGCACGCCGAGGGCGGCGTAGTGCGCGATGACCCCGCCCGTGAAGAGCGACTCGTCGTCGGGGTGCGCGTGCACCAGGAGCAGGGTACGGGCTCGCATGGTGACGAGGCTAGGAGGTGGCGAGTTGGACGATGCGCACGATCAGGAGCGTGCCGGCGATCAGGAGGTAGGTGCTCTGGCCGCGCATCAGCCAGCGGCGCGAGCGCGACATCGACACGGGCGCCAACAGGGTCAGTCGCGGGGTGCGCCAGTCGCGGCGGTCCACGTCGTAGGTGGGTGGCGTCGCGAGCCGCCGCAGGCCGATGGGCAGGCCCACGGCGAGCCCGACGACGGCGGCCGCGGCCATCGCCTCGAGCAGCCCGATGACGTTGACCGAGGGGAACAGCGTCGAGACCATCATGGTGATGGACAGCACGATGAGCACCGCGACGATGGTGACGGCGATCGCGTTGAGCCACTTGGGGTTCGTCCAGGGGCCCATGACCTCGCGGTCGTTGCACAGCAGCAGGACGGTGATCGTGGTGGAGGGAAGCATCAGGCCGCAGATGGCCTGCACCGCCAGGGTGATGAGCCCCAGGGGCGCGTGCGGGATCACCGCGACCGTGCCCGCCACCACCAAGAGTCCGGCGAAGGCGCCGTAGAAGGCCTTGGCGTCACGGAAGCGCGCGTCGAGGCTCTGCGTCGAGTTCGACAAGTCCCCCAGCGCGTAGGAACTGGCCAGCGTCACCGCCGCCGCGCCGATGATCGAGGCGTTCAAGAGCAGGATGGCGAAGAGGGCCCCGGTCCCGTGCCCCAGGTAGTGGTTGAGGCCGCGGGCGACGCCCAGGGCCGAGGTGAAGGCGTTGGTACCGCCGTGCTGCGCCAGGCCCGCCGTCGTCGCGATGAGGGCCCCCGCCCCGATGACGACGATCACCGAACCGATGATGGTGTCGACGCGTTCGTAGTTGAGCCAGCGAGGGGTGATCTTCTTGTCGACGATGTTGGACTGCTGGAAATACAACTGCCAGGGCGCCACCGTCGTTCCGATGATCGAGATGATCAACAGGACCGCGCTGGAACTGGCGCCGCCGCGGATCGAGGGTACGGCGGCGTGCACGAACACCGACGAATAGTGCGGGTGAGCCAGGACGATAAGGGGGACGACGAAGAAGTTGACGGCGACGAAGAGCATCATGAAGCGTTCCCAGCGCTGGAAGGAACCCGAGGCCGTCACCGCGAAGAGCAGGAGCACCGCGACCGGCACCGACCAATACGGTGAGACGCCGAAGTACTCCATCGACAAGGAGATGCCGATGAACTCGGTGATGATAATGAGGAAGTTCAAGAAGAGGATCGAGGAGATGGACACGTTGGCCCAGTAGCGCCCGAAGCGCTCACGGATCAGACGGCCGTGACCCACACCGGTCACCGCCCCCAGGCGCGCCACCATCTCCTGGACGATGATCAGCACCGGGATGAGCATCGGCAGGGTCCACAGCAGCGTGTAGCCGTAGTTCTGCCCCGCCTGGGCGTAGGTCGAGACTCCGCCGGCGTCGTTGTCGCCCACCATCACGAGGAGACCAGGTCCGATGATGGCGAGCAGGGTGAGGAGGCGCGCGCGGGCGCCGCGTCGGGCGCCGGCGTCGTGGGAGCCGATGGTGCCGAAGGCCCCGGTGATCTGATGTTCGGTCGACTTCTCGCTCACGCGCCACCTCCTTTCGTTCTCTCGTGGTCGTTCGCGAAACAACCACGTGGGACGAAGGACGCTAGGGGCGCGCCTCTTCTCTGATCAGAGGTTGAGTCGTGTCGTGGACAGCTCTACAGCCGGTACTGGGGGGTTTCAGACAAGCCCCCTTAGAACGCAGCGACGTACGACGGCCGGCATCACTCCTCCACCGTCGTCATCCCGAACTCCTTGCGCCATCCCTGGGGCAGGAGCTCCTCGAGAAGGTCGTCGACGGTGATCACCCCGATCATCACGTCGTGGTCGTCGTCGAGCACCGGCACCACGGTGAGATTGAAGTCGCTCATCTTGCGTGCCACCCGGTGCAGGTCCCAATTGGGGTGCACGTGGCTGAGCTGGGTCCGCGAGACGCTCAGCGCCAGGTCGGCGTCGCGCGCCTTGAGCAGTGAGCCCAGGGAGACCGAACCCACCGGCCGCGAATCCTGGCCCGTCACGAAGACCGCGTAGAGCGATTCCGCGGGGACCTTGGACATGCGGATGGCCTCGATGGCCTGGGCCACCGTGGCGGTGTCGGAGACCGACACGAAGTCGGTGTTCATCAAGCCACCGGCGGTGTCGGCGTTGTAGGAGAGCAACTGGCGAACCTTGCCCTGCTGGGCCTCGGGCAGGTTCTCGAGGATGGGCAGGCGACGCTCCTGGTCGATCTCGTTGATGAGGTCGGCCGCGTTGTCGGGCTCCATGCGCGTCAGCAGACGAGCGGCCTCCTCGTCGGAGCGTGACTCCAGGAACTCGAGCTGGTGCTCGGTGTCGAGCTCCTCGAAGACGTCGGCCTCGAGTTCGCGATCGAGCCCCACCGCTTCGATGATCTCTTCGCCCTCCTCGTGGCTGGCCTGCTCGACCAGGTCGGCGATCTGGGCCGGGTGCAGCTTGGCCAGTTTGCGATAGGGGATACGCAGTCGCGCCGAGGGCACGTGTGAGACGAACGGCTCGATGGAGGCGAAGTCAACGATGGCCTCGGCCTTGAGACGCTGACCCATGCGTTGGCCCAGGACCCGGCGAAAGAACGGTCGTCGGCCCGGGTCGACTCCCACCACTTCCCATCGACCCTCGATCTCGGCGATCTCGATCTCGTTGGCGATGATCAACCGGCCCCTCACCAGGTTGATGAGATTGCGCGCTAGCAAGTCCTCGGCCAGCAGTAGTTCGCCCGGGCGGCGCTCGAAACGGCGCAGGTCGACGCGCTTGCCCTCGAAGGTCATGCGGCCCTCGCTCAGACCCCCGATCTTGCGAATGGGCACGAAGAGGTTGCGTCCCTCGATGCGGATGACCGCACCGACGATTGGCGGGTGCGCGTCGTCGCCGAGGCGCGCGACCAAGTCCTGGACGCGGCCAATCCGGTCACCGTCCTGATCAAAGATGGGACGGCGCAGGAACGTGGAGAGGTGGAGAATATCGGTCATGGCGCACTCTGTTGCCCTTTTAGGCTACCCCCAACCCATTGTCACGACCACCCGAGCATGGTGAACTTCTCGCGAACGGCCGCCCCTCGCGACGGCGGCGGCCTCTCAGGGGGCCGGAGTGAAGTGGGCCAGGACGTCGGCGACGAAGTCGAGGTCCTCGTCGCTCACTCCGGCGTGGGTGACGAAACGTACCCGTCGCGGCGCGATGGTGTCGCCCCAGACGCCACGCTGCACCAATTCGTGCACGATCTGGCGCGCCTGGGGGTGATCGAAGGCCACGATGTTGGTCCGACAGGACGAGGGGTCGTAGTGCGACTCGGGAAACGCCGCGGCGAAGAGTCCCGCCAGGTGTCGAGCGCGCGCGTGGTCATCGGCCAGGCGCTCGACCATGGTGTCCAGCGCCACGAGTCCAGCGGCGGCCAGGATGCCGACCTGACGCATCGCTCCCCCCAGGCGTTTGCGCTCGACGCGCGCGGCGCGCATCAACTCAGCCGGGCCCGCGAGGAGAGAGCCCACCGGCGCGCACAGTCCCTTCGACAAGCAGGCCATCACCGTCGTCGCACTCGCGGCGATGTCGCGCGGCGACGCACCGGTGGCGACCGACGCGTTGAACAGTCGGGCCCCGTCCATGTGGATGGGCTTGTCACCCAGGGCGCGCGCCAGTGCCGACAAGTGCGCGAGGTCCCAGGGGGTGCCGCCCGACGTCATATGAGTGTTCTCGATCTCGACCATGGACACCGCGACCTGATGATCCTTCTCCGCCTCGACCACGTCCATGACGTCATCGAGGCGGAGCTCACCCGACGAATCGTCCACCAGAGCGAATTGCACCGACGCGTTGCGCGCCGACGCCCCCATCTCGAAACTCACCACGTGTTGACCCTTACCCGCGACGATGACGTCGCCCGGGCGCGTCAGGATGCGCACGGCGATCTGATTGGCCATGACTCCCGAGGGAACGAAAAGAGCTGCGTCCTTGCCCACGATCTCGGCGAAGCGCTCTTCGAGTGCCTTCACGGTCGGATCGTCGCCGAAACCATCGTCGCCGACAATCGCTTGGGACATCGCTTCGCGCATCTCGGGGGTCGGCTGGGTCACGGTGTCGGATCGCAAATCCACGTGGCGGGTCATAACCAAGAGGCTAGCCAGCCACTTCTAGACTTCCCTACATGAGCGACCACTACTCCACGGACTCGAGCGACGTCACCAACGTGCACGCCTTCTTGGGCATCCGCACGACGATGGCGACCCCTGAGAAGGTGGTCCTCGAACTCGACGTCACGTCGCGCGTGCATCAGCCCTTTGGCATCATGCACGGCGGCGTCTCGGCGCTAATCGCTGAAGGGGCGGCTTCGGTGGGAGGTTTCATGAGCGTCGAACCGGGCCAGGTCGTGGTGGGCACGGAGTTGAACATTTCTCACCTGCGCCCGGTCAGCTCCGGGGTCCTCACGGCCACGGCCACCCCGATCCGCCGGGGCCGCACCGTGCACGTCTGGGGCATTGAAATGACCGACGAACACGGCAACTTGATATCAGTGGCGCGATGTTCGCTACAGGTCATCTCCGCACCCTCGACCGACTAGGCCCGCGACGTAGACTGGGCGAAGCATCGAGCCAGTGAGGGGCTGACAACATGGGAGTTCGCTTCAAGGGCTGGGGAATCGGTCTGCCCGATCGCATTGTCACCAACGATGAGCTCTCGCTCACGCTCGACACCTCGGACGAATGGATCACCGCGCGCACCGGGATCCGCCAGCGTTACGTCGGGGGCACGGCGCGCTCGCTCGGTGTCATCGCGGGGCGTAACGCCATGGCCGACGCCGGCGTCGAACCCGAGGACATCGACTTTTGCCTGCTCGCGACCACCTCGCCGGACCGTATGGCTCCCGCCACGGCGGCGCTGATCGCGGACGACCTCGGACTCACCTGCCCAGCCATGGACGTCAACGCGGCTTGCAGTGGCTTCATGTACGCGGTGCGCACCGCGCAGGGCTTCCTCGAGACCGGCAACAAGCGCATCTTGGTGATCGGGGCCGAGCACCTGTCGAACTGGGTCGACTGGACGGACCGCAATGTCGCGGTGCTGCTGGCCGATGGCGGCGGTGCCGCGGTCCTCGAGTACGACCCCGACATCAATGACATCTTGTCCTTCTCCCTGGGGGCTGACGGTTCGGGCGCCGACTTGTTGACCTGCGAGCACGAGGGAACCTTCACCATGGACGGCGCCGAAGTGTTTCGCCGCGCCGTGCGCGTGGTGGTCGAGTCCTCCCTGCAGGCGATCGAGAGCGCGGGCATCACCGCCGACGACCTGGCGCTCGTGATCCCGCACCAGGCCAACATCCGTATCATCCAGGCCATCGTCGATCGTCTGGGCATTGGGATGGACCGCGCCGTCATCGCGCTCGACCGTTACGGCAACACCTCCAGCGCCTCGATACCCCTGGCCTTTGACGTGGCCCGCAACGACGGGCGCATCAAGACCGGCGATTACGCCCTGTTGACGGGTTTTGGTGCGGGGATGACGTGGGCGTCGTCCGTGGTGCGCTGGTCCTAGACCAAGTCCATCTCTCGGTACCGCAACTCGGTCGGCTCGGCGAGCACCCGTGAGTGCGACATCAGTTCGGGACGCCACACCATCGTGTCGGTCGCCCGGCGCCACCAACGCAAGAATTGCGACACCGCGACGACGACGAGGCTCCCCACGGCGACGAGCAGCTTCGCCGTGGGATGAGCCCACCACGCGACTGCACCGCTGACGCCGCTCGACGTCATCGCGCGAGGCAGCCCGTGGACGCGCTGCGCCGCGTCCGCCGTGTGACAGAAGCCGGCGCACACGGCGACGACGAATGCGCTGCACGAGACGCCGACGACGAGAGCGGCTCCGACAGCGCGTCGCACGAAGCGCCACGACGAGACGCTCACCATCGCCGCGGCACCTGAGCCGGGCTGATGATCGAGTGATGTCATACATTTCTCCTAGTACTTGTCGCGACGTCGCCGTTCGACGTATCGCGGTATCGAGAGAGGGCCAGGGGCTCGCTCATCGTGATCACGTGTTTCTCCCTGACTCTCGAGAATCGGTGCGTCGCGAGGGTGCGCGAACAGACGGTGACGAGAGAACCGCTCGAAGGGGAGACCACCGCAAACATCGTCGACCTAGAACGTGCCGCTCAGTGTGGACTGGACACCCGCGGAGGTCGACGTGACGCTCCAGGTGTCGCCCGTCGAGACTCGCGGAGTTCCGCTGCCGGTCCACTGTGCGCCCACGTCGCCACCCGGGAAGGCTGCGGGAATCGGACCGTTCACCAGGGTGTAAGTGAAGGAGAAGCCGTTGCCCACCGCTTGACAACTCTCGTTCACGGCGCCCGTGGCGTAGGCGTTGAATTGCAGACAGTTCGAAAGTCCGGTGGTCGGCGCCACGTTGATCGTGATGCTCATGGCGGTGATGGAGTTCGTGTTGTTGATGGTCAACAACTCCTGGGCGCCGTAATAGTTGTAGTTCGTGCTCGACGGCGTCACCGTGACACCGTTGGAGACATTGGCGTTGATGGTGATGTTGGACGCGGATCCGGTCGTGGCGGCGTAGTTGCCCTTGGCCGCGGCGGTGGGCGTGATGGTGCAGGTCCCGGGGGTGAGCATGGTGACCGTGGTGAGCGCGACCGTGCAGACAGAGGTCGTCGCGCTCGCGAAGGTGACGGTCGAACCCGAGGAGTCACTGGCGCTGCCCAGCGAGAAGGTGCCGGCGCCACCGCTCACGAAGGTCTGCGCACCGGGCGCCGTCCAGTTGATGCTCTGGCTCGCTCCATTGATGGTGATGTTGCTCGGGTTGCCGACACTGAGCACGTACTGGCCTTGTGCGGGAGCCGTGGGGGTGATGGTGCAGGTTCCGGCGCTCACCATCGTGACCGTGGTGAGCGCGACCGTGCAGATGCTCGTCGTAGAGCTCGCGAAGGTGACGGTCGAACCCGAGGAGTCACTGGCGCTGCCCAGCGAGAAGGTGCCGGCACCACCCACGACCCAGGTCTTCGGGCCCGGCGCCGTCCAGGTGATGGTCTGGCTGGCCTTGGAGAACGTCACGGTCGTCTGGACCGAGGAGGCAGCGTTGTAGTTGGTGTCGCTGGCCTGCGTGGCGGTGACGAGGCAGGTACCTGAGGACGTGGCGCTCAGCGTCCCCGTCGTCACCGTACAGCCCGACGCGGTGCCCGCCGCCACGGCGTAGGAGACCGAGCCGGTGCCCGATCCGCCGGTGGTGGCGAGGACGAGCGAGTAGGCCGATCCGTTGTAGGAGGCCGACGTCGTCGATACGACGAGCGTGGCCTGAGCGGCCTTGGAGAAGGTGACCGTCGTCTGGACCGACGAGGCGGAGTTGTAATCGACGTCCGCGCCTTGGGTCGCGGTGACCCGACACGTACCCGACGACGTCGCACTGAGCGTCCCCGACGTCACCGAACAGCCCGACGCGGTGCCGTTGGTGACGGCGTAGGAGACCGAACCGGTGCCCGATCCGCCGGTGGTGGCGAGGACGAGCGAGTAGGCCGATCCGTTGTAGGAGGCCGACGTCGTCGACACGACGAGCGTGGCCTGAGTGGCCTTGGAGAAGGTGACCGTCGTCTGGACCGACGAGGCGGAGTTGTAATCAACGTCGGCTGCCTTCGTCGCCGTCACCAGGCACGTCCCTGACGAGGTGGCGGTGAGGGTGGCACTCAGCACCGAGCAACCCGACGCGGTGCCGTTGGTGACGGCGTAGGAGAGGGAGCCGGTGCCCGATCCGCCGGAGGTGGCGAGGTTGAGAGTGAACGCCGAACCGTTGTAGGTGGCCGACGTGCTCGAGAGGACCAGCGTGGTCTGCGCGGCCTGATTAATGGTGATGTTGCTGGGATTTCCGACCGTCGTCAGATACTGGCCCCTGCTCGGCGCGGTCGGCGTGATCGTGCACGTGCCCGGGGTGAGCATCGTGACCGTGGTACCGGCGACAGTGCAGATAGAGGTCGTGGAGCTCGCGAAACTGACGGTCGAACCCGAGGAGTCGCTGGCGCTGCCCAGCGAGAAGGTGCCCGCGCCACCGACGACCCAGGTTTGGGTCCCCGGCACCGTCCAGGTGAAAGTCTGGTTGGCCTTGGTGAAGGTGACCGTCGTCTGGACCGAGGAGATGGAGGTGTAGTCGACGTCCGCGGCTTGGGTAGCGGTGACGAGACAGGTGCCGCTTCCCGACGCGCTGAGAGTCCCCGACGTCACCGTACAGCCCGACGCGGTGCCGTTCGTGACGCCGTAGGAGAGGGACCCGGTGCCCGATCCGCCGGTGGTGGCGAGGACGAGCGAGTAGGCCGAGCCGTTATACGAAGCCGAGGTCGTCGACAGTAGAAGGGTCGCCTGAGCGGCCTTGGAGAAGGTGACCGTCGTCTGAACTGACGAAGTGGAGTTGTAGTTGGCGTCACCAGCTTGGGTAGCGGTGACGAGACAGGTGCCCGACGAGGTGGCGCTGAGCGTCCCCGTCGTCACCGAACATCCCGACGCGGTGCCGTTCGTGACGCCGTAGGAGAGGGACCCGGTGCCCGATCCGCCGGTGGTGGAGAGGACGAGCGAGTAGGCCGAGCCGTTGTAGGTGGCCGCCGTGGTCGAAAGTAACAGCGTCGCTTGGTTGGCCTTGGTGACCGAGATGGACGGCGAACTGGCCAAGTTGGTGAGACCAGCGGTGCTGGAGGATTGTTGCTGGGCGAACCAGGTGACGGCGCCAGGGGTCGCGAGAACGCTGGCACCGTCACCCGCGCTGCAGTTGCCACCGGACACAGCGCCGTAGGTGATGGTCATCGTCGCGGCCGCCGCCAGCGTCACACCCGAGACGGTGATGGTCTGACCCGCGACGTTGACGCTGCCGATGCTCGATGTCGTGCAGCCCACGGTGTTGGCGGTGGTGGGAGCGCTCCAGCCGGCGGGCACCGCGACGCTCACCACACCGTTGTTCATCGCGCCGGTCGCGGCGGTGTAGGTGAAGGCCACGCTCTGACCCGTCGTCGCATAGGCGACGCTCGACGTGGCGGTGGTCAGGGTGCCGCTTCCGTTGGCCGCGTAGACGCCGATGGACGGCGAACTCGCCAGACTGGTGAGGGTGCCGGTCGCGCTGGACAACTCTTTGGCCTGCCACGACTGAGCACCGGTGCTCGACGTCACTGTCGCACCCGGAACGAGGCTGAGGTTCGATCCGTACGTGATGTTCATCGACTGCGACGCACCCAGCGTGACCCCGGAAATGGTGATGGTCTGACCGGACACCGTGACGGAACCCGTGGAGGAGGTCACGTATCCCGCGGCGACTCCAGAGGTGGACGGCGACGTCCATCCGTTGGGCACCGCGATACTGAGTTCACCGTTCACCAGTCCCGCACCCGGTGCGGTGTAGGTGAAGTTCACGCTCTGGCCCGTCGTACTGGCCGCCACGGCACTCGGCGACGCCGTGATGGTGCCGACGCCGTCGGCGAGGAAGTACACCGTGGTCGAGACACTCAGTCCCCAGTAGTGGGCGATAACGGTGTGCGCTCCCGCGACCGAGGCGCTGCACGTCGCCGCGGAGCACGTCCCGTCAGGGCTGATCGAGAGCGTCGAGGAGGTGGAGACGTCGGCGAGCGTCGTGTTGGAGGCGTCGAGGGCACTCACCGTGAAGGTCTGGGAACCGCCCACGTTGAGTGCGGGCGACGTCGGAGAGATGCTCAAATGATCGACCGAGGCCGCCGATACCGAATCGGTACCGACGGCGTTGGCACCCGAAGAGAACATGGCCCACGCCACGCTGGCGCCCGCGAACACGATGACGAACAGCGAGGCCACCAAGAGGGCCTTGGCGACGAAGCGACGAGAACGTACGCGCGGCGACATCAGTGCCCTAGTTCCACAGGGGCGCCGCGGCGCCCGGTGACGTGGCATCACACTGGTGACCCGCGGTACAGGTGGCGGTGGACCCGTTGTTAGTGGCCTGAGTGGCGTGGACCGACTCGATGATCTGCGCGGCGCCGCCGCGGTAGCCCGCCGTCGATCCCTGCGGCAGGCTGAGGACGGTAGAGATAATCGTGGTGGGCGACGCCGACGTGAACACCGACGTGGCGATGAGTTCGTCGTTGAGTGCGTAACACGTCGAACCGGTCGGGGCCGAGCCGGGGCAGGTCGTCGCCACGGTGGGCACCACGAAGGTCACCGCCGGCGACGTCGAGGTGATCGACACTTGGAGAGCGTGACCCGCGTCGCTGGGGTTGTACAGAGCGCTGGCGCCGTTGCCGGCTTGAGTCTCGATCAGGACGTCGAGAGAGAGGAACGCCGACGCCGTACCCGAATAGGTGCTCGACAACGTGCACGCGGGCGCGCTGACGCCCGGGAGAAGAGCGGTGGTGGCGCAGGTGCCGCCGGCGGCGCTCGTGAGCGAGACCGATCCGCTCGAGACGCTGCTCGACGACGAGACGGCGCTGGCGCTCATGAGGCCAAAAGTGGTGCCCGTCATCACAAGGATTCCCGCCATCGTGACGGCCATCGCGACGACCAGAGTGAGCTGGTACGCGAGGCTCAGTGTCATCAAGCGGCGGAACATTGTCATTGTCTTCCTGGCAGGAGGGGTGGATATCACAACATTGAAATCAGTCGT
>CAIORQ010000072.1 GCA_903860745.1 uncultured Actinomycetes bacterium | reverse complement strand
CCGAAGGAGTGCCCCACCAGCACCAGCGGCGCGTCGCCGACCTCGGCCAGCACCGGAGCCAGGAGACGGGCGTAGAGTGCGGCGCCCCCGGCTTCGGGTGGCAGGGGCGAGGCGCCGAAGCCTGGCAGGTCCAGGGCGACCGAGGCGATCCCCTCACGCGCGGCCGCCGCGGCGACGCTCGCGAAGTCGGCGCCCGAACGCTGCCAACCGTGGAGCCAGAGCACCCGGGTGGGGCCGTCACCGTAGGCTTCGCCGAAGATGGTCCCTTGTCCGAAGGCGCGCAACACGTTCTTCAGGTTAGTGAAGGGCTCGTGACGGCGCCCGACGCGGCGTCACCCCCGCCGGGTAGCGTCAGGGGACGATGGACGAGACCGGTTTCTCCGACGACCTGCTCGTCGGGCTCACGCCCGAACAGCGCGAGGCCGTCACCTCGCACGCCCGGCGACTCCTGGTGCGCGCCACCGCCGGCTCCGGCAAGACGCACGTGTTGACCCTGCGGATCCAGCGCCGTATCGCCCTCGAGGAAGTGGACGCCGATCAGGTCCTGGCCATGACCTTCACCCGCAAGGCCGGCGAGGAGCTGCGCCGGCGCCTGGCGCGCGCGGGGATCCGCGACGTGCGCGCGGGGACCTTCCACCGGGCCGCCATGACCATCGTCAACGACTACCGTCGCGACCACCAGCTGCGCCCCCTCACCATCGAGTCCAATCGCCGCCGCCTCGTGTCGATCCTCGCCCAGCAGCTGCGCGAGGCGGGCGAGGTCGTCCTCGAGGACTGGCAGCTGCCGCGAGTGGAACAAGAGATCGGCTGGGCGCTCAGTCAGGGTTTCAACGGGGCGACCTACGCGCGCGCCGCCAAACGCGCGCGACGCGACGCGCCCCTGCCCGCCGCCGTCTTCGCCGACCTGCTCGACCGCTACGTGGGACTGTGTCGCTCACGGGGCGTCCTCGACTTCGACCTCCTCTTGAGCGAAGCCATCACCCTGCTGCGCGACGACGACGACGTGCGCGCCGCCTTTCGCCACCGCACGCGCGCACTCTTCGTCGACGAGACCCAGGACATGAACCCCCTGCAGTTCCTCCTACTGGCTCAGATGGCCGGCGACGACCCCGACCTGTTCTGCGTCGGCGACCCCAACCAGTCGATCTACGGCTTCAACGGGGCCAATCCCCAGCTCCTCGCCGAGATCGTGCGCACCTGGCCCGACACGGTGGTGCTCGACCTCACTCGCAATCACCGTTCGACCGCGCACATCATCGCCGTCGCCAACACCCTTCTGGAGCCCGGCGCCCGCGGCATCGAACCGGCCCGCGACGACGGCGACGTCCCCCTCGTGCGCGGCTACGCCACCGACCTCGAGGAGGCCCAGCACGTCGCCACCTGGCTCTCGGCCCACCACCAGCCCGGCAGTCCCTGGCGCTCGATGGCCGTGCTGGCGCGCACCAACGCCCAGCTCGAGGTCGTGGCCGAGGTCCTCGAAGCGGCGGGCATCCCCGCGGAGCGTCGCGGCCCCGAACACTCGCCGGCCTCGGACCTCGCCACGCCCGAGTTCGTGTCGCGGCGACTCGACAACGACTCGCCGGACGCGGTGGCCCTGACGACCATCCACCGCGCCAAGGGACTCGAGTTCCAACACGTGGTGGCCATCGGTTGGGCCGAGGGCCAACTCCCCCACTACAACGCCACCAGCCCCGAGGAGCTCGCCGAGGAGCAGCGCCTCGCCTACGTGGCGCTGAGTCGCGCGGAGCAGTCGCTGCTCATCACCTGGAACAAGGGCCGTAACGACCCGCGCTTCGCCGATCGCCAACCCTCGCGCTTCCTCGCCCCCATCCAGGCCGTCCTGGCGGACATCGAGCGGCGCAACGCCCCCTTGACCGGCGAGAGTCGCCGCCAGCGCATCGAGAGGATCCGCCAGCAGCTCCTTGAGGCCGAGCCGGTGACGACCAGCGTCCCCACCCTCGAGCCGCACTCGCCGCGCTAGGGCGCGGCCGACCCACGCCTAGGCTCGCCGATGACGGAGACCCGGAACCCACCCCTGTCCATCAGCGAAGATCCCGACGCGAAGGATTCTGACCTAAGTTTGCCCGGGTGAATCTGCCCAGCTCCGACGACCGGGTCGAGCCCTCGTCACCGCCCCTCGTCGAACGACTGCGCCAGGTCCTGGACTACCGTGACCCCCGCATCGCCATGTACGCCTTCATCGCCCTGGTGGTGGCCCTCGGGGTCAAGGACCACCTCCGGGGGTACTCCGCGGTCTACGCGGGCGGCTTCGGCAGCAACGACTGGCTCATCAACTACGGCGGCGGCTTCGTGCGCCGCGGACTCTTCGGCCAGCTCCTGCTCATCTTCCACGGCGTCGTCTCGCAGTTCGGACTCATCCCCGAACTGGTGAGCATCCAGGTGGTCCTGCTCGTCGTCGGAGCAATCCTCTTCGCGGCCGCAGCCTGGCGGGTGCGCAACCGCTGGGTCCCCTGGGTCCTCCTGTCACCCGCCGCGCTGCTGTGGTCGTCCTACGCGGTCGAGGGCGGCATGCGCAAGGAGCTCCTCTTCACCATCTTGATGGCGGCCCTCGCCATCGCCTGTCGCAGCGAGTCACCGCGCACGATCGTGTCACTCAATGCGGTGGCCTTCGTCCTCCTGGTCGTCTACGTCTTCTCGTGGGAGGCCGCCGCCACCCTCGCCCCGTCGGTCCTCGTCCTGCAGTACCTGTCGCTGCGCGCGGTGGACCGGCGCCTGAGCACGCTCGTCCCCGTGGTCACCCTGGCGGTGCTGGCCATCGCCTTCGGCCTGTCCGCGCTCTTCCCGGGCACCCCGGGCAACGTCGCGGGAATCTGTCGCTCGCTCGTGCACGCGGGCATGGACGTGCGGCTCACCTGCCACGGCTCCTCGGCCACCGGCGAGATCGCCGCCCTCTTGGTCCACCCCTCGGTCTTCGTCCACAAGCTCGCCGGGCGCATGCCGGAGTACCTGTTCTACGGGGTGTGGCTGCTCATCGCCCTCCTGCCCTTCCTCGCCAGCGGCTGGCTGCGCCGGTGGTGGAAGGTGGCCGCGCTGCAGTTCCTCACCCTCGCGCCGATCTGCGTCCTGGGCACCGACTGGGGTCGCTGGGTCCACGTCTACGTCATCGCCCTCTCGGCGCTGTGGCTGGCGACAATCACGGCCGACGAACCGCGCGAGAGACGCCCGCTCGGCACGATCGAGACGATGGGACTCTTCGTCTGGGTCACCTGCTGGAGCTTCAACTACTACAACTACGCGCTGTGGGTCGGAGGTTTCTGGCCCACCCTGCAGCGCTCGGGCGTGCTGCACCTCTTCCGCGAGCTCTAAACGCGCACGAGCGGCGCTCAGGGTCGCGCGGGCGACCACTCGATCTCGGCGACCACCGGTGCGTGGTCTGAGGGTTTCTCCCCCTTGCGAGCGGCCCGGTCGACGAAGACCTCGCTCACCCGCGCGGCGGTCGCCGCGTCGCACAAGAGGTAGTCGATGCGCAGACCCCAGCCCCGGCGGAACGACCCGTTGCGGTAGTCCCACCAGGTGTAGCTCGGCTCGTCGGGGTGGCGGTCGCGCCCCAGGTCCACCAGGCCCGTCGCCAGCACCGCGCGGATCGCCGCGCGCTCGGGCTCCGAGACGTGGGTGGCCCCCTCGAAGGCCGCGGGGTCGTAGACGTCGAGGTCCGAGAGCGCCACGTTGAAGTCCCCCCCGACCATCACGGGCTGGTCGGGGTCGCGCTGGGCCAGCAGGGTCCGCAGCGACTCGAGCCAGCGCAGCTTGTACTCGTAGTGGGGATTGTCCAGGGCCCGTCCGTTGGGGACGTAGCAGGAGTACACGCGCAGCCCCCCACAGGTGGCGCCGATGAATCGGGCCTCGGGGTCGTCGTCGAGCCCCCGGAGCACGTCCTCGAGACCCACGCGCGAGACGATCGCGACCCCGTTCCACTGACCCTGGCCGAAATGGGCCGACTCGTAGCCGAGTTGCGACAGCGCGGCGAAGGGGAACTTCTCGTCGTTCTGCTTGGTCTCTTGGATCAAGAGCACGTCGGGCTGGTTGGCGGTGAGCCACTCCTCGACGCGGGGCCACCGGGCCGTCAACGAATTGACGTTCCAGGTGGCGACCCTCACGACGCGTCGGCGAGGATGAAGAGGAGGTCGGCCTCGACGGCGACCTGGCCGTCGACACTGGCGCGACCGTGTCCCTTGCCGCCACGCGCGGACAGTCGGGTCATCTCGCACTCGAGCAGCAGGGTGTCGCCGGGCAGGACCTGACGACGGAAGCGCGCGTTCTCGACCCCGCCAAAGAGCGGCAGTCGCCCCGCGAAGCGCTCGTCGCTGAGCACCGCGACGGCGCCGACCTGGGCCACGGCCTCGAGCATCAAGACGCCGGGCGTCGTCGGCCGCCCGGGGAAGTGTCCGGGGAAGAACCACTCCTCGCCGGTGAGGGTCCAGGTCCCGCTGGCGCGACGTCCCGGCTCGATGCTGACCAGGGTGTCGACCAGCAAGAAGGGGGGCCGGTGGGGTATCCAGTCCTGGGGGTTGAGAGAGAGTTCGGTCATGTCAGCGCCAGCTCCGCGATTCGTCGTTCCGAATCAACCGTAACCAATCGGAAGGCCTGGCGGTCGCCACGTTTCAAGACGTCGCGGGCCCTCGCGGGCGCGGGGTCGCCCAGGGAGGTCGTGGGGGCGTAGCACTCGATCGGCGTGCCGTTCTTCAAGGTGACCTTGATGACCGCACCGTGGGAGGTGAAGGCCACCACCTCGCCCGGGACCGACGCCCCGATCTTGAACTGCTTGACGAAGCTGGCGAAGCCGTCCTCGGGGTTCACCGGTTGGCGCCCCCGTCGCAGGGCCACCGCGGGCGTCGCCGGGACCTCGACGGCGCTCTGGGCGGGAGTCGACTTCTTCGCGGCGGCCTTCTTGGTCGCCGGAGCCTTCTTCGCGGCGGCCTTCTTCGCGGCCGGCGCGTCCCCGGTCTCCTTGGCCTCGCGCGCCTCCTTGGGAGCGCGGCCCTCCCGGGTCGTCTTCGCGCGCACGTCCTTGGCGGCCTTGGCGGCGGTCGCCTCGACCGGGGCCTTCTTCGCCGTCCGGACGGCCTTGACCTCGGCGGTGACCTTGACCACGTGGCGCGCCGTGGCGGCGTCCCCGGACTCGGCCTTGGCCGCCTTCTTCGTGGCGCGCGTCGCCTTCACCGGGGTCAGCGTGTCGCCGATGGCCGGTACGACGCCCTCGGGCAGCGTCACCGCGAGCTTCTTGATCGCGCGCGTCGCTCGCGCGGACTTGACGCCGCGCACGGGGAGGCGCTCGGTGAAGACCCAGCCCACCCCCTTCACCGGCTTGCCGCCGATGAGCCGTCCGCTGTCGAAGAGCCAGGGATACCGCTCGTGGAACTCCTGGAAGGAGTCGTTCGAGAGGACCACCGCGTTGATGCGCTGGGCGATCTTCAAGATGAAGGCGTCGCCGCGTCCCACCGCGCCCGCGGGGGGCGTGACGATCTCGGCCGCGGCCTCGGCCTCCTTGAAGCGGGCCCGCTCGCCGGGGGCGACCCGGTGCTCGAAGCTGGCGTCGACCACGACGATGACGTCGGCGTGGTCGTACTCGTCGAGGAAGGCGCGCACCGCGTCGTCGAGTTGCACCAGGCTCGGGATCGTGCGACCCTCGGTGGCCAGGTTCGACCCGTCGACGACGACCCGGATGCTGGGGCGCTTCACTGCAGGGCCCTCGCGAGCAGGTCGGCCTGCTCGGCGTCGTGCACGAGGTGCGAACCCGTGGCCGGACTGGCCGACTCGTTGCGCGCCACGTGGCGCACGCTGGTCTCGCGCAGGGCCTTGTGCATCTGGAGGTGGACGAAGGGCCAGGCGCCCATGTTCTCGGGTTCCTCCTGGAGCCAGACGACCTCGTGGGCCGACGGGTAGCCCGCCAGGACCGCCTCGATCTCCTCGGCCGGCCACGGGTAGAGCTGCTCCACGCGTACGACCGCCACGTTCGCCAGACCCAACTCGTCGCGGCGCGCGATGGCCTCGTGGGCCACCTTGCCGCCGGCCAGCACCACGCGCGTGACCGACGCGGCGTCCACCGCGGCGTCGTCGAGCACACGGGCGAAGGAGCCGTCCTCGAAGCTCGCCAGGGACGAACGCGTCGCCGCCGCGCGCAGCAGGGACTTCGGGGTGAAGATCACCAGTGGCGTGACGCGCTCGCGGGTGACCTGGCTGCGCAGGAGGTGGAAGTACTGCGCGCCGGAGGTGGGTTGGGCGACGCGGATGTTGTTGCGCGCGCACAGCGAGAGGAAGCGCTCGATGCGACCCGAGGAGTGCTCGGGGCCCTGGCCCTCGTAGCCGTGGGGCAACAGCATCACGAGGCCCGCGGTCTGTCCCCACTTGTCCTCGGCGGCCACCAAGAAGTTGTCGATGACGATCTCGGCGCCGTTGACGAAGTCACCGAACTGCGCCTCCCAGATCACCAGGGAGCGATTCGCCTCCACCGAATAGCCGTACTCGAAGGCCAGGGCGGCGTACTCGCTCAAGAAGGAGTCGCGCACGGTGAAGAAGCCCGGCGAGCCCAGATTGGTCAGCGGGACGTACTGGCGACCGTTCTCGTAGTCGATCAACGCGGCGTGACGGTGCGAGAAGGTGCCGCGACGCGAGTCCTGACCCATCAAGCGCACGTTGGTCCCCTCGAGGACCAGCGAGCCGAAGGCCAGGGCCTCGGCCAGGGCCCAGTCGACCTCGCCGCTGTCGAGCAGGGCGCGGCGCTGCACGAACTGACGCTCGAGCTTGGGGTGCACGGTGAAGCCCTCGGGGGCGCTCATGGACACGCGCGCGATCTCGAGCAGGCGGTCTCGCGCCACGCCCGTGCGGGGCGCGGGCGGGTCCGCGGGGATCTCGGCGACGGGCACCTCGTCGAGTTCGGGCACCGGGACGGTGCGCACCTCGTCGAGGACGCTCTGCAGGCGCTCGTTGAACTGGTCCAGGGCCTGCTCGGCCTCCTCCAGGGTCATGTCGCCACGTCGGATGAGGGTCTCGGTGTAGGCCTTGCGCACCGAACGCATCTGGTCGATGATCTTGTACATCTGGGGCTGGGTGTAGCTGGGGTCGTCGCCCTCGTTGTGCCCGTGGCGGCGGTAGCAGACGATGTCGATGACGACATCGCGGTGGAACTCCTGGCGGTAGTCGTAGGCCAGGCGTGCCGCGTGGGCGCAGGCCTCGGGGTCGTCGCCGTTGACGTGGAAGATGGGCGCCTGGATCATCTTGGCGATGTCGGTCGGGTAGAAGCTCGAACGGGCGGACTCGGGCGCGGTGGTGAAACCGACCTGGTTGTTGATCACGATGTGGATGGCCCCGCCGACGCGATATCCCGAGAGCTGCGAGAGGTTGAGGGTCTCGGCGACCACCCCCTGGCCCGCGAAGGCCGCGTCCCCGTGCACGAGCAGCGCCAGGTAGGGGAAGTGGTCGGGTCGGACCTCCCAGTTGGTCCCGTCGCTCGGGCGCACCACGAGGTCCTGCTTGGCGCGCACGATGCCCTCCACCACCGGGCTCACGGCCTCGAGGTGCGAGGGGTTCGAGGCCATCGAGACCTCGATCGCCGCGCCGCGGGGATTGGTGTACACGCCGCGCGCGCCCTTGTGGTACTTGACGTCACCGCTGCCCTGGACGCTCTCGGGGTCGAGGTTGCCCTCGAACTCCGAGAAGATGTCGCTGTAGGACTTGCCCACCACGTTGGCCAGGACGTTGAGTCGCCCCCGGTGCGCCATGCCCAACACCGACTCCTGGACCCCGTCGTCGGCGGCGGCGTCGAGGATGGTCTGTAGCGCCACGATGGTCGACTCGCCGCCCTCGAGGCCGAAGCGCTTCTGGCCCACGTAGCGCGAGTGCAGGAAGCGCTCGAAGACCTCGGCCTCGTTGAGCGCGTTCAAGATGTGCGTCTGCTCCTCGACCGTGGTGGCGCTGCGCACGCCCTCGACCCGGCGCTGGATCCAGCGCTTCTGCTCGGGGTCCATGATGTGGCCGTACTCGATGCCCGTCGTGCGGCAGTAGGCCTCGCGCAAGATGCCCAGGATCTCCTCGAGGGTGGCTTCGCTGCGTCCCGCCAGTCCGTCGACGACGAAGGTGCGCTGAAGGTCCCAGATCGACAGACCGTAGGTCGCGAGGTCGAGTTCGGGGTGCAACGCCGGGGGCTCGACGTTGAGGGGGTCCAGGTGCGCGTTCAGGTGACCGCGCATGCGGTACATGTTGATGAGCTCCTGGACCCGGATCTGCTTCAAGATCCGGTCGTGGTCGTTGACGCCGTCGGCGGCGCGCAGGTCCTTGGACCAGCGAGCGGGCTCGTAGGGGATCGCCAGGGACTCGAAGACCTCGTCGTAGAAACGGTGCTGGCCGGTGAGGCACTCGGCCACGTGCTTGAGGAAGAGCCCTGATTCGGCGCCCTGGATGATGCGGTGGTCGTAGGTCGAGGTCAGGGAGAGGACCTTGCCGACGCCCAGTTCGGCCAGGGCGTGGGGGTCGGCGGCCTCGAAGCCGGCCGGCCAGGCGAGCGCGCCCACGCCGAAGATGGCGCCCTGACCGGGCATCAGGCGCGGCACCGACTGCACGGTACCCAGGGTCCCGGGGTTGGTCAGCGAACAGGTCGCGCCCAGGAAGTCCTCGGTGGTGAAAGTGCCCGAATGCACCTTGCGCACCAGGTCCTCGTAGGCGAGCAGGAACTCGCGGAAATTCATGGTGTCGGCGTCGCGGATCACCGGCACGAGGAGGTTACGGCTGCCGTCGGGGCGCTCGACGTCCACCGCCAGACCCAGGCCGACGTGCTCGTGGCGCAGCACGCCGGGCGTTCCCTTGGCGTCGACGGCGTCGACGAAGCTGGCGTTCATCGAGGGGATCCGTCCGAGACCCTTGATGATGGCGAAGGCGATCAGGTGGGTGAAGGAGACCTTGGCCCCGGTGGTGCGCGCCAACGACTCGTTCAGGGCGGTGCGATTGATCTCGAGCAGACGCGCCGCCACGGTGCGCACGCTGGTCGCGGTGGGGACCGCGAGCGACGCCTCCATGTTGGAGACGATCCGGGCGGCCGCTCCACGAAGCGGGGTGGCTTCGGGGTTGACGTCGACCGCCGCGGAGGTCGGTGCCGCGGCGACGACGTGGCTGGACACCGTGGGCACCGGCGAGCGCTGGTAGTCCACGAAGAACTCGCGCCAGCTGGCCGCGACGGAAGTGGGGTCCGCCAGGTAGCGGTCGTACATGTCGTCGACCAGCCACGCGTTGGGGCCGAAGGAACCCTTGTGCGGACGTGAAACGGAAGAGTCAGGGGGGGTCGTCACGCAGACAGCCTAATTGGAAGACCTCCGCCCTCGTCTGCGTGAAGCCCGGCCCTCACCGGCTCAGCGCGGTCCCCGCGCGCGGTGAAAACGATAACGTCGAACGGTGGACGCGGCGTCGGTGAACCCAGGGCTGCGCTACCTCGAGCCCACCCCGATCAGCGGCCTGGCGGTGGCGCGCCACCGTCCCCGAGCGCCCCGGGCCACCGTCGTGGCCATCCACGGCGGACTCGACCGCGGCGCCTCCTTCACCCGCCTGAGTCGGCGACTGGAGGACTTCGAGGTGATCGCCTACGACCGGCGGGGCTACCAGCGAAGCCGCCAGCGCGGGCCGGGCACCCTCGACCAGCACCTCGCCGACCTCGCCGAGGTGCTCGACTGGGCGCAACCCTCGGGACCCCTGATGCTCTTCGGACACAGTTTCGGTGGCCTCGTGGCGATGACCTACGCGGCACGGCACCGCGGACCCCGTCTCGTCATCGTCTATGAATCCCCCCTGCCCTGGGTCCTCGCACGCCCCTCGCCGACCCCGGCGCCCGGGGAGAACGCGGCCCTGGAGGCCGAGCGCTTCTTCCGCCGGGTGGTCTCCGACGCCGCCTGGGAGCACCTCAGCCACGCGGAACAAGAATCGCGCCGTCTCGACGGTCCGGCGCTGCGCGCCGACCTGGTCTCGATGACCGACCCCCTGTCCCCCTTCGAGCTCGACGAGATCACGACGCCGGTGCGCTACCTCCACGGGGACCAACGTTCGGCCACCTACTATCACGCGCTGGCCCGAAGCCTGCACGCCGCGAACCCTCTGATCACCGTGGCGGAGATCGCCGGCGCCGGACACGGTGCGCATCTGTCGCACCCCGACCACCTGGCGGCCGAAGTGCGTCGCGCCCTCGACGAGACCGGGCGGGGCACCTAGGCGCCCTCGCGCGAGGGCAGGTGCCAGGTCTGGCGGTGCTGGGGGCTGGGTCCCAGTTGACGCAGGGCCGCCATGTGCGCCGCCGTGGCGTAACCCTTGTTGTCCTCGAGCCCGTAGCCGGGGAATTCCCGGGCGCTGAGGCGCACGAGCCGGTCGCGATGGACCTTGGCCAAGACGCTCGCGGCCGCCACCGAGGCGCAGCTCACGTCGGCCTTGACCCGGGTCCGCACGACGGGGACGTCCACGTCGGGATAGACCGGGCCGATGAACGTGGCGCCAGCGTCGCCAAGCCAGTCGTACGACCCGTCCAGCACGACCACGTCGGGAAGTCGGCGCAGCTGGGCCAGGGCACGTCGTCCCGCCAGCCGTAGGGCCGCCGTCAGCCCGAAGTCGTCGACCTCGCCGGCGCTGGCCTCGCCGACCGCGTGGTCCAGGACCCAGGCGTGGATCGGTGCCACGAGCGCCTCACGGGCGCGCTCATTCAACAGCTTGGAGTCGCGCAGGGCACCCGGCGGCGCACCGATCCCGGCGTCGATGACGACCAGGCCCACGCAGCACGGGCCGAAGACGCTGCCGCGACCTACTTCGTCCATCGCGCCCACGAGGCCGTAGCCCTGGGCCATGAGCGCGGCCTCGACCTCCAGGTCAGGCGGTCGGCTCCCGGCTCGCCTTCGGGTGGCGCTGGCCCCGGCGTCTGGATTCACGACATCCTCCCCGCCCCGTCACCACGACCTGTCGTTTGGTCCCGAAACAACCGCTCTTCGCCCGGGCGGAACCCTGCGGCGACGCCAAAACGCAACAATATGACGAATTCTTCCTCATTTATTCTTACTATCTTCATACGCCGTCCTTGTGAAGCCCCCGGTTGACGGATACAGTGACATCCAGCCCGTCGTACTGGTGGGTAGGTTCAATTAACCACTTCGGTGGTTTAGGGAGGCAATAGACACTATGCAAATCAGACACAAGCTGCGGCTTGCGACAACCATCGGCCTCGCGGCGGGTGCGTTGACGCTCGGCCTCGTGGCTCCCAGCGTGAGTGGTGCGGCCACCCCCACCGGCACGATTACGTACGCCGAGGGCGCCGGTGCTCAGCCGAACTACATCTTCCCGTACATGTCGTGTACGTACTTCTCGGTGAGCAACATCAACCAGTTCCAAGAGTTGATGTACCGCCCGCTGTATTGGTTCGGTTTGGGATCCAGTGCCGCGTACGTCTCGTCGCTGTCGTTGGCGGCTGACCCGGTGTTCAACGCCTCGCGCACCCAGATCACCCTCAACCTGAAGGGCTGGAAGTTCGCGGACGGCCAGACGGTCAACGCCCAGTCGGTCATGTTCTTCTTGAACCTGTACCACGCGGAGAAGACCCAGTACTGCGGCTACAACGCGGGATACGGAATCCCCGACCAGGTTCACGCCGCGAGCGGCTCGGGTAACACCGTGACCCTGACCATGACCGGTCCGGTCAACGAGCACTGGTTCCTCTACAACTACCTCTCGGAGATCACTCCCCTGGTGGAGAAGTGGGACGTCTCGGCGGCCAACACGCCCTCGACCTGCAGCTCGGGCGTCTACGGCGCCAAGGCGACCGACACGGCCTGCACCGCGGTGTGGAACTACCTCGCCGGTACCAACGGTTTGGCGAGCAAGCTCTCCAGCTACGCGACTCCCTTCTGGCAGGCCGGCACTGACGGCCCGTGGCAGTTGAGCAGCTTCGACGCGCTGGGCAACGTGACCTTCGTGCCGAACCCCACCTACGGTGGCCCGCAGAAGGCCCAGGTTGCCAAGGTGCAGCTCCTGCCCTTCGCGACCTCCCAGGCCGAGCAAATCGCTCTGCGCGCCGGCAAGGTTGACCTCGGGTACGTGGACACCACGAGCCTGACGTCGCCCGGTACGCCGACCAAGCCCGGCGTGAACTGGTCGCCCATCGCGAGCAAGTTCAACATGGAGGTCGGCGCACCGTGGTCGATGGACTACGCGGCGTACAACTTCAACGCGAAGAGCCCCGAGGCCAAGTTCCTCGACCAGCTCTACATCCGCCAGGTGCTCCAGATGACGGTCGACCAGCCCCTCATGATCAAGCAGATCGACAAGGGCTACGCCTACGACCAGATCAACCCGCTGCCGCCGACCGCCAGTGTCGCGGTGACCGGCCCCGGCGTCTCCAAGGTCAACCCCTACCCCTACAACCCGAAGAAGGCCTCGGCCATCTTGAAGGCTCACGGGTGGACGTCGTCGGGCAGCTTCTTGGCCTGCGCGAAGCCGGGAACGGCGGCCAACGAGTGCGGCAAGGGCATCAAGAAGGGCGACACCTTGACGGTGACCATCCTGTACGGCTCGGGCATCCCCGCCCTGCAGACCCAGGTCAGCACCGAGGTGTCGGAGTGGCAGTCGATCGGCATCGACGCCCAAGAGAGCGGCGCTCCCTTCAACTCGGTGGTGGCGGACTGCGTGTCCAACGCCTCGAGCTGGAGCATCTGCCTCTGGGGTGCCGGCTGGATCTTCGCGCCGGACTACTACCCCTCGGGTGAGTGGGGCTTCGTGCCCGGTGCCAGCTTCAACATCGGCGCCTACCAGGACCCGACCATGACCAAGTTGGTCAAGGCCACCACCTTCGGTACCGCCACCTTGGCTGCGTACTCGAACTACCTGGCTCAGCAGTTGCCCGTCCTCTTCCAGCCGAACGCGACGTCGCCCGGCGAGGTCATCAAGACCCTGAAGAGCAAGATTGGCTTCACGCCGAACCCGCTGCAGAACCTCATGCCGGAGTACTACTCCTTCTAGAGGTTCACCAGCGTTCACGCTGAAAAGAGAGGCCCCCCAGATTTCTGGGGGGCCTCTCTTTTTTGGTGGCGCGCGGCCATTCAATGCGAGGTCAGCCTAGGGAAATTCGGCACACGACTGATAGACTCGGACCGTGCTCGCCTACGTCATTCGACGCTTCTTCCAGTCGATTGTGGTCTTCTTGATCGTCATGATGATCACCTTCGCCCTGCCCTATTTCGAACCCGGTGGGATCCTGGCCCCGGCCTACATCGTGCTGGGCACCCACGCCAACGCGGCCACCGTTCATCAGTGGGGCGTCCAGAACGGCATCTTCCATCCCTTCTTCGTGCGGTTCTGGGACTACCTGGTGCAGGTCTGCTACCACTTCAACCTCGGCTACTCGTGGAAGAACGGCCAGACGGTGTGGTCCCTCATCGCCCTGTACGTGCCGCGCACCATCTGGCTGGCCCTGCTCTCCTTCGTCTTGACCCTGTTGATCGCGCTGCCCGTCGGCGTGATCCAAGCCAGTCGGCGCAACAGCTGGTTCGACTACGCGATGACGAACTTCTTCTTCATCCTCTACGGGATCCCCGCCTTCTTGTTGTCGCTGCTGATGATCGACTGGTTCATCTTCAGCACCTTCCATTTCCAGCTGCCGCCGTCCGACGGTTCCGCGCTGGACATCTTCACGCACCCCACCCAGTTCATCGTCCCCGTCGTGACCCTGGCCATCTTGAGCTTGGCCTTCTTCAGCCGCTTCATGCGCTCGGCGGTCCTGGACGTCCTCGTGCAGGACTACATCCGCACCGCGAAGGCCAAGGGGTGCTCCCAGCGCCGCATCCTCTTCAAGCACGCCTTCCGCAACGCCCTGGGTCCCATCATCACCATCATCGGACTCTCCATCCCGGGGCTCTTCGGCGGTGCACTGATCATCGAAGAGGTCTTCAACTACGAGGGCGTCGGCTACGAGACGGTCAACGCCGCGCAGTACAAGGACATCCCGACGGTCCTGGGGATCACCCTGCTCATCACGATCTTCACCCTCGTCGGCAACCTGATGGCCGACATCGGGCTGGGCATCGTGAACCCGCGGATCCGCGTTGAGGGGAAGTAATGAGTCAGTTGAGCGAAACCAACCCGTTTAACCTCGACGGACCCTCCGAGGAGCGCGCCCGGACGGCGACCTCCACCAGCAACGCCGTCGTCCCGCTGTGGAAGCAGCGTCTCCGTATCTTCTTGCAGAACAAGCTGGCCCTCGCTTCGGTGGCCTACCTCGTCCTCATCGTGCTCTTCTGCTACCTGGGTCCCATCATCTGGCACACCAACCAGACCAATCAGGCGGCCGCCCTCTTCAACACTCCCAACGGGCCGCCGTCGGCGCACCACATCCTGGGCCTCGACGGCTCCGGCTTCGACGTCCTCGGGCGCATCATGTTCGGCGGCGAGTACTCCTTGACGCTGGGCATGCTCGCCGGCATCATCACCATCCTCGTGGGAACGATCTACGGCATGATCTCGGGCTTCATCGGAGGGGCGGTCGACGCCACGATGATGCGTATCCTCGACGCGCTCTTGTCGATCCCGCTGATCTTCCTGCTGCTCGCGATGATCACCATCTTCCCGCGCACCTCGACCAACCTGATCATCATCATCGGCATCGTCGGTTGGTTCGGGAACGCCCGCATCATTCGCGGTGACGCCCTGGTCATCAAGGAACTCGAATACTCCCAGGCGTCGCGAGCCATGGGGGCCGGCTGGTGGCACATCGTGCGACGCCACGTCTTCCCCAACTCCGTAAGCAACATCGTCACCGTGGCCACCTTCGCCGTCGCCGACGCCATCTTGTTCCTCACCACCCTGGGGTACCTCGGGCTGGGCATCCCGGCGCCCGCCACCGACTGGGGCACCATGTTGAACAACGCGGCGTCCGTCCAACCCTTCTACTGGTGGCAGGTCTACCCCCTGGCGGCGATCTTTATCCTGGTCATCGTAGCCATCACCTACATCGGTGAGGCGCTGCGCGACGCCTTCGAGGTCCGTCTCCTCGAGCGCTAGAAGTACCGTCGCACTCGGGTGAACCACACCCGGTGCGGCCGCAGTCGGCACGTCGTCGTAGCGAACTCGAGAGAGCGTGCCGGGCACTCGCCGGTGACGCACGAGGCCCCGGCATCCGTGGGACCACCTCCTCGACCATTGCCCCGCACCACACGACCCGAGGCCGAGTGGAGGCCGGTGACCGGCCTAGGGACGAGGCGAGAGACTGACCGGCGTCTTCATCGGGAAGTGGCACGCCGCTTCCTGGCGAACGCCGAAGGAACGGAATTGTGGCTCTTCGCTGACGCAGATGTCCTGGACGTTGGGACAGCGGGTCCTGAAGCGGCACCCCGAGGGCGGGTCGATCGCCGAGGGGAGCTCGCCGGTGACGCGCACGCCACGCGTGCGGGCGGCCGCCGGATCGGGGACCGGCACGGCGTCGAGCAGGCCTTGGGTGTAGGGGTGGGCCGGAGAGCGGAAGACCGACTCCGCGTCGCCGATCTCCACGATCTTGCCCAGGTACATGACGCCGATCGTGTCGGCCATGTAGTAGACGACGGCGAGGTCGTGACTGACCATGACGTAGGACATGCCGTACTGACGCTGCAGTTCCTTCATGAGGTTCAGGATCTGGGCCTGCACCGAGACGTCCAGGGCGGAGACCGGCTCGTCGGCGACGATCAGTCGGGGATTGAGGGCCAGGGCGCGGGCCAAGCCGATGCGCTGGCGCTGGCCGCCGGAGAACTCGTGCGGGTAGCGGTCGGCGACCTGGGGGTCCAGTCCCACCGAGGACAACAACTCGCCGATCCGATCCGCCTGCGCCGCGCGGTTGCCGACCTTCTGGATGGCCAGGGGCTCGCCGAGGATCTGCGCCACCTTCATGCGGGGGTCGAGCGAGGCGTAGGGGTCCTGGAACATCATCTGGCGATCGCGGCGGGACTCTCGCGTGGGCTTGTGGCCCTTCGCGGTGACCAGTTCACCGTCGAAGTAGACCTCGCCCGCCGTGAGCGTCTCCAGACCGACGAGCATTCGTCCGATGGTCGTCTTACCGCAACCGGACTCACCGACCAGACCGAAGGTCTCGCCCTCGTAGAGCGTGAAGGAGGCGTCCGACACCGCGTGCACCGCCCCGACCTTGTGGCGAACGACGCCCTTCTTGATCGGGAACTCCTTGACCAGCCCCTTGGCCACCAGCAGTTCCTTCTTCGCCGTCAGCGACGCGGCGGAGGCGGCCTCGCGGATGACGATGGGCTGCGGTCCGGGGACCGGGTGGAAGCAGGAGTACTCGTGGTCCTCCACGCGCTGGGCGGCGGGGTCCTCTTGGCGACACTGGTCCGTGGCGAAGGAGCAGCGCGGCGCGAAGCGGCAACCGACGATCTCCCTGGAGAGGTCCGGCGGCATACCGGCGATGGACGACAGTTCGTGCTTGCCGGTGTTCTCCATGCTCGGCATCGACGCGAGGAGCGCCTGGGTGTAGGGGTGGCGCATCCGGGTGAAGAGCTCCTCGGTCGGCGCCTCCTCGGCCTTCTTGCCCGCGTACATCACGACCACCCGGTCGGTCCGGCCAGCGATGACGCCCATGTCGTGGGTGATCAGCAGCATGGCCATCTTCAACTCGCTGCGCAGATTGTCGAGGATGTCGAGGATCTGCGCCTGGATCGTCACGTCCAGGGCGGTGGTGGGCTCGTCGGCGATCAAGAGCGTCGGACTGCAGACCAGGCCCATGGCGATGATGACGCGCTGGCGGAGCCCGCCGGAGAGCTCGAAGGGGTACTGGTCGAGACGTTCCGCCGGCCGCGGCATCTCCACCATCTCCAGGACCTCGAGCGCGCGCTTGCGCGCATCGGCGTCGGACGCCCCGTCGTGGATCCGCAGTCCCTCACCGATCTGACGCCCGATCTTCATCGTCGGATTCAGCGAGCTCATCGGGTCCTGGGGGATCAGGGCCACCGACTTGCCCCGGTGACGACGCATCTCGTCCTCGGAGAGCGAAGCCAGGTCCACCCCGTTCAGGAACACCGAACCGCCCGAGATGTGACCATTGTTGGGCAGCAGACGCATAATCGCGAGACCGCTGGTCGTCTTGCCGCAACCCGACTCGCCCACGAGACCGACGCATTCGCCCGGCTCGACGTTGAGAGAAAAGTCCGACACCGCGGTCGCAAACCTCTTTTGCACCGCGAACTGTACTGACAGGTTGTTTACCGAGAGCAGCGAAGTCATTAAGAAGAAATCATACTCCCTGGCGCCCCAACTTCCCCCGTCCAACCGGCCATTTGACGCTCCCGCACGACGTTGTCGCACGGGGTTCTCGACCGGCGTCCACCTAGGATGACCTGCGTGGACAGCGTGGCGATCATCGTGCCCCTCAAGGCGTTCGAACTCGCCAAGAGTCGCCTGCGACGCGGTGGCGTGCACGACGTGGAGACACGATTGCGTGACATGGCTGCGGCGGTGCTGGCCGCCGGGAAGCCCCGGCCGGTCTACGTCGCCTGTGAATCCGACGAGGTCGCCGACTTCGCTCTCGCCCACGGCGCCCAGGTCCTGCGCTCGCCCGTCGCCGGACTGAACGAGGCGGCCGCGTACGCGCACGCGCGGCTCTCGTCGGACTTCGAGAGGGTGATGATCGTCCACGGCGACCTTCGACTCCCGGCGGGTCTCGGTTCCTTCGAGCCGCCCGCGGCGGTGACGATCGTGACCGACCACCACGGCACGGGTACCAACGTACTCGTCGTGCCCACCGGCGTCGACTTCCGCTTCGCCTTCGGAGTGGGATCGGCCGCCGCGCACGTCCACGAAGCGCGACGTCTAGACCTCTCGCACCACGTGGTCACCGACAGTCCCTGGAGGTTCGACGTCGACGAAGTCGGCGACATGGTCGACTGACGGCATTCGAGGGGGGTCTTTCGACCCCCCTCGGACACCACACCCTCGTGGGAGGGCGTTAGCAGGTCTTGCTACTTCTTGGCCGGGGCCTTCTTGGCGGGAGCCTTCTTGGCTACGGCCTTCTTGGCGGGAGCCTTCTTGGCTACGGCCTTCTTGGCGGGAGCCTTCTTGGCTACGGCCTTCTT
>CAIORQ010000071.1 GCA_903860745.1 uncultured Actinomycetes bacterium | reverse complement strand
GGTCACCCTCGAGGAAGATGGCGTTCTGTTCGTTTGAACTGAACATCCCCGATGGCGTGCCTGGCGATCCAACGCACCTCTCGACAGTCGTTCTCGCAGGTCCCGGGTCGGGCCTAGATCTCGATGACCAGCGACTCGTCGGCGGCCACCACGTGATCGTCGTCCTCGAAACGCTTGGCGATGACGTCCATCTCGTCATCGGTCCGGTTGGGTCGGTGATGGAAGAGCGCCACCCGGCCGACGTTGGCGCGTCGGGCCAGTTCGACGGCGTACTCGGCGGCCGAATGCCCGTAGTGCGCCTCGGCGGCGTTCTCCTCGGCGACCAATTGGGAGTCGTGAATCAGCAAGTCGGCGTCCCGGGCCAGCTCCATCGCGGCCTCATGGTACTCCCCCAGCCCGTCGGGACCCGGACCCACGTCGCTGGGGCAGTGGTCCGACATGTAGGTGAGGGTCGATCGGCCGTCGCTGACCCGATAGCCGAAGGTCCGACCGCCCTTGTGGGGGATCTCGCGACTCGTCACGGTGAAGCCCTCGAAGGTCGCCTCCCCGGGGCTGACGCTGTCGAAGCTCCATTCGCCGAGGAGTTGATCGGGCCGGATGGGGAAATGCGGCGGCGACATCCCCCTGGCCAGCACGTCGAGTGCAGAGCTGCCGTCGAGCTGCTCGGGGACGTAGAGCGAGACCCGGGCATCGGCGCGGTTGGCCGCGGTGAAGAAGGGCAGGCCGTGCAGGTGATCCCAGTGCAGGTGCCCGAGGAGGACCGTCCCGCGGAAGGGCCCTCCCGCGCACAAGGCGCTGCAGCGCCGGATGCCCGTTCCAGCGTCGAGGACCAGCGTGGGCACCTCGTCTCCGTCGCGGGTGATCGCCACACTCGAGGTGTTGCCGCCGTAGCGGACGAAGTCGATGCCGGGTGCGGGCGTCGAACCCCGCACCCCCAAGAAATGAACTCGCACCACGCCAACTTACGCCCAGATCAATGGTCCATCGTGAATGCGCTCTCGAGGAGCCCCGCTGCCCTTCGGCGTTGACGAAAGAGAAGCGAACGCCTGGCCCGAGCCCCTCGAACCACTCTGGCTGGCTGGTGGCCGCGCGTCGTCGTGGGGCTCAGGACGTGAAGTGATTGCGACGCAGACACAGGTCCAGGAGATCCTCCGTGCTCAGCGCGGCCCCTTGAGCGGACAGGCGCGAGAAGTCTTCCTCACCCAGCTGCTCGATCAACGTCCGGCGGTTGTTCTCCCTGGCGGCGATCTCGATTTCAGACCAGTACCCCATCGACCCCTCGTTCAAACTCTCCCCGAGGGCGTCATGGGCGCCCGTGAGCAGGGCGCCACGAGACGCCTCGCCACGGACGGTGGCGCACAGGGCGAAATTGAAGACCACCCAGAACACGAGCGTCGCGTTGACGCCTTGGCGCCGAACCGAGAACGCCGAGATGCGGCTGAGTCGCTCGGCTTCGTCGATGTCACCGAGAAGGAAGTACGCCAACCCCAGATTCATATGGAGGAGTTGGCGATGGAAAGTCGAGCCGATCTCCTCGGCGATCGCGAGCGCTTCGAGCGAGAGGTCGCGAGAGACCTCTATCCGCCCCACCTTGGTCCCCGTGGAGATGGACAAGAACACCAGGCAGTTGCACTGGTTCATCAAGTCTCCCGATTCACGAAAGAGGGCCAGGGCCTCGCGTTCGAGGTCGACGACGTCCTCGCGGTCCTCGTCACACAAGATGAGCGACAACAGACCCCTGGCGAGATCAATGCGCGACCCTGTCGCACGCGCCAGTGCGATGGCCTCCAAGGCGAGCTGCTTGGCCTCGTCGTTGCGGTCGACGACGTAGGCGGACGTCGACCCCCATCGCAGGGCCGCCGCCAGCAAGCCGGCGTCGTCGAGGTCCCGCGCGAGCCGAGTGCCTTCGGCCAGGCGCTCGTAGCCACGCTGGGCGGAGGCGGAGTCGGAGAACACGACGAGCGCCCCCGCCGTGACCAGGGCACCGGCCAGCAGTCGCAAGTCGCTCGTCGGCGCACGCTCCAACAGGGGATCGAGGTGGCGCCAGACCACGCGATGCTGACGCGACACGAGGTATTCGCGTGTCGCGACGGCGACGCGAAATATCTTGTCTTCTCCCCCATCCTGGTGGGCGAAGTGGTTGAGGGCCGCCTGAACGTTGTCCCACTCTGCGTCGAGTCGGCGGAGCCATCGTGCCTGCTCGGCGCCCAGAAGGTGCGGCGAACTCTCCTCGCACAGGTTCAAGTAGTACTCGGCGTGTCGACGGCGAACTTCCCCTGTCGCGTCCTCGCCCCCGACCTGGATCAACTGGTCCGCCGCGTACTGACGGATAGTCTCCAGCAACTGGTATCGCAAGGACCACGCGGTCCGCTCCGCCCCCACCAGGCTCTTGGTCACGAGTGACCCGACGAGGTCCGTCACCTCGTAGGCCTCCACGCCGTCTCCGCCGCACACGAGCTCCGCCGCGCGCAGGTCGAACCCCCCCACGAAGACCGAGAGTCGCCGCAGGACGGTTCGTTCGGTCTCGGTGAGCAAGTCGTAGGACCAGGCCACCATCGCGCCCAGGGTCTGTTGGCGCGGCAGGGCGTTTCGACTGCCGCCCGTCAAGAGGCGGAAGCGTTGGTCGAGTCGCTCGTAGAGGTCCTGGAGCGACATCGTCGACAGCCGCGCGGCCGCGAGTTCGATGGCCAGGGGGATGCCGTCCAGCCGCCGGCACAGCGCGCCGACGAGGGGAGCCTCGTGGTCGGTCAACACAAACGACTGGTCGTGGGAACGGGCCCGCGAGACGAAGAGCTCCACCGCGTCCGACCCACGCAACTCCTCGGCGCTCTCGGCCGCCTCGTCGACCGCGCGGCCAGTCGAGACCACGTGTCCACGCGGAGATCCCCGTGGTCGGGCCCCTGGGGAACTTCGAGGTCTTCACCGCGGCGCGCGTCACCTACGTCGCGGGGATTGCCAAGTTCTGAACTTCGCCCCGGCGAAGGCCCGCACGCGCGTCGCTCACTTTCGAACCAGGGTGATTAGCCGTTCATTGACTGCGTGACTGTGGCGACGATGCGCTCCACCGACGGGATTGCCATGTCCTCCAGGGCGTCGGCCGCCGGCAGGGGGATGTGGGGCGTGGTGATGCGCACGATCGGCCCGTCCAGGTCGTAGAAGATCTCCTCGGAGACGATCGAGCTGAGCTCGCCGCCCCAGCCGCACAGTCGGGGGTTCTCCTCGACCGTGAAGAGCCTTCCGGTCGCCGAGACCTCGCGCAGGATAGTCGTCGTGTCGAGGGGCACCAGGGAGCGCACGTCCACCACCGTGCAGTCGATGCCGGCTCCGGCGAGCTCCTCGGCGGCCTTGAGCGCCTTGGGCACCATGGCCCCCAACGCCACCAGTGTCGCGTCGGCCCCCTGGCGCAGGACCTTGGCGGTCCCCAGGGTGTCGACGATCTCCCCGTCGGGGACCTCCATCTTGGAGGCGTAGAGCGCCTTGGCCTCGAGGAAGATCACCGGGTCGGGGTCGCGCACCGCGGCCGCCATCAGCCCGATGACGTCCAGGGCGTTGGAGGGCACCACGACCTTGAGTCCTGGCACCATCATCGCCCAGTTCTCGACGCTCTGGGAGTGCTGGGCACCGAAGCGCAGTCCCCCACCGTTGCCCGAGCGGATCACCAGCGGGAAGGTCATCTGACCGTTCGTCATGTAGCGGGACTTGGCGATCTCGTTGACCACGATGTCCCAGCACACGGCGAAGAAGTCCGAGAACATGATCTCGGCGATCGGCCGCAGGCCCGTCATGGCGGCACCCATGGCGGCCCCGAGGATGGCCTGCTCGGAGATGGGGGTGTCGCGCACCCTCACCGGACCGAACTCCTCGAAGAGGCCCACGGTCCCCTTGAAGACGCCCCCGGCGGCCCCGATGTCCTCGCCGATGGCGAGCACCGTCTCGTCGCGGCGCATCTCCTGGGCGATGCCTCGCGCGATTGCTTCACGGAAAGTTAGTTGCGCCATGCGGAGCCTCCATCAGCCCAAACGTCCTTCATCAACAAGTCGGCACCCGGGGTGGGTCCGGCCTTCGCCTCCTCCGTGGCGCGCTCGACCTCGGCGGCTACGGAGAGTTCGATCTCCACGAGCTGCTCCTCGGTCGCCCCTTCGGCGAGCAGGCGCGCGTGGTACATGGGAATGGGGTCCTTCTTCAACCACTCCGCGACCTCCTCGTCGGGGCGGTACTTGCCCGGGTCGGCGCGACTGTGGCCGCCGTGACGGTAGGTGAGGGCCTCGATCATGCTCGGCCCCTCGCCGGCGCGCGCGCGGGCGATGGCCGTCACGGCCACGTCGTAGACGGCGTCCACGTCGTTGCCGTCGACGATGATCGACTCGAGTCCGTAGGCGCTGGCCCGGTCCGCGGCCGGGTTGGGGACCGCGGTGATCTCGGTGGTGCGGGTGTACTCCATCCACAGGTTGTTCTCGCAGACGAAGACCACGGGCAACTTCCAGATCGCCGCGAAGTTGAGCGCCTCGTGGAAGGCGCCGATGTTGGTCGAGCCGTCCCCGAAGAAGCACACGGCTACCTGGTCGGTGCCGCGGTACTGCGCGCTCCAGGCGGCTCCGCAGGCGATCGGCAGGTGCGCCCCGATGATGGCGTAGGAGCCCATCACGCCGTGCTCGACGCTGGTGAGGTGCATCGAGCCACCCTTGCCGGCCATGAGGCCGTTGGTGCGACCCATGAGCTCGGCCAGGACCGGCGTCATCGGCACGCCGCGCGCCAGGGTGTGGGCGTGCCCGCGGTAGGTGGCGAAGGTGTAGTCGTCGGGTCGCATCGCGGCGGCGAAGCCCGCGGCGATGGCCTCCTGACCCAGGGACAGGTGGCTGGTGCCCTTGACGTAGTTCTCGAGGAACAGGTCGTAGGCTCGCTTCTCGAACTGGCGCAGGGCGACTTGCACCCGGTACAGCTCGAGCTTGGCGTTGAGGTCGAGGGTTGCAGAGGACATGGTCCCTCCTAGTACTTGTTGGCGATCATGAGTTCTTGGGCGGGGAATTTCGTGAGGATGGCGGGACCATTCTCGGTGACGACGATCTCCTCTTCGATGCGCGCGGCGGAGATCCCGTCGGTGGCCGGGCAGTAGGTCTCGAGGGCGAACACCATGCCGACCTGCAGCTCGATCGGGTCGGTCAGGGAGTTCAGCCGCGAGATCACCGGACGCTCGTGCAGGCCCAGGCCCAGGCCGTGGCCGAACTGCAAGCCGAAGGCGGCCATCTCGTTGGCGAAGCCGAACTCGGTGGCCGCGGGCCAGGCCCGGGCGATGACGTCGGTGCCCACGCCCGGCTTGACGAGGTCGATGGCGCTGTCCATCCACTCTCGCGCCTTGGCGTAGGCGTCGTGCTGCACGGCGGTGGCCGAACCCACCGACATGGTGCGGTAGTAACAGGTCCGATATCCGTTGAAGGAGTGGATGATGTCGAAGAAGGCCTGGTCGCCGGGGCGGATGATTCGGTCGGTGAAGTTGTGCGGGTGAGGGTTGCAGCGCTCGCCCGACACCGAGTTGATGGCCTCGACCTGGTCCGACCCCATCTCGTAGAGACGCTTGTTCGCGAGCGCCACGATCTCGTTCTCACGCACGCCGGGCTTCAAGGCCTCGAAGATGTCCTGGTAGACACCGTCGACCATGGCGGCCGCCTGGCTGAGCAGCATGAGCTCGTCGCGGTTCTTGATGACCCGGGCGTCGAGCATGGTCTGCTGGGCGTCGCGCACGTCGATGCCGGCCTTTTGGAGCTCGAAGAGGAAGGGCAGCTCCACGATGTCCAGGCCGATGGGCTGGTCGGCCACGCCCGCGTCGGCCAACAGGCCGGCGATCTCCTTGACCGCCGACTCGAAGAGGCCCGCGCGCGGCGCGATGGCCCCGCGAAGTCCGAGCATTCCCGCCCGACAGTTGTCGGGTTCGAGCCAGGGCGCGAAGAGCTTGTGGTGGCGCGCGGCCGAGCCGAAGTCCCACACGATGGGCTCGCCGCCCCTCGTCAAGAGGCAGTAGCGCGTCATCTTGTCGCCCAGGGCTCCCCCGACCCAGGTGCCCGACACGTAGCGGATGTTGTAGAAGTCGAAGAGCAGCAGTGCCCCGAAGTCGCTCTTGTCGAGGGCCTCGCGGGCGCGCGCCAAGCGGTAGGTGCGCAGACGATCGAAGTCCACGCGCGTCTCGAAGTCGACCCCCATGTGTCCGGGGGTGTTCATGACCGGTCCGAAACCCTCCATCAGCTCAACTTCCTAGCCCGTCGTCGACGTGGACGTTCTCGGGCGTCATCTCGAGTCCCGCGCCCCGCGCCGCCTCGAGCAGCAGGACCGCGAAGTCCTCCTTCTCGTAGCCGGCCCCGATCGAGGACTTGACAATCTCGGTCACCAGCGCCGAGACCGGCATCGGCACGTCGTGCTCGTAGGCCGCGTGCATCCCGAGGTCGAAGTCCTTGCGCAACAGCACCGGGGTGAAGGTCGGCGTGAAGTCGAGGTTGACGAAGGCCGGCGACTTGTAGCGCGTGAAGCTAGAACCCATCACCGAGTCGTTGAGGAAGTTCAGCCACGCCGAGCGCTTGACCCCGCCCTTCTCCGCCAGCACCGTGATCTCGGCCATGGCCTGGGTCACGATGCCCAGCATCATGTTGTGGCAGATCTTCACGAGTCGCGCCACCTCGTCGGTCCCGACGTAGGTCACGCCCTTGCAGATCTGGTTCATGTAGGGCTCGACCTGCGCGAAGGCCTCCTCGCTGCCCGACACGGCCATCGTCAGGTTGCCCGACTTCACGACCTTGGGGTTGCCGCTCACCGGCGCGGCCAGGAACTCGGTGCCTCGCGCGGCGGCCGCGGCGCGCACCGCCGCGGAGGTCTCGGTCGACACGGTCGAACAGTCCACGAGCAGGCGCGGGGCGCGACCGGGGTCGCTCAAGATCCCCTGGGGTCCCGTCGTGACCTCGAGGAGGTCGTCGTTGGCCGACACCATGATGAAGACGAGGTCGCGGTCGGCGAGGTCGCGCGGGGTGTCGGCGACCTTGGCGCCGAGTTGCTCCGCCTTCGAGCGCGTCCGGTTCGTCACCGTCACGTCGTTGCCGGCGGCGATGAGACGCGTGGCCATCGCCGCGCCCATTCGCCCGGCTCCGATCCAACCGATCGTGTGACTCATGAGGGGTCCTCGCTTTCCGTCGTTGACGCCGCGGGTGGCGCGACGTCGTCGGAGATGGCACCGCCCAGGTAGAGCGTGCCGATCTCGGGGTGGTTCAGGACCTCGTGGCCCGAGCCCATGAGCCGGACGTGTCCGTTCTCGAGCACGACGCCGTAGTCACTCAGCTTCAGCGCCTGACGGGCGTTCTGCTCGACCAGCAGGACGGTGCGTCCCGCCTGGTTCATCAACTTGACCGTGGCGAACATCGAACGCAGGGTCTTGGGGTCGAGCCCCATCGAGGGCTCGTCGAGGACGACGAGTTCGGGCTCGAGCATGAGGCAGCGGGCGAACTCGACCAGCCTCTGCTGGCCGCCCGAGAGGGAGCCAGCCTTGTCCTTGGCCCGCTCGGCGACGATGGGGAACATCGCCTTGACGCCGTCGAGGCGCGACTTGATGACCTTCTTGTCCTTCACCAGGAAGGCGCCGAGCTCGACGTTCTCCTCCACGCTCATCTCCCGGAAGAGACTGTGGTTCTGGGGCACCTGCACCACGCCCAGGCGCAGGATCTCGCGCGGGCTCATCCCGACGAGGTTGTGCTCCTTGAAGGTGATCGTACCCAGCCGCGGCCGCACCAGTCCCGAGACGGTCTTGAGCAGCGTCGACTTGCCCGAGCCGTTGGGACCCACGATGGTCGTGACGCCGCCCTTGGGCACCTCGAAGGTGACGTCCTTCAAGACGTCGCCGCCGCCGTAGCCGGCGAAGACGCCCGAGAACGTCACGAAGGTGGTGGACTCAGCCATTGGCCAGCTCCTCGAGTTCCTCGTCCGTCTCGTCGCCGCCACCCAGGTAGGCGTCGAGCACCGCCGGGTTAGTGCGCACCTCACCCGGCGTGCCCGTCACGAGGTCCGTTCCCTGGTGCATCACCGTGACCTGGTGGCAGATCTTCATGACGAACTCCATGTTGTGCTCTACCACGAGGAAGGTCTTGCCCTGCTCGTTGAGGGCTTGGATCTTCTCGGCGATCACGTTGATCAACGTGAGGTTCACGCCGCCGGCGGGCTCGTCGAGCAAGATGACGTCGGGGTTGGCCACCAAGACGTAGGCCAACTCCAGCAGCTTGCGCTGTCCGTAGGACAAGGAACCCGCCTCCAGCTTGGCCAGGTGGGCCAGACCGACGAAGTTCAGCCACTCCATGGCCGCCTCGAGTTCGCGGGGCGAGGACTTGGAACGGGTGAGGCCCCGCAGCCAACTCTCCTCACGCTGCGTGGCGACCAGCATGTTCTCGAGCACCGTCATGCGGGCGAAGATCCGCGTCAACTGGAAGGTGCGGCCGACACCGAGTTCGAAGACCTTGTTGGGCCGGGCCCCGGTGATGTTCTGGCCCTCGAAGGTGACGCTGCCCGCGTCGGGCTTGACGTAGCCGGTCATGACGTTGAACAGCGTCGTCTTGCCCGAGCCGTTGGGTCCGATGAGCCCGGTGATGGAGCCCCTGCGGACCTCCAGGGAGCAGCCGTTGAGGGCCTGCACGCCACCGAAGGCGCGCGAGACGTTCGAAGCGCTGAGCAGGGTCGTCACGAAGCGACCCCCGCGGTGGCGGCCGTCTGCGACGACTCGATCCTCGACTGACGCCGTCCCCACCAGTCCTTGACGTAGACCACGATGCCGCGGGGCATGAACAGGATCACCAGCAAGAAGAGCGCACCGAAGATGATCAGGTAGAGCGAGCCGCCGCTCGAGTAGGTCACCGTCAGGTACTGCTGGGCCGACTCCAGCACGACGCCGCCGATGATGGGGCCCACCAGGGTCCCGAAGCCGCCGAAGAAGCACATCAGGGCGACGGTGATGTCAAAGAGCGGGTCGAAGACGAACTGCGGGTAGATCTGACCCTGCTTCATCGCGTAGATCGCCCCGCACATGCCGATGACGAAGCCCGACATGACGTAGCCCGTCAGCTTCACCGCCGCCACCTGGACGCCGAGCCCCAGGGCCCGGTCCTCGTCGTCGCGGATGGCCAGGAGCTGTAGACCGAAGCGCGAGCGCCGCACGCCCGCCGACAGGAGGATCGCGAAGATCAACACCGCCAGCGCGACGTAGTAGAAGGGCACGTCGAAGTAGCTGGCCATCCACGGTATGAACGGGATGGTGAGGCCGGCCGTGCCGCCGGTGAAGCCGAAGTTCGTCGCCGCCAGCTGGAAGACGAAGAAGATGGCGATGGTGATCACGACGTAGGTGTGACGCCGCACCCGCAGCGCGACCAGTCCCACTGGGATGCCGATGAGCATGGCGACGACGCCCGAGAGGGGCACCAGCCAGAAGAGCGCGGCCCCGCCGGACATGTTGAGGTGGTTGGCCAGCAGGTCCTCGCTGTAGGCACCGGTCCCGTAGAACACCGCGGCCCCCAGGTTGACGTAGCCCGAGTAGCCCGAGAACATGTTCCACGAGGTCGCGCAGGCGGTGAAGAGAAGGGTGTAGACGGCGATTCCGCGGTACGCGGGGTTCGTCATCACCAGGGGCAGGACGAGCGCGACGACGAGTCCGGCCAACCACCAGAGGTTCGACCACTTCTTCATCACGCCACCCTCGAGGACAGCTTGCCGAAGAGTCCCTGGGGGCGCAGCGACAGGACCACGACCAGCACGATGAAGAAGGACATGGTCGACCAGATGGGCGACCAGACGACCCCGACGATGTCCTCCACCGTCACCATCAAGATGCCGGCGACCAGGGCGCCGCCCAGGCTCCCCATGCCGCCGAGCACGATGATCGTCAAGAGGCGCGAGATGAGGTCGGCGCCGCTCGAGGCGTTGAAGGTGTTGGTGGCGCCGTAGATCATGCCACCGGCACCGGTGATGGCCACGCCCAGGCCGAAGCAGATCGTCGACACCCTCTTGACGTCGATGCCCACGAGGGCGGCCGCGGCCTGGTCGGCCAGCGAGGCCCGGATGCTCGCCCCGAAGCGGGTGCGGTAGAGCATCACGTAGAGCGCGCTCAAGAGCCCCACCGCCAACAAGAAGCCGTAGACGTAGATGTAGGGGAAGTAGACCCCGAAGAGCTCGAAGGACTTGTTGACGTACCAGGCGCTGAGCTGCTGGTAGTTGACGCTGTAGATCTGGTTGAGCGAGCCCTCGATCACCAGCGCGATGGCGTAGGTCACGAGGATCGACATGGCCGTCTTCTCGGGGCCCTTCAAGCGCGCGACGAAGACCCGCTCGATCACGACCCCCACCACAAACATGGCGGGGATCGTGATCAGCAGGCCGAGGAACAGGTCGATGCCGAAGTGAGTCGACAGGGTGTAACTGAAGTACGCCCCGAGGATCACCAGGATGCCCTGGGCCACGTTGATTATCTCCATGACGCCGAAGATCAGCGTCAATCCGGTGGCCATCAGGGCGTACACCGACCCGGTCAGCACGCCATCAATCAGGGCGTGCACCAATGCGGAGGAATTCAAGAGTTACTTCCCCCAAGCCGGCTTCGGGTACAGAACCTTCACGGCTCCCTTGTCGCCCACGGGGTTGACCTCGACGAAGGTCGTGCCGCCCTTTTGCCACTGGAAGGTGTAGGCGGTCTGGGCCAGGTTCTCGCCCACCGAGTTGAACTTCACGCCGCCCTGGACGCTCTGGATGGTGACTCCGGAGTGCAGGTAGGAGATGATCTTGGCGTTGTTGAAGCCGCCGGTGGCCTTGACCGCCGCCGCCATCACCTGTCCGACCGAGTACGCCTCGGCGATGTCGGCGTTGACGCCCGCCGCGGTGCCGCCGTACTGCTTGATGTACTCCTTGACCATCTTCTGGCTGGCGGGGTTCTTGGAACCACCGAACCAGGAGTTGGGCACCATCATGCCGTCCGCGTTGCCCGCGCCCACCGCCTTGATGAAGGCCGCGCCCTGGTCGGGTCCGGCCGTGGCGATGATCACCTTGGGCGTGTAGTGAGCCTGCTCGAAGGCCTGCATGAAGGCCGAGACCGTGGGCACGTCGACCGAGCCGATGACCACGGCCTGGGCCTTGGAGGCCACCACGGCGTCGGCGATGGACGTGAAGTCGGTCGCCTCAGCGGGGAACACGTTGTTGTACACCGTCTTGATGCCGTGACCGGCGATCAAGGAGGCGGCGGTGTCCACCACCGGCTGGGTGAAGGGGTCGTTGGAGGTCGCGTAGGCGATGGTCGTGGGACGCGACGACGCGGGCAGCGAGGTGACCCACTTGGCGAAGGGCGCCAGGTCGTAGGCCACGGGCAGGGTCACGTCAAAGACGTTGTGGAGCTTCGCGGAGAAGATCGACGGGCCTCCGCCGGCGCCCTCGACCAAGGCGTAGCCGTTGCGCGCGGCGGTCTGGGCGGCGGGCAAGGTCAACAAGGTGGAGAAGGGTCCGAAGGTCAACGCGACGTGGTCCACCGAGATCAGGTGCTGGTAGTTGGTGACCACCTGGGTGGGGCTCGAGGCGTCCGAGACGATGTCCAGGCTCACCGGGTGGCCCCAGAGGCCTCCCGCGGCGTTGACGTCCTTGGCCCAGAGCTCGTAGCCCTGCTTGTAGGCGATGCCGTCGGCCGAGAAGTCCCCCGAGAGCGACAGCGAGACGCCGATCTTGATCGGCGACATCGCCGCGTGGCCGCGCGAAGCGGCTCCGGAGCTCGATCCGATCATCAGCAGCGTCGAGGCGGCCACTGACGTGACTCCAACGACGCGTAGGAAATTACCGGTCAATTTCATACTTCCCCCCAATTACACTTAGAACGACGCGTCGCATCCCCCCCAAGGGATTTCGTCGGCCGACCGCTCGATGAACGATTGGCCAACAGTAACGACGACCCCTGGTGGGGTCAAGTTCACCCGGCATGAAATCTTTACACCGTCGTTAAAAGAGTTCACGTTTCGCGCTCTGGTCACGACGATGTGAGACCGTTACGATTCCATGACTTCATCAGTGGGAGGGGGGCTCGTGGCTGATTCACTGTTGGACACCGCCATAGCGAATTGGGGACCCCGCTTCACCGCCAACGGGGTCGACGCGAGCGACTTCTCACGCATCACCTCGACCCTCGACAGCTGGGACCAGTGGTGCGCGGCGTGGTCGCGGGGGGCCGAGGAGCACCTCGCCCTGGGAGAGGCGGCGATCGGCGAGGACCGCTTCCGAAGCGCCGGGGAGTTCTTCGCGCGAGCGGCCACGTACTTCCACTTCGCCAAGTTCCTCTTCGTCCACGACCTCGACCAGGCCCGGGTGGCGCACCGACGCGCCGTGGAGTCTCTCACCCGAGCCCTCCCCTTGCTCGACCCGCCGGGCCGGCGCGAGGTCGTCGACTTCGACGGCTCGTCGCTGGTGGGGATCCTGCGCACCCCTGACGGCGCGGGCCCGCACCCCACCGTCATCTTGATCCCGGGGCTCGACTCGACCAAGGAGGAGTTCCGCGAGGTGGAGCGGGCCTTCCTCGATCGTCGCATGGCCACCTTCTCACTCGACGGACCAGGGCAGGGCGAGGTGGAGTGGTCCCTGGCGATCACCCCGGAATGGGACCGCGTGGGCGAGGCCGTCGTCACGCACCTGTCCTCGCTGCCCGACGTCGACGCACGCCGCTTGGGTGTCTGGGGCGTGAGCCTGGGTGGTTTCTACGCCGCGCGCCTCGCCGCCAGCGACCTGCCCATCGTGGCCACCGTCGCGCTGGCCGGACCCTACGACTTCGCCGCGAGCTGGCCGGGCCTCAACCCCCTCACCCAACGCGCCTTCCAGGTCCGCGCCCACTGCGACTCGATGGACGAGGCCGCCCGACGAGCCAAGGACCTGACCCTCGAAGGTCACGCGACCAAGATCACGGCACCCCTGCTGGTCATCATGGGTGGACGAGACCGACTCTTCCCCGTGTCGGGCGCGCGGCGACTGGTCGAGGAAGCCTCCGGTCCGGCGCAACTGCTCCTGCTCGACGAGGGCAACCACGGCTGCGCCAACGTGATCTATCGCCACCGTCCCTATAGTGCGGATTGGATGGCCCAGCAACTCGAGGTCCCCGGGTCCCTCCCGGGGACCCTCTAAGGAGAAGAACAAGATGGCCGATGTGTTCATGCCCCAGCTCGGCGAGACCGTCGCCGACGGCACCGTCACCAAGTGGTTCAAGCAGGTGGGCGACACCGTCACGCGCGGAGAGCCGCTCTTCGAGGTCGCCACCGACAAGGTGGACACGGAGATCCCCGCTCAGGCCGATGGTGTGTTGACCGAGGTCCTGGTTCCTGAGGGGACGACCGTCGACGTGGGGACGCGACTCGCGGTCATCGGCGGAGACACAGCCTCACCCAGTGCCCCGACCGTCGCCGGACCCGCCGAGGTTCTCACCACGGCGGCGGCCGCCGCGTCGTCGGCCCCGCGACTGGCGTCAAGGGCGAGCGAGAAGCTCTCCCCGCTCGTTCGGCGCCTGCTCGCCGAGAACGGTCTGAGCGCCCAGGACGTCACCGGCACCGGCCCCGACGGGCGCATCACCACGGACGACGTCCTGGCCG
>CAIORQ010000070.1 GCA_903860745.1 uncultured Actinomycetes bacterium | reverse complement strand
TAGAGCGCCAGCCCCGCCACGATACCGAGTCCCAGCGCCGCATTGAGAAACATAGCCCCCAGGGCGACCACGGTCAGTAGGGCCAATCGACCCGCGATCTTGGGACGCAGCGCGCGCCGCAGGGACTTGACGTTGGGGTCGTCGTCACCGGCCGTGCGCATCTCCATGGCGGCGATCTGCTTGTCGTTCTGGCGCAGATTCACGATTGCCAACACTAGTCCGAGCACCTCGCCCAGACCGGCCAGCGGGGCGATCATCACCGCGACCACGAAGCCGATGGCACCCAGCACCAATGCCGACCAGATAGTGCGTCGCATCAGGCGCGGCAGGACTTGGGGTGAGAGGTCTTCGAGCATGGGGTGTCTAGAGGAAGCGCCGGATTTGCTGGACAACGCTCACCACTGCAGCGACAGAGCCTAACACGATTCCCGCCAGCAGTCCGAAGGGCGAGGTGCCCGCCCGGGCGTCGCACCACAGTCCGAGCAGGATCCCTACTGCGAAGCAGGAGGCCGCGGTGGTACCCATCACGGCGAAGGCTAGGCCCGCCGCCAGCGTGCGCTCCTTCTCCTGGTCAGACTGTTCCTCGGAGGGGTGGTCGCTCAATGGTGGGCCTCTTCACGCTCGTAGCGCTCGTTCTCCACGCGACGACGACGGGTGAGGAAGGGACTCGACCAGGTGAACAGACCGATCAGGAGGACGGCGATCGCCAACGGCAGGAACACGTTGGTGCCCGGGTAGAACAACGGGAAGAGCACGAAGCCGCACAGCAGAGCCGTCCAGAGCCACAAGATGATCACCGTGCGCCGGTGGCCGTGGCCCAATCGCATCAGGCGATGGTGGATGTGGTTCTTGTCCGGAGTGTGGAAACCCTGACCGGAGACCGTGCGCCGCGCGAAGGCCCAGATGGCGTCGAGCAGGGGCACGCCCAGGATGAAGACCGGGATCAACAACGGGGCGAAGAAGAAGAACGTCACGCCGCTGGCCGGTGGCGTGCGTCCGCCGATGACCATCGTCGAGGCCGACATCAACAGCCCCAGCATCAGGGCGCCGGCGTCGCCCATGAAGAGCTTGGCGGGGTGGAAGTTGTCGCGCAGGAAGCCCATGCAGATCCCGAAGGTGAGCGCCGCGATGAGCGGCCCGACGTTGGTCGTGGGCAACAGGCCGAGGTCCTCGAGACGCAGGCCGTAGACGCACAGGGTGCCCGAGGCGATCGCCACGATCCCCCCGGCCAGCCCGTCCAGTCCGTCGATCAGGTTGACCGCGTTGGAGAGGGCGAAGACCCAGACCGCGGTGATCACGGGGAGCATCGAGGGCCCCAGCACGATGAAGCCGGCGAAGGGCAGCTTCAGCTGGTACATGGTGCAGCCGCTGAAGTAGAGGATCGTGGCGGCCAGCACCTGTCCGGCGACCTTGCCCGGGGCGCTCATCTCGCGAAAGTCGTCGACCACCCCGACGACGAACATGACGCCCGCCGCGAGCAGGACCCCCAGCATCTCGCTGGAGGATTCGATCACCGCCCGCGTGGTGGGCAGGACGAAGGCCGCCACGAGGGCGACGCAGAATCCGACGAACATGGCCCCGCCGCCGCCGTAGGGCGTGACGACCTGGTGGACCTTGCGCTCGTCGGGCTGGGCGCTGTAGTTCACGGCCACCGCGATGCGCCGCGCCAGGGGGTTGACGACAAGGGTGATGAGGGCTCCGACGAGGGCGATGATGCCGTAGGTGCCCAGGGCGTCCATGGACTATTTCGTGAAGGCGGCGTAGGGGTTGAAGGACGAGCAGATCTGGGCCACCTCGGCGCGGACCTGGCCGATCACCGACTCGTCCTCGCGACCACGCAGCGCGCGGGCCATGAGTGACGCCACCTGGGCGAAGTCGCCCTCGGTGAGACCGGCCGTCGTCTCGGCGGCGGTGCCCACTCGCAGGCCCGAGGTGATGAAGGCGCTGCGCGGGTCGTCGGGGATGGTGTTGCGGTTGGTGGTCACGCCCGCGCGGTCCAGGACCTCCTGGGCGACCTTGCCGGTGAGTTCGGCGTCGAACTCGCGCAGGTCGAGCAGCACCATGTGGTTCTCGGTGCCTCCCGACACCATGCGGAACCCCTCCTCGGAGAGGGCCTCTCCGAAGGCGCGCGCGTTGGCGACCACCTGGTCGGTGTAGGTGGAGAAGGAGGGCTGGGCGGCCTCCTTGAAGGCGACCGCCTTGGCCGCGATCGCGTGCTCGAGCGGTCCACCCTGTTGACCGGGGAAGACGGCCATGTCGATGACCTTGGCGTGCTCCTCGCGGCACAAGATGGCCCCGCCGCGGGGGCCGCGCAAGGTCTTGTGCGTGGTGAAGGCCACCACGTCGGCGTAGGGCACGGGGTTGGGGTGCGAGCCACCGGCGATCAGACCTGCCACGTGGGCCGAGTCGAACATCAACAGCGCACCCACCTCGTCGGCGATCTCGCGGAAGGGCGCCGGGTCGATGCGCCGGGCGTAGGCCGTGGCGCCCGCGACGATCATCTTGGGACGGTGCTCGAGCGCCATGTCGCGCACGTTGTCGAAGTCGATCATCTCGCCCGGAGCCGCCGGGTCGTCGTTGCGCGGCGTCACCCCGTAGGACACGAAGTTCCAATTCTTCGAGGTGATCGAGACCGGTGAACCGTGGGTCAGGTGCCCGCCCTGGTCCAGACGCATCGCCAGCACCGTGTCCCCGGGCGCCAGCAGGGCCTGGTAGACGGCGACGTTGGCGTTGGCCCCCGAGTGGGGCTGGACGTTGGCGTGATCGGCCCCGAAGAGGGCGGTCAGGCGACGTCGGGCCAGGTCCTCGATCTCGTCGACGACCTGGTTGCCGCCGTAGTACCGACGCCCGGGGTAACCCTCGGCGTACTTGTTGGTCAGGATCGAGCCGGTGGCCGCCATCACGGCCGGCGAGGCGAAGTTCTCGCTGGCGATGAGTTGCAGGGTGCTGGTCTGACGCGTCCACTCCTGGGCCAGCAACGCGACGACCTCGTCGTCGTTGGTGATGAAGGCGTCAAAGGGTGAGCTCACGGGGGAACCTTTCTGTGCGCTAGGCGCGTTGGTCGAGTTGCGAGAGTTTGGCGATGCGCGCGAGGTGTCGACCCTCGCTCAGCTCGGCGCCCAGCCAGGCGGCCAGCGCGTCGAGGGCCACGGGGGCACCGATGAGGCGGGCCCCGAGGCACAGCACGTTGGCGTCGTTGTGCTCGCGCGCCAGACGAGCCGAGGTCGCGTCGTGCACGAGGGCGGCGCGCACGCCGGGCACCTTGTTGGCCGCGATCGAGATGCCGATGCCCGAGCCGCAGACCGCCACGCCCCGCTCCGCCTCACCGCTGGCCACGCAGTGTCCGACGGCGGAACCGAAGTCCGGGTAGTCGACCGAGTCGGTGGCGTTGGTGGTGCCGAGGTCGATCACCTCGTGGCCCCACTCGGTGAGCGTCGCCGCGAGGAGGGCCTTGAGGTCGAAACCGGCGTGGTCCGCTCCGAGCGCGATTTTCATACCGTCAGCCTAGTAGTCGTCCGTCGAACTTTCGGGCCCGAGGACCGCGGCGATCGCCTCGTCGCCGATCGCCCCCGCGCGACGCAACCACCAACGCGAGCCGCGCAACTCGACCACGCTCGAGACCTCCCCGTCGCAGGGTCCCGCGTCGAGCACCCCGGCCACCGGTGCGGACCAGGAGGTCGCCATCACATCGGACGCGCTGGTGCACGGCGGGCGACCGTGCTCGTTCGCGCTCGTCACCGCCAGTGGCCCGCAGCGTGTCAGCACCTCTCCGAGGACCTCGTGACGCGGCCAGCGGACCCCGACGCTTCCGGTCGACCCCACCCGCGTCGCCAACCCGGCCGGCGCCGCGACGATGATGGTCAGCGCCCCGGGCCAGAAGCGTTCGGCCAGGGTGCGGGCCTGCGGGGTCCACTCGATTCCCAACGCGTCAAGGTCGTCGAGGGAGCCCACCAGGACCGGCAGAGCCACGTCGCGGGGGCGTGCCTTGACCTCGAAGAGCCGCTCGACGGCTCTCGCGTCCGACAAGAGGGCGCCGACGCCGTAGACCGTGTCGGTGGGCAGGGCGACCACCTCGCCGCGCTCGAGCGCCGCGACCGCTTCGTCGACGCCGAGGCGCTCGACGCTCACCGGGGCCGCCTCGCCACCAGGACCCGCGCCCGACCGCTCAGATCGTCGTGGTCCTGCGCGTCGGTCCAACCGCGCTCGCCAGCTATCGCCAGCAGTGTCGTGCGCTGTCGGTCGCCGTGTTCGACCACCAGGGAGCCCCCGGGAGCGAGCCAGTCCAGGGCCCTCGAGAGGATCACCGCGAGGTCGCCCAGGCCCTCGACGCCGTGCGCGCTCGGTGACACGAGGGCCCCGAGCGGTTCGTGGCGCAGCACGGGGTCGAGCGTGGCGAACTCCTGCTCCCCGACGTAGGGGGGGTTGGACACGATGAGGTCGAACCGACCCGCCAGGGATGCGTCGAGCGCGTCGAACCAGTTGGACTGCAGGAAGGAGACCGCGTGAAGGTGATGCTTGCGGGCGTTGGCGCGAGCCACCGCCAGCGCGTCGGTCGATTCGTCGATGGCGACCAGGGTCGCGGCCACGCCGCGCTGGCGCAGCTCGTCGAGCAGCGCGAGCCCGATGGCCCCGGACCCACAGCCCAGGTCGAGCACCAGCGGCGCCGCCACGTCCACGCGGGCGAGTTCACCCAGGGCCACGTCGACGAGCCCCTCGGTCTCGGGTCGCGGGATCAGCACCCGGGGATCGACGTCGAGGTCGAGCCCACGAAAGGGCCAGTGTCCGATGACGTACTGCAGGGGCTCGCCCGCGAGGCGTCGTCGTGCGGCGGCGAGCAGGGCCGGTCGAGCGTCGGGGTCCTCGCCGGGATAGAACTCTTCGACCAGCCAACGAGCCTCACGGCGTTCGAGGCCCAGCGCGACGAGCTCGGCGACGGGGTCGGGGTTAGCGTCCGTCACTCTCGGCCAGCTGACGCGCGCGCTGGTCGGCCATCAGCGCGTCGACGTAGGTGTCGAGGTCGCCCCCGAGCACCGCGTCGAGGGTGTAGGTCGTGAGGTTGATGCGGTGGTCGGTCACGCGGTTCTCTTTGAAGTTGTAGGTGCGGATCTTCTCCGAGCGCCCGCCGCCGCCCAGTTGCGATCGCTTGAGGTCGCCGAGCTCGTTGGCCTGGGCGTCCTGGGCGGCCTTGAGCAGTCGCGAGCGAAGGACGATCAGCGCCT
>CAIORQ010000069.1 GCA_903860745.1 uncultured Actinomycetes bacterium | reverse complement strand
GCCGCGAAGAACGCAATGACCTGGTCCTTCTCGTTGCGGTGGTGCGTCTGGTACCAAGTCTTGGGGGTCAGCGTGAAATAGGTGCGGAAGTTATTGACCACCGCGCTGGCGAGCTGGGCGACATCGGGGTCCGAGGCCAGGCGCTCGTTGACCTGGTCACGACCCAGGCCGAGCAGGAGTTGCTGGGGCCATTCGAGGGCTCCGGGACTGGCGGTCGGGTCGAGCGCGGCGAAGAGTCGACGTGCGTCGATCTTCCAAGTCCAGCGCAGGTTCGTCGCGACGTCGAGCAGATCGTCGTAGGTGACGGCGGCCGGGACCGTCGACACGACCGACCCGCTCTCCGACACTCTGACCTCCTCGCACGTGTCGCGCACGCTCAGTGGCCTGGCGCGACACCCCACAGGATTCGTAGCATAACCCCACCCCTGGAGATTGAGGAATGCCTATCCCTCGAGGCGAGGTGCTCGTCGAGGCCCACGCGTTGACGAAGAGACCGATGACGATCTCGCAGGTGGAGTGTTTGGGTCGACCGGTTCTTAGACCGTCGGCTCGCTCAGCGGCGGTGAATAGACGTGGATGCTCACCGCGGGCGAACCAGCCCCGTGTTTGATGTGGTGCTCGTATTGGGGACCGAAGGCACCGAACTGTCCCACGCCGAAGTTCCCCGAGACGAGGGCGACGCAGTCGTCGCCGCGATGACGCTCGAGAAGTACTCCACTCGTCACCGCGAACGCTCCCGACGAGGCGCCGTAGTCGTGCCAGTCCCACGTCTGACCACGTACCCAGGTGAGGAGCTTCACCTCGAAAGACGAGTTGCGAAAGAGGAGCCACCGGCTCGCCTCGTCGCCGGTGACGAGGTCCTGGTAGAGGTCGGTGCGTGTCGCAATGGCGAGGGTCACCCGCACGATGTCGTCGTGTGAGAGAGGTCCGCGAGTCAGTCCCAGGTTCTCGAGAACCCGCGAGATCTCCTCGGTGCGAACCTGGGGAACCTCGCTCTCGACGTGCACGGTGTTGTACGACATGGCTCCTGCTTTCCCTTTTTGAATCCGCACTCCTCGTCATGTGCGGTCAGTCAGTACTAATAACTACTATTTCTATAGGTTTACTTCTAAATGCGCGGGGAGTCAATCAATTGAAGAAGTTTCACCCCTTCGTCATCTGTTGCGACCACGAGCCGCGACGACGCGCTCACGGGTCGTGACGCTTCCCCTGGACGCGGGCCAGATCGTTGCCACGACCTGGCCCGCGCGTCACGTGAGGGAGAGTGTCGAAGGCGACGCGCAATTCGCCGCGTCGCGGACATCGTCACCTAGGCGATCGAATGCACGTGGTCGGTCGGAGTCGTGCGCTGGGTACCACGAGTCTCTTCGGGAATGAACTCCTTGGCGACGAATCCGAACCCGGTGCGGTCATAGAACGTCAGACCACTGAGCGGGGGTGAATACACGTGGATGGAGACGGCAGGCTTCCCGGCCTCGTGCATGATGTCGTGCACGTAGTCGGGTCCGAAGGTGCCGAACTGGCCGACCCCGAAATGTCCCGAGACCACGCTCACGTGATCCTCGGAGCGATGACGCTCGAGAAGCACGCCGTTGGTCACCGCGAAGGCGCCCGAGGATCCGCCGTGGTCGTGCCAGTCCGAGGACTGGTCGTCCTCCCACGTCAACAACTTGACCTCGTAGGCCGGGTTGCGAAACAGCAGCAACCACCACCGGCTCTCGCGGTCGTCGACGATCAGATCCTCGAAGAGGTCGCGTCGCGCGGCGACCGCCAAGGACACCCGTTCGAGGTCGTAACGAGAGAGACGCCCATCGGGCAAATCAAGGTCTTCCAACACGCGATGGATCGCCTCGGCCCTCTCGCTGGGAGCCTCGCTCTCTAATTGAACAGTGTCGTATGTCATAGCTCCTAGCTTCCTTTCGGGGCTGGACCCGGGGTAGGTCCAGTCGGGTGTCGGTATTAATTACTATTTCTATAGGTTTACTATGTTATTAACGATACACCAAACCCCGACACGAAACATGCTCCTTTCGACATGGAAACCTTGAATAGGACGAAGGTCCAATCTTGACTACTTCCATCAGGAATTGTCATTAAGGTGCGAAGTGTCACAGCTAACGAAGGACGACCATGACCAAGATCGCGAACGACATCACCGAGCTCATCGGCGGCACGCCCTTGGTGCGGATCAACCGCCTCAACGAAGGACTCGGAGCCGAGATCCTTGCCAAACTCGAATTCTTCAACCCGGCCGGATCGGTCAAGGACCGCATCGGCCTGGCCATGATCAACGCGGCCGAAGCCGCCGGACTCATCGGCCCCGACACCATCATCTTGGAGCCCACGTCGGGTAACACTGGGATCGCCCTGGCGATGGTGGCGGCGGCCAAGGGTTACAAGTGCGCCTTCACCATGCCCGAGACGATGTCCAAAGAGCGCCGCGCCCTCCTGCGCGGCTACGGAGCAGAGTTGTTCCTCACTCCGGGTCCCGACGGCATGGGCGGCGCCATCGCCAAGGCCAATGAGCTGGCGGCCAGTGACTCGCGCTACTTCATTCCCCAGCAGTTCGAGAACCCGGCCAACCCCCAGATCCACCGCGTCAGCACCGCCGAGGAGATCTGGAACGACACCGACGGCGGTGTCGATATCTTCATCGCGGGCGTGGGCACCGGGGGAACCATCACCGGTGTCGGTGAAGTCCTGAAGCAACGCAAGCCCTCGGTGCAGGTCATCGCGGTGGAGCCCGCCGCTTCTCCCGTCCTCGAAGGCGGCGTCAAGGGACCCCACCCCATCCAGGGCATCGGCGCGGGCTTCGTCCCAGACATTTTGAACACCCACATCTACGACGAGGT
>CAIORQ010000068.1 GCA_903860745.1 uncultured Actinomycetes bacterium | reverse complement strand
ATCCATCATCGTGACCTCGAACAAGAGCTTCGGCGAGTGGGGTCAGGTCTTCGGTGATGACGTCTTGGCGTCGGCGATCCTCGACCGGCTACTGCACCATTGCGAAGTCATCTCGATCAATGGTCCGAGCTACCGCTTGAAGGACCACGTCAGTCCGAAGGGAGGTGACCAGAACCGCTAGTCTGCAGTTCGGCGGACCTACACGTTCGCTTGTACTTCGTGCTACATATTTGGGAGTACGCGGACACGTGCGCCAGAACTTCTACTCGGTGCCCGTCACCTACGCCGGCCAGCGAGTGACGGTGCGCCTCGGGGCCAACGTCGTCACCGCCTACGACGGGACCCGCGTGCTCGCGCGTCACGACCGGGCCCCGGGCAAGGGACGTGAGGTGTTAGAGCTCGATCACTACTTGGAGACTCTGCGCGTCAAGGCCGGTGCGCTGGCGGGCTCGAGCGCACTCGCTCTGGCGAGGCAGAGCGGTCGCTTCAACGCCACCCACGAAGAGTTCCTGTCCCGCGCGCGCCGCGCGAACGGCGACGCCGCGGGAACCCGGGCCATGATCGACGTGCTGTTGCTCGAGCGCACGATGAAGCCCTCCGCGGTGAGAGAAGGACTGGCGCGCTGTCTTCGCATGGGAACGCTCGATCCGGCGCTCGTCGCGATCGAGGCGCGTCGCAGCATCGAAGAGGCCCGCGTCGTTCCCGGTAGTGACCCGGCCCTGGCGCACTACGACCGCCCCGCGCCGAGCGTGGCGCACTACGACGAACTGTTGGGGGTTAGCTGATGACGGGCACCACCTCCGACGCCGCGCTGGCCTCGATCGAGCTGAGCGCGCGCAGCCTGCGGCTACCGACGGTTCGCCAGGTCGCCAGTTCCCTGGCGAGCGAGGCAGAACGCCAGCAGTTGACCTACCTCGACTACCTGGCGAGCGTGCTGTGCGCGGAGACGGATGACCGCGAGGAGCGCCGTCGCCAACGTCGGGTGAAGAGCGCCAACTTTCCGCGCATGAAGCTGCTCGCCGAGTTCGATCTGGCGGCTGCGCCACTGCTTAACGCCGCCACAATTGCGATGCTGCGTTCGGGGAGTTACCTCGAGCGCGGCGATCCCGTCGTGCTGCTCGGCGACTCGGGCACCGGCAAGAGTCACCTGCTGATTGGTCTCGGGGTCGCGGCCTGTGAACTCGGACACAGCGTGCGCTACGTCACCTGCGCGCAACTGGTCAATGAACTCTGCGAAGCGGCCGACGAGAAGCGCCTCTCCAAGCTCATCGCCCGCTACGGACGTGTCGACCTGCTGCTACTTGATGAACTTGGTTACGTGGCCCTCGACGCGCGTGGGGCCGAACTGCTCTTCCAGATTCTCACCGAACGCGAGGAACGCTCCTCGGTCGCTACGGCGTCGAATTTGCCGTTCTCCGAGTGGGGCAAGGTGATCAACGACGCCCGGCTGGTGGCGGCCATCATCGACCGACTGACCTTCAACGCCCACATCATCGAGACCGGCACCGACAGCTACCGACTCAGGTCGACCAAGGCCAAGCGCGCCGCGAAGCTCTGACTCAGCGCAGTCGCTGGAGCGTCGCGTTCGCTTGCCCGAGGCTGAAACGCTCGGGGTCAAACGGTCCACCGAACCACTCGGTCATCGACTCGTGTTCCTCGTGACGAGGGTCAGCCATAATGACCTTGAATTCCTCGAACCCGGAGGTCCCACCACAGTCTTCGGGGGGACGCGCCCTGGCGCCGTCGATGCAGACCGCCCGGCGCAGCGTGACCTCCACGTTCTCGACGGACTCGACTTCAATGTCGTGCACCCAGAAGTCGCCGAAGTCGTATTCATAGGTGAATCGGTCGCCCGCAGCGAGCAGTCGGTGCAACTTGACACCGTGCTCGTCGAGGTCCTCCTCCTCGTCCTCAAACCACTCATCGTGGGGAACGCTATAGCGAGAGTCGCCGATGTTGAATGCGTGCAGGTGATAGTCCCACCAGCCAAAGACCGCCTGGATCACGTCGTGGAGTTTGTCCAGCGGCATCGTGCCGGGCACCAGGACACGGCGCCAGATCTCGGGATCAGTCTCGCGCAGTGAGATCCGCAACTGGAAGATCGTCTTCGCCGTTGGAAGTTGGCGCTTTTGAGTCACTCCGTCAGATTAGAAGCCGCCTCACCACAGAGGAGGAGGCAGCACCGGTCGACGGTGATCCCAATGATCAACCGAACCTCTGCAGCGCAACATTGATCTCGCTGAGGTCGCACAACTCAGGATCGAAGTAATCACCGATCCACCCAGTCATGTCGTCGAACTCCTCGTGATCGGGATCACTGAGCACGTCGAGCAAGTGCGCATAGCCCCACGCGCCGCCACAGTCCTCGGGCGGGCAAGCTCGCTGACCGTCGAGGCACACCGCGAACTTGAGACCGGCAATCGACATCGACTGGTCTTCGATCACGATCTCGTGTTGCCAGCCGTCACCGAAGTCATAGGCGTAGTGGAAACGTCGAAGTTCCCCGAGCGCGTCCACGAGGGTGACTGACTTCTCATCGAGTTCCTCTTTGGGGTGATCTTCGTATTGCGCACTGAACGCTTTGTTTCCGATGGAGAAGCTGTGCAGGTGCGAGTCGGTCCAACCCATCGCAATCTGAAACACGGCGTGGAGATCGGAAAGCCGAATATCGCCTGGAACGAGCAGCCGGCGCCACACAGCGGGCTGCACATCATCCAGAGTGATTTTCAACTGAATTATGGGCTTTTCGACAGGAGCTTTCCGGGCAGACGACATCCCTGAACATTACGCGAGTCGAGATTTGACCATCGAGCGCGCCAGGTGGGGCCAAATCAAGTGATCACGCTGGGGCCAAATTGACTTGACATTCCCACTCAACTTCTCGTGGCATTCGTGGCACCCCCCCCAACGTCCTGGTAAATCCACCCGCGGCGGTGCCGGGTGAATTGAGACTTCTCAGTGGGCATCAAGAGATAATCGCGCCGGCAGTGCTTCTTCCTCAGGATCGTGAAGGACCGGGCGAATTAGCGAGAGGTAGGGAAGGAAAACGTCGCGCCCGACTCCGCCTTCGACGTTGGCCAGCGTTGGGTCACCGCTTTGGCGCGCGTGTAGAAGCGTACGCCCTCAGGACCGTGAATGTGGTGGTCGCCGAAGAGGGAATCCTTCCACCCCCCGAATGAGTGATACGCCATCGGCACGGGGATGGGCACATTGACTCCGATCATGCCCACGTGGACCTCGCGATGGAATCGGCGCGCGGACTTGCCGCT
>CAIORQ010000067.1 GCA_903860745.1 uncultured Actinomycetes bacterium | reverse complement strand
TGGTCGAAGGCGCAGGTGAGGCCGTCGTGCATCATCGAGTCCACGACGGTCTGGTTGCCCGCTCGGTAGCCCGCGCGGGCCCCGGGTAGCAGATAGGGCGCGTTGGTCATCGACTCCATCCCTCCCGCCACCACGACGTCGGCCTCCCCCGAGCGAACCATCAGGTCGGCGAGGTAGATGGTGTTGAGCCCCGACAGACAGACCTTGTTGATGGTCGTCGCCGGCACGTGCATGGGGATGCCGCCGGCGACGGCGGCCTGGCGAGCGGTGATCTGGCCCTGGCCGGCCTGCAGGACCTGACCCATGAGCACGGCGTCGACGCTGGCGGGGTCGACGCCGGTCTGAGCGAGGAGCGCGGCGATGGCCACACCGCCCAGGTCGGCGCCCGAGAGCGCGCTGAGGGCCCCCGACAGTCTTCCGATGGGCGTACGAAGGCCCGCGACGATCACGCTGCGCGTCATAGAACTCCTGTGTTCGATTCCTAGGGCCACGATAGACCCGTCGTCCTTGCGCCGTCTCGCCCGGAGACGGCGAAGTCTACGAAAGGCCCTGTCCTCGCGACCGAGGGCCTGAGTAGCCTCGAGTCGAGGAGGCAGGAATGGAATCTCTACTGACGGACATCGACCACGTGGCCATCGCCGTGCGCGACATCGAGGCCGCGATCGCCTGGTACGCCGAGAACCTGGGCGCGCAGGTCGTGCACCGCGAGGACGTGGCCAGCGACGGCGTGCGCGAGGCCCTGATCAAGGTGGGCGGGTCCTACATCCAGTTGCTCACCCCCTCGCGTGACGACTCGACGGTCGCCGCCTTCCTCGAGCGCCGCGGTGAGGGTCTGCACCACGTGGGTTACCGGGTCAGCAGTTGCGCTCAGGCGCTCGAGGCCCTCAAGGCCAGCGGGTCACGGGTGCTCGACGAGGTGCCGCGCCCGGGTTCGCGCGGGACCACCATCGCCTTCGTGCATCCCAAGACGAGTTTCGGCACCCTCATCGAACTCGTCGAGGAGTCGTCGTAGTCGACGCCGGATCACTCGTGGGGGGCGGTCGTGACGAACGACGCTGGGCCCTAGCGCGGGCAACGCACGACGCCCGCGACCTCGGTAGCCTTGGCCCTATGGAGAACTCAATAGAGCAACGATTGGCTGAGCTGGGAGCACGCAAGACCGAGGCCCGGGCCGCCGGCGGGGAGCGGGCCATCGAGCGCCACAAGGCGAAGGGCCGCATGACGGCCCGCGAGCGCGTGGAGTACCTGCTCGACGAGGGGACCTTCCAAGAGCTCGACATGCTCGCGCGTCACCACGCCACCGGCATGGGTCTCGACCAGAGCCGCCCCTACACCGACGGCGTGATCACGGGATACGGCGAGATCGACGGGCGCCGGGTGTGCGTCTTCTCCCAGGACTTCACCGTCTTCGGCGGCGCCCTGGGCGAGTCCCACGGCGAGAAGATCCACAAGGTCATGGACCTGGCGGTCTCAATGGGTCTGCCGGTCATCGGCCTCAACGACGGCGGGGGCGCGCGCATCCAAGAGGGCGTCGCCGGTCTCGACGCCTACGGCGGCATCTTCTTTCGCAACGTCCGGGCCTCGGGCGTCGTGCCCCAGATCTCGGTGATCCTCGGCCCGTGCGCGGGCGGGGCGGTGTACTCGCCGGCCATCACAGACTTCACCATCATGGTCAAGGACCAGAGCCACATGTTCATCACCGGCCCCGACGTCGTCAAGGCGGTCACCGGGGAGAACGTGACCCTCGAGGAGCTCGGCGGGGCCCTGACCCACGCGACGAAGTCCGGCGTGGCCGGCTTCGTCTACCCCGACGAGAAGACCGCGCTGGACGAGGTGCGCTTCCTGCTCTCGTTCCTGCCGTCGAACAACCTCGAGGAGCCGCCGCGGCTGCTCTCGGGCGACCCGGCGGACCGTGCGTGCCCCGAGTTGCGTGACATCATGCCCGACTCTCCCAACCAGCCCTACGACATGAAGAAGGTCATCGCCGCGGTGGTGGACGACGGCGACTACACCGAGGTCCACGCGGCCTTCGCCGCCCAGATCACCTGCGGCTTCGCGCGCATCGACGGCTACAGCGTCGGCATCGTGGCCAACCAACCCCAGGTGTTGGCGGGCGTGCTGGACATCGATTCGAGCGAGAAGGCCGCGCGCTTCGTGCGCACCTGCGACGCCTTCAACATCCCCCTGGTGAGCTTCGTCGACGTGCCCGGCTTCCTGCCGGGGGTCAGCGAGGAGTACGACGGCATCATCCGCCGCGGCGCCAAGTTGCTCTACGCCTTCTGCGAGGCCACAGTGCCGCGGGTGTCGGTCATCACCCGCAAGGCCTACGGCGGCGCCTACGTGGTCATGAACTCCAAGTCCATCGGGGCCGACTTCGCCTTCGCCTGGCCCTCGTCGGAGATCGCCGTCATGGGCGCGGCCGGCGCAGTGGAGATCGTGCACCGCCGCGAGTTGGCCGCCGCCGACGACCCGGCCGCTCTGCGCCACCAGCTCATCGACGAGTACACCGAGCGCTACTCCTCACCCTTCATCGCCGCCGAACGTGGTTTCATCGACGACGTGATCGACCCGGCGGAGACGCGCGCGGTCCTGTCGCGTTCGCTGAACCTCCTGAGGTCCAAGCGCGAGGACTTGCCCAAGCGCAAGCACGGGAACATCCCGCTGTGAGCGTCGAGCTGCCGGCGACCCCGGGCTTGTCCGAGGAGGAGATGGCCGCGGTGGTCATCGCCGTCGCGACGCTCGGCGCTCGCCGCGGCGTCGCGTCCGCGCCCGAGGTGACCACGCCGCCGTGGCGCTTCTCGGGGCGCTGGTTCACCGGACCACGAACCCGGGCCTGAACGGCGACGAAGCGAACGATGGAGTTGACCCTCGTCGGCTCGCTGGGGGCCCTCGCCGACGCTCCCGCGGTGGGATTCCTGCGGGCGGGCGACCTGGTGTGCGTCCTGGCGACGGCCGCCGCCTACTCGGGGGCCGAGAGGGCCTTCGCCGAGGTGCGCGCGACCCTGGCCGACTGCCCGGCCACCTTGGAGCTCCTGGAGGCGGGCGACCGACGAGCCTGTGACGACGCGGCGGGCGCGGCCCGCGTCTCAGCAGCCGACCTGGTGGTCGCGGTGGACGGCGCCGCCCTGCACGCGCGGGCGCTGTGGCGGGCGACGGCGATCGGCGCGAGGCTGGGAGAGCGTCCCCTGGTCGCGGTGGGGTCGGTGGGGTCGGTGCTCGGTGTGACGATGATCGACCCGCGCGGGGGAGCCCCGACCACGGGCCTGGGACTCTTCGACGACGTCGTGGTGTGTGCGCAGGCTCCCGAGGAGTTGGCCCGCCGTACCCGCACCCTGGTGGATCCGCACCTGACCCTGGTCGAGATGGGACCCACCTCAATACTGACGTGGCGCGACGGGCGGTGGCGGGTGGTCCGGCTGGGTGACGCGGTGGTGACGCGCGGGGGCGAACCCGCGACCCTCTAGGCCTCGGTGACCGTCACCGATTCGATGACGACCTTCTCGCGGGGCTTGCCCGAGGGCGAGCCCAACTGGTCGATGGCGGAGACCACGTCGAGGCCCTTGACGACCTTGCCGAAGAGCGAGTACAGGGGGGGCAGGCGCATGCCGTCGGGACCCGAGATGATGAAGAACTGCGACCCATTGGTGTTCGGTCCGGCGTTGGCCATGGCGAAGGAGCCCAACTCGTAGCGACCGGGCTTGGGCAACTCGTCGTTGAATCGGTAGCCGGGCCCGCCCGCACCGCTCCCGGTCGGGTCGCCCCCCTGGAGGACGAAGCCGGGGATGATGCGGTGCAGGACGATCCCGTCGTAGTAGTGCCAGCGCGCCAGGTACACGAAGCTGTTCACCGTCGTCGGCGCGCTCGACGCGTCGAGGAGGATCTCCATCGTGCCGTGCGAGGTCACCATGGTGGCGGTGTAGGTCTTGGCGAGGTCGATGACCATCGGGGGCGCCGCGTCGAACTTCTGGCGCTGCGGGCTCGAGCCGTCGGGGTTGGGGATCAGGTCGGTCATGGGGTCCTCTTTCTGTGGGCGGACGGTCCGCTAGCCGACCTTGAGCAGGTCGACGATGAAGACCAGGGTGTCGTTGCCCGGGATGGGCGATTGACCGGCGGTCCCGTACGCCAGCGAGGGCGGGATGATGAGCTCACGGCGGCCGCCGACCTTCATGCCGGGCAGACCCTTGACCCAACCGGGGATCAGGTCGCTCGTCGACAGGGTGGTCGAGAAGCTTCCCGAGGTCCACGAGGACTGGAGGATCTTGTGACTGGCGAAGTCGCCGAGCACGTACTGCGCGGTGAACTTGTCGCCCGCCTTGAGCGTGGCCCCCGTGCCGGTGATCAGGTCGGCCGCGGCCAGGGTCGCGGGGGGCGTCGTGGTGGGGATCACCATGGTCGGGGCCTTGGCGGCGGTCCCGGCCGGGGAGGCGCAGGGAATCGTCGTCAGGCCCGCGACGGCGGTGGCCGTGGTGGAGCAGGTGGTCGACAGGGTGCCGATGGTGGTGGTCGTGGTGGGACCCGTCGACACCGTCGTCGTGGTCGTGGGGATCGACACCGTCTTGGGCGACGACTTGGTGAAGAAGAGGGCGGCCGAGCCGATGACCAGAACGGCGACGACCACGACGATGACGCCGCGGCGCAGGTTCTTGCGCCGCTTGTTCTGGCGGGCGAGCTCCTCCATCTTCTGACGGCGAGCTTCCTTCTGACGTTGACGTTTGGTGGTAGCCATAGGTGCGACATTACTAGGGCGCCCACGAGTGCTCCGACGGCCGGGGCGCAGTGCTCGCCCAGGGGATCGCGCCGCGCGTCCCCGGCGGCGATTTTGGGCGCTTTGGGCGACTCAACTACAGTTGAGGGCCATGGCGCTCATCGTCCAAAAGTTTGGTGGCACCTCCGTCGGTGATGCGCAACGCATCCGCGCGGTGGCCGAGCACGTGGCGCGAACCCGCGCGGCGGGCAATGACGTGGTCGTGGTGGTCTCGGCGATGGGCAAGTTCACCGACGACCTGATCCACCTCGCTGATCAGGTATCTCCGACGCGCCCACCCCGTGAGCTCGACATGTTGTTGACCGCGGGCGAGCGTATCTCCATGGCCCTGGTCTCGATGGCGCTCGCGGACTGTGGCGTGGGGTCGGCCTCGTTCACGGGGTCGCAGGCGGGCATCATCACCGACACCGACCACACCCGTGCCAAGATCCTCGAGATGCGCCCCGATCGCATCCGTGAGGCCATCGACGAGGGGCTGGTCCCGGTGGTCGCCGGCTTCCAGGGTGTGTCCACGGAGCGCGACATCACCACGCTGGGTCGCGGCGGCTCCGACGTCACCGCGGTCGCGCTGGCGGCGGCGCTGCACGCCGACGTCTGCGAGATCTACACCGACGTGACCGGGGTGTTCTCGGCGGACCCGCGCGTCGTGCCCAAGGCGCGTCGACTCGCCAAGGTCTCCTTCGACGAGATGATGGAGATGGCCGCGACGGGTGGGCGGGTCTTGATGCTGCGCTCGGTCGAGTTCGCCCGCCGTCACTCGGTGCCGCTGCACGTTCGTTCGAGTTTCACCTGGGAACCCGGGACCTGGATTGTGGAGGAGGACCCCACTATGGAAGAAGCGATCGTCTCAGCGATCACCGACGACACCTCGGAGGCGAAGCTGACGGTTGACGGTGTCCCGGACCGTCCCGGTGTGGCGGCCACCCTGTTCCGCAGGCTCTCGGACCGCGGCATCAACGTGGACATGATCGTCCAGAACACCGGTACGAACGGCCTCACGGCGATCTCCTTCACCGTGGCCCGCACCGACCTCGACGCCGCTCTGGCGACCTGCGAAGAGGTCAAGGACCAGATCGGCGCGGCGCAGGTCACGTCGGTCGAGAAGATCGGTCGCGTATCGATCGTGGGGGCCGGCATGAAGTCGAGCCCGGGCGTGACGGCGCTGATGTTCGAGACCCTGTCGAACAACGGGATCAACATCGAGATGATCTCGACGAGTTCGATCCGCATCTCGTGCGTGGTGGAGGCCAGCCAGGTCGCTGACGCGGTGCGCGCGCTGCACACCGCTTTTGGCCTGGACGCGGCCTAGCCCTAGACTTTCCCCCATGAGAATCGCCATAATCGGGGCCACGGGCCAGGTGGGCACCGTCATGCGGGCCATCTTGTCCGAGCGTCAGTTCCCCGCTGACGACGTTCGTTTCTTCGGTTCGGCCCGTTCGGCGGGTTCGAACCTCGACTGGCATGGTCGCGCCATCACGGTCGAGGACGCCAACACGGCCGACTTCTCGGGAGTGGACATCGCGCTGATGTCCTCGGGAGCGACCTCGTCGAGGTCCATCGCTCCGCGAGCCGCCGCCGCGGGGGCCATCGTCGTCGACAACTCCTCGGCCTGGCGCATGGACCCCGAGGTGCCCCTGGTCGTCTCGGAGGTCAATCCCCACGCCCTGGCCAACATCCCCAAGGGGATCGTGGCCAATCCCAACTGCACGACCATGGCGGCGATGCCGGTCCTCAAGCCCCTGCACCAGGCCGCCGGCCTGCGCACGCTGGTGGTCGCCACCTACCAGGCGGTGAGCGGCGCCGGACGAGAGGGGGTGGACGAGCTCGCTGAACAGCTGTCCCAGCTCGGCGACGTCCGTCGGCTGACCTTTGACGGTGAGGCCTTCCCCCTGGGAGCGGGGAACAAGTTCCCCGTGACGATCGCCCACAACGTCGTTCCCCTCGCGGGGTCGATCGTCGACGACGGTTCGCTCGAGACGGGTGAGGAGCAGAAGCTGCGCTTCGAGAGTCGCAAGATCCTCGAGATCCCCGACCTGCTCGTCGACTCGACCTGCGTGCGCGTGCCGGTCTTCACGGGTCACTCACTGGCGATCACCGCGGGCTTCAGTCGCCCCTTGTCACCCGAGGAGGCCACGGAACTGCTGGCGAGCGCCGCGGGCGTGGCCCTGGAGGCCATCCCGACCCCGCGACTGTCGGCGGGTCACGACCCGAGCTACGTCGGTCGCATCCGTCGTGCGGAGACCGTGAGCAACGGGCTGTCGCTCTTCTTGAGCAACGACAACCTCCGCAAGGGTGCCGCCCTCAACGCGGTCCAGATCGCCGAGCTCCTCGCGTCGCGCTAGTCGGCGCCGTCGCGGCCGATCTGGCGACGCGCCAGGTTGACGCAGTGATCACCGAAGCGCTCGTAGAAGCGCGCGAGCAGGGCCAGTTCGACCGCCACGGGCACCGACATCGACCCCGAGGTCAGTTCCGCGGTCAGCGTGACGTGCAGGTCGTCGAGTTCGTCGTCGATGTCCTCGATGGCGCCCGCCGCCTCCACCTTGCCGTCGAGGATCACGTCGGTGGCCTCGCGCCAGATCATGGAGGCCACCTCTCCCATGCGCTCGACGAGGCCGCGGGACCGCGGCGACATCTCCGCACCCATGCCGCGCGCCGCGCGCCGCGCGATGTGCTCGGCCAGGTCGCCGTTGCGCTCGACCTCGGGCAGGACCCGTAGCAGCGTCAAGAGGCTGGCGCGCGAGTCATTCGAGAGACCCTGTCCGTCGACCAGCAGTGTCTCGACCTGGGCGATCAGGCTGTCGACGAGGCCGTCGATGATGACGTCCTGTTCGACGACGTGCTTGGCCAGTTCGCGGTCGCCCGCGAGCAGGGCGTGGGTCGCCTCGACGATGGACTCGCCCACGAGCGCGAAGATGTGGACGACCTTCTGCATCATGTCGGGGGTGATCGGCGATTCCTCCGGCGTGGTCGCCGTCGTCACCTTGGGTGCACCGAAGAGCCGATTCATGGTGCGAGATTACTCGCTGTGACAGTCCTTCCCTAATGTGAGGGGTGTCGAGGGAGAATCGTGGTCATGCTCTGGGGAATCGTCGGTCTGGTCGTCGGGGCGCTGGGCGCCTGGGTGGTGGCCACGCGCGGCGCGCGCGGTCTACGCGAGGAATTGGGTGGTGCACGCTCGAGGGCGGAGGTGGCCGAGGCCCTGCATCGGGCGACCCTGGACTCCCTGGAGCGCGAACGGGCGGACCACGCCGAGGCCGTCGCCAACATGGAGACCCTCTTCGAGGCCACGTCCTCGCGGGTGCTCGCCACGTCGATGACGCAGTTCAACGAGACCCAGGAGCGCATCCTGCGCGAGCGCGACTCCAAACTCAAGGACAGCCTGGGACCCCTCGAGGAACTGTTGGGGCAGTACAAGCTCAGCCTCGAGGGCTTCGACAAGGAGCACCGCCAGGCCCTCTTCGACGTCAAGAGTCGGGCCGGTGAACTCCTCCAGGCCCAGCAGAGGACCCAGGAGGAGACCAATCGCCTCAACCAGTTGCTGGGACGCAGCGCCGACCGGGGGCGCTGGGGAGAGATCCAGCTCGAGAACGTGATGCGCGCGTCAGGCCTGCGTCCCATCGCCGACTACGACCTGCAGGTCACCCAAGCCGGTGGCGAGGGTCAGCGTCAGCGCCCCGACTGCGTGGTCAACCTGCCCAACAACTCCAAGATCGTCATCGACGCGAAGTTCCCCTTCGCGAGTTTCGAGCGGGCCCTGGCCAGCGAGAGCCCGGCCGAGCGCCGCAGTTTCGAGCAGAAGTCCGCCGCCGACCTGCGCGAGCACGTCAAGGCGTTGTCGACCAAGTCCTACTTCGAGCCCCTCGACTACTCACCGGAGTTCACGGTGTGCTTCGTGCCCAGTGACGCCGCGCTGGCCGCCGCCTACGAGGCGGACCCGGACCTGCACGCCTTCGCCACCGAGAAGCGCGTGCTCCTGGCGGGCCCGACCAACCTGTTGGCGCTGCTGTGGTCGGCGGCCGAGGTGCTGCGTCGACACGCCTTCGTGAGCAACGCCCAGGACATCTTGTCGACCGCCACCGAGCTCTACAAGCGGGTACGGGCGGTGGCGGAGCCCCTGGCGCGTCTGGGCAAGTCGCTCAACGACTCGGTGACGAGCTACAACGCGGCGATCTCCTCGGTGGAGGCCCGCCTGATCCCCATCGCGCGTCGGATCCGTCACCTCGAGGGAGCGACCGGCGCGAAGCCCATCGAGGACCTCGAGGAGCTCACCTCCGCCGCGAAGGCCCTGGACGCACCCAAGTGGGGCGTCGACCTCGACGACCCCTTCCTGGGCGCGCAGTCCGAGATCATCGAGCTGGACGACGACGAGGGGGACCTCACCGAGGCTGACTAAGTTCGTAGTCTGTGGCACGAACTCGAACGCACCGGCGACGTCAGATGTGGCGGCTGTCGTTGGCGCTCGCCGTGACCCTGGTCGTCGTGGTGCTCGGGCGACAAGTCGCGCACTACGCCCACCAGGCGACCTCGGCGCGAGGTAGCGAGAACGCGAGCTTCGTCTCGCTGGCGACGGTGCTCTTGACCCAGGAGAACAGCCTCGACGGGGACCTGGCCACGCTGCTCACCACCGGCTCGAGGTTGTCGCGCGTCTCCTTCGCCACGGACCTGGGCGCGATGGAACAAGAGGTATCGTCGTGGGGAGCCCTCGCGGTTCAACTGAGGAGCCCGGAACTGACCCCGAGCCTCAACGAGACCCTGGCCGACGAGACACTGGCGCGCGTGCGCGACTACCAGCGGGTGCTGGCGACCGTGGCCGCGGGGCTCGTGCTGAGCGGCCCCGCGGCGGATCCCGCCCTGACGCTGGGACTCGCCCAGTTGTCCCTGGCCGCCACCGCGGCGTCGTGGGGCCATGAGCGACACGAACTGGCCGCGCAACCGGGCGGCGTCACGCTGGCGGCGCTGACGGCCCGGAGCGCGCGCCTCCCGGTGCCCGGCCTGGTGCAGGCCCTGGCGTCGTCGACGAACCTGGCCGCCACCCGAGCGGTGCAGATCGCCGCGGTGCAGGCGCAGCCCGCGCCGCTGCCCGCGCCCCGCCAGGTCATGGAGTTGACCCCGACCTCGACCCTGCAGATCGAGGTGTCGGTGTCGAACCTTCGCGAGATCCTCCAACCCGTCACCATGACCATGGCCTTCACCCCGGTCGGGGGTTCGACGCAGCGGGTGTCCCAGACCCAGACCCTGTCGCCGTTGACGTCCTACGCCTTCGCCAGCCACGTCTTCGTGGTCCATCCGGGCGAAAAGGGCACCCTGACCATCGCCCTGAACGGCATTCCGGCGGCGGCGGGTCTGGCGCACCAGAGGGTCTACGCCGTGAGCGTGGCGCCCGTCGCGGGCTAGGCCCTTCGGCGAGGACGTTCGTCCTACGGGGTTACCGAGGAGTTCGCATACCATGGGGGGAACCCCCAGACAGTGAAAGAAGGCAACGTGTCTGAGTCCATCACCGTGACCAACAACCAGACTGGTGAGTCTCGCGAGATTCCGATCGTCAACGGCGGAGTCGCTGCGTCGGAGATCCATAAGGTCGTGCCCGACGTGTGGATCTACGACCCGGCCTTCATGGCGACCGCGGCGGCCGAATCGTCCATCACCTACCTCGACGGCGATGCGGGCATCCTGCGCTACCGGGGATATCCGATCGAGCAGCTCGCGGAGAAGTCCTCGTACATCGAGGTGGCTTACCTGTTGGTCAACGGCGAGCTGCCCAACGAGCAGCAGCTGGCGGAGTGGTCGCTGGACGTCAAGTACCACACCTACATCCACGAGAACATGCGCAAGCGCTTCCTCGAGGGTTTCCACTACGACGCGCACCCGATGGGGATGCTGGTGTCGTCCATCGCGGCGCTGTCGACCTTCTACAAGGAGTCGAAGAACCTCAACGACCCCGAGATCCTCCACAAGCAGATCGTGCGCCTCATCGCCAAGATGCCGACGCTGGCCGCCGCCGCCCACCGCTTCTCGGTCGGCATGCCCTTCGTGTACCCGGACAACAAGCTGAACTACACCGAGAACTTCCTCTCGATGATGTGGAAGGTCGCCGAACCCACCTACGAGCCGCACCCGGTGCTCACGAAGGCCCTCGACGTCCTCTTCATCCTCCACGCCGACCACGAGCAGAACTGCGGCACGACCGCGATGCGCACGGTGGGCTCCTCGCACGCCGACCCCTACGTCTCGACGGCCGCCGCGGCCGCGGCGCTCTACGGACCGCGTCACGGTGGGGCCAACGAGGCCGTCCTCAAGATGCTGAACAAGATCGGCCACATCGACAACATCCCCGCCTACATCGAGACCGTCAAGGCCGGCAAGACGAAGCTCGAGGGGTTCGGTCACCGCGTCTACAAGAACTTCGATCCGCGCGCCACCATCATCAAGAAGACCGCGGACTCGGTCTTCGAGGTGACCGGACGCAACCCGCTGCTGGACATCGCGCTCAAGCTCGAGGAGATCGCCCTGGCCGACGACTACTTCATCTCGCGGCGCCTCTACCCGAACGTGGACTTCTACTCGGGCCTGATCTACCAGGCCATGGGCTTCCCCGTCGAGATGTTCACCGTGCTCTTCGCGATCCCGCGCACCGCCGGCTGGCTCGCGCACTACAAGGAGCAGCTCGAGCAGGAGATGAAGATCTCGCGCCCCCGCCAGCTCTACGTGGGGGCCGGCGAGCGCGACTACGTGCCGATGACGGGACGTTAGACCCGCTCCCTAGAGACCTCGCGAGGTCAGCCCGGTCCAGGCCGCCACGCCGCCTTCGATGGTGGGCGGGCCCAGCGCCGCCCGAAAGAGCCGGAGCGCCGGGTCGGCATCGACCGTGGCGAGGTCGACGACGACCGCGTCGACGTGGTTGCGGTGCAGGTAGACGCGGGCCTGGGTCACCAGTCGGCGCGTGACCCGAGGAACGGGGCCGCTCGGCCGGTTCCGCGAGCCCGAGCTCTCCCAGTACTCGAGGGACCGGGCGATGGTCGTCGGGACCTGGGGCCAGGGGAAGACCGACACGACGACGCCCCCGGGGGTGGACCGGGGTATCGAGGCGTAGGCGCCGAGCATCCGCCAGCGGAAGTCGGTGTCGACCTGCCAGAGCAGGGGCTGTTGGTTATAGAGCGCGTAGGCGTAGGGGTAGGTGAGGACGACCGCTGCGTTGGGGATCGCGTCGGCCTCGGAGGTGGTGAAGAAGGACGGCGTGACGCCGTCGGTCGATTGCGTCGTGGTGGGCAGGACGGGTGCGATGGCGACAATCGAGACGACGAGGCCGGCGACGACCAGACCCACCAGGGCCCGGTGGCGCGGGCGTCCCATGGCGTCGGCGTGGACCAGCCCGTCGATGTGTCGCGCGGCGGCCATCGCCACGGTCACCGCGACGAAGAACATCACGTACAGGGAGAGGCGAACGGGCAGCGCGTCGCCCACCCCCGGGAGCCTGGCGAGAAGGTCGAAGGGCAGGGGGATCGTGGTCGCCCGAGCGTCCACCACCAACCACGGCCCCAGTGAGACGACCCAGCAGGCCACGGCGATGAGGCCGGCGACCCTGATCGCTCTGTCTCTCCAGTTGTACAGCCAGAGACCGAGGAAGGTGACGACGAGCGGGACCCCCAGGTAGCTGCCGTTCTCGGCCAGCTGACCATTCGTCAAGCGGTTGCCGATCGCGCGGAGCGACCCCGTGGCGAAGTACTGCAGGCTCGTCGGGAACAGGGGGGCGAGGAGGTCGGCGCGGTAGGGATTGTCGACGCCGCCCTGGTAGGGGACGTGGATGCCGTTGGGGCCGAAGAGTCCGAACCACACCGGATAGGCCAGCGCGACGACCGTGACGACGAGTGCGGTGCCGAGGGCGTCGGCGACGTAGCGCAGACCCGCGCCACGCAGTCGCGAGAGGTTGAAGAGGACCCAGGCGGCGCCGGCGAGGGTCACGATCAGCGCGGTCGTGAGCAGAACCTCGGTGGAGATGAAGTACTGGGCCACGACCAGCGCGCCAAGCGCGGCTCCCCTTCGACGGGCCCGGCCGTCGTGGACCACGAGGATCTTGTACACGGCGTAGAAGATCAGGGGGGGCAGCGGCACGAAGGTGAGGTTCAGGTGTCCGTATCCCTGATGGACGATGTAGGGCGAGAACCCGTAGAGGACTCCCGCCAGGAGACCGGCCACGTTGGAAGAGCTCCAACTGCGCACGACGTGGAAGGCGCTCAGACCCGAGAGGGGATAGGCGAGCCACATCAGGAGGCTGAAGGTGGTCGTGGCGCCCAGGAGCGCCGTCACCGGATAGAAGAGCACCCCGAGCAACGGCATCAGGGTGTTGGCGGCCAGGTTGACCCCCCTCGGATAGTCCATGGCGGTCGTGAAGAACGGGTTGTGCCCGTGCAGGATCGCCCACGGGGTCCAACCGAGGAACCAGGACTGCAGGGCGGGGTCCGCGCAGGCGCACCCGACGATGCGGTGGGGGTCACCGGGCCACAGCGGCCAGTAGATGAAGAAGGTGAGCGCGACGAAGAGGGCGGCGACGGCGATGGTCACGTGGACCGTGGTCATCGCCTCGAAACGCGACAGCCAGCTCCTCCGTGACGGGGAGGGGTGGCGGACCCCCGCGGCGGCGACCGATGAGGTCATCGTGCGACGGGTGAGGTGAGGAAGGATTCCCTGTCGCCGGGCCGACCATCCACGTCGCGATGAGGGGTGTGCAAATGCGGTGACATTGATTTGAACGGACTGTAGCACGGGCCTCTTGCCGAGGGTCTTTCGATGGCGCTTCGCCGCTGCGGCCGCGTCTCGTGTCGGAAGGCGGGATGGTGCGCTGAAGTAGATTGAGGGGATGTCGCGTCCTGGACGAAACGGCGTCCGTGGCGTCGTCGTGTCGTGGAATCCGCAGCCTGATGGATTGATCGAGGTGGTGCGAGCACTCCGGGACCAGGTCGACGGTGTGGTCATCGTCGACAACGGTTCTGGCAATCGTCACGACATCGAGGCGCGACTCCGTGACTACGCCGACGTCGACTTCGTGGGTCTGGACGAGAACCGCGGGATCGGGGCCGCTCTGAACGTGGGCGCGGACGTCGCCCTGCGAGAGGGTCCCGAGTGGATCCTCACGCTGGATCAGGACACTCTGGTTCACGAGGGGGCGGTGGCCGGGATACTCCACGACTGGTCTGGATTGGATCAGCGCGTGCGCGAGCGCTGCGGCATCGTGGCGCTTCGACCTCACCCCCAACCCGGCAGCATCTGGCTCACGCGCTACGTGGAGGGGCTCCAGGTCATCGGCGACCGCGGAGCCTTCGTCGAACGCCGCGGAGTGATCACGAGTGGCAATCTGGTGCGGGCTGATCTCGTGCGCCGGTTGCCCTTCAACGAAGCGATGTTCATCGACCAGGTTGACTTCGAGTTCTGTTCGTCCTTGCGCCGACTCGGGTACATCGTTCTTCAGCAGAAGAAGATCTCCATGGACCACGTCCTGGGGGAGCGCTTCGACGACGTCGAGAGGGTTCACCCCTACGAGAACGCCCAGCGCCTCTACTACATCGTTCGAAATTCCACCTACATGGTGCTTCGTCGTCGACTCATCGTGCGGATCTACGTCGCCCAAGTCGTGGTCTTCTGCGGCGCGTACGTTTCGGTCAACGGGGTCGGCTCGGTGCCCCACTGCCTCGCAGTGGCCCTCAGAGGTTTCGTCGACGGGTTGTTCAACAGGCTGGGACGTCGGGAATACCCGTTCCTGCAAAGGGGCAGGAGATAGGTCGCGGTCGTTGTCTCGGGCCGGACGGAGAGATCCACCGCGACGCTCGTGATGCGTCACGCTCGAGCGCGGAACTGACGCGGAACCAGCACCCCACTATGATTTCATCGCTATGTCGGTCTTCACCGAGCTCACCCTCCTCTCGCGCGTCCGGGGAGGTCGACACCGTGGAGGACGCACTCTCCCAACGTCGAGGCCTCCTCGCGCAACCGGGGCTTCGCTGTCGAGCACCTCGTGTCGTTCGAGCTCGACATCGCCGGGGCGCTGTCGTCGACGCCCGACGCCACGGACTGCTCATCGCGCGAACGAGAGAGGCGAACACTGCTCGTATTCCAAGTTGATGAACGGGGCGATCTCGTCCTCACTTGATGGCGCGAGCCGGGGGAGGCGGTCGTGAAGAAGGTCCGTGCCGGGCGACACAGCCACGGGTGCGGCCCTCGGACTTTCGTCGCACACGAACCGTCGTCCAGTAGCGTGACGAGGGGCCCTCGACAGGTGGGACATCGATGCCAGCTAGAAGAGGCGGCCAAGTGATCTATGGACGTCCGGTCCCACGTCGTGGACGTCGCTGCGCTGTCGACGCCGAGGCGGGACTTGCCGGCGGCGACCGCCCGGCACCGCTCGCACGGGACATTCGTCGACCGCTCTCGTTCGACGTCAAGGGTTCGGCACCACGGTGAAGGAGTCCTCCGCGGATAGGTCAACGGACGGTTTGGTGGCCCTGATCCGCCAACAGCTCAAGTCCGGCATCTTTGGACGCGGCGCCGTATCGTTTCTCTTGGCCTACGCGGGCATCAGCCTCTCGAGCTTCGTCTTCCACGTCGTCGTGAGCCGCCTTCTGGGCCCTTCGCACTATGGCACCATGGGGGCTCTGCTCGGCATCATCAGTCTGTTGACGGTGCCGATAGGTGCCGTGCAGATCGCGGTGACCCAGGCGGTCATCGACGAGGAGAACAAGGGTGAGAGATTCTCCCTGTCGAGGGTCACTCGCCGCGCTACCCTCGGGGGTCTGGGCGCGACGCTGGCCATCATTGCCGTGACGCCCGTGGTCGACCGGTTCTTGCATATCGCTTCTCCTGTCCCGATGATTCTCGTGGCCCTGTGGGTGCCGCTGGCCACTGTCTCGGCGGTCATCCAAGGTGCCCTGGTGGGTGAGTTCCGCTTTCGGCCCGTGGCCTTCGCCTCCTTCACGGGCGTGGGACTCGTGCGTCTCGTCCTCGGCGCACTCATGGTCGGGGTCGGGTGGGGCGTGTCGGGAGCCGTGGCGGCGACCATCTTCGCCCAGATCTTCACGATGACGTCGTTGGTATTCTCGGCACGCCATGAACTGTTCGGACATCGTCACGACACAATCGTTCGCACGCACGTCCGCGACACCATGCTCTCGGTCGCGGCGCTGGCGGGCTACAACACGCTGATCAACATCGACACGTTCTTGGCGAATCACTTCTTCGTCGCGATGCAAGCCGGCAACTATGCGGCGGTGGCGGTCGCCGCACACATCGCCTTCTTCGTCCCCGCCGGATTGGTGACCATCGCCTTTCCCCATCTGGCCGATGGCCAAGGGGTGAGCGAGACAAGTCGTGGCGTCTTTCGTCAGACCTTGCTCATCTCGCTGGTGATGGGTGCGCTCGCCGCTCTCTTCATGACGGTCTTCCCGCACTGGACCATCGATCTGCTCTTCGGCGCCAAGTACTCGGACGCCGCTTCGATTCTGAGCATTCTCTCCTTCGAGTCAATGGCCATCGGCGTCTTGATCCTCCTGGTGTACCTGCACTTGGCGCGGCGCTCCCTGACCGCACTTGCTCCCTGGGGAGGAGTCCTCGTCACCGTCGTGGCCATCTCCTTGTTCCATGGCTCGATACGCACGGTGGCCGTCATCATGTTCGTCGTGTGCGTCGTGACGATGGTGGCAGCCATGGTGCCCGCTCTCATGACCCGTCGCGAGCCGACGGACCAGACGCGTGACGAGTGACACCTAGTGGACGTGGGACTTGACGACGTTCCAGTAGCGGCCCAATATCCGACTCACCGGAGCGGGGACGCCCAGTCCGAACTCGCGCGGTATGTTCATCTCGCCCGAGAGGACGGAGGTCCACGAGGTCGTCGCGGTGGAGCTGGTCGCGACCCGTCGTCGACGATCGCGCAGGTAGCGACGGTGGCGCCACAGCCAGCGCCACGATTCCAGCTTCTCGCGCGCCCAGCCACCGCGTAGGGCGAAGAACAGGACCCCCACTTCGACCGGCAGCGCGACGGGCAGGAGCAGGAGGGTCGATCTCGCGTCGTAGAGCGTCAGCAGATTGATCAGACGGTTGCGCTCCAGCCAGAACCACTTCTGGTTGCTCTTCGTGAACTGGTAGTGGTGGACGCCGATGGCCCGGGGCTCGAAGACCACGGCTTTGCCCATCTGCCAGGTGCGCAGCGAGATGTCGGCGTCCTCGGCGTACGCGAAGTACTCCTCGTCGAAGCCGCCGAGGGCGCGCCAGTGTTCGCGCCGGCAGGCGAAGAATGCGCCCGAGATCCCCGCGATCGCCTCCCCGGCGCGATGCTGGGAGAAGCGCTCGCCGTAGTCACCGGCCCACGAGAACATCAGGTAGTGGATGGGGTTGCCGATCGAATTCACCAGCTGATCCGGGCCGGGGAGCAGGACGGCGCCGGTGACGAGACCGACGCCATCCTCGTCGATCCGTGAGGTCAAGAACCCGATGGCGTCGGGCTGCACGACGACGTCACTGTTGACGAAGACCAGGGTCGCGAAGGTGGCGACCTCGGCGGCCAGGTTGCATCCGCCCGCGAAACCGCTGTTGCGTCCGGGAGAGAGCACCCGGACACGTGAGTCGGCGGGTACGGTACCCACCGCCTCGGAACCGTTGTCGACGAGCAAGACCTCGAGTGCGACGTCGCGTGAGTCGAGGATCGCTCGCACACAATCGGCCAGCTGGGGCTCGGGCCCGTACGCGAGGACGATGACCGAGAGACCTGTCGTGGCGTGGTTGGGCATAGGCATCTCATTGTCCCACTTCTCAGAGGACCGGCCAGGTCCTCCCGTGGGACCGAATCGCCAGACACGGTGCCCGGTCCGTGACCGACCGACGCCCCAAGATGAGGGATCCTCGGACCACGTCGACCTCCAGCGCCCGCGGGTTTTGCGGCCGATTCCCAGTGAATTCCAAGAGAAGTCAGGATTCTCGTCACCTATTGTTAGATTCGGTGTAGCGAAAACGTGGATTCGTGGGCGATTGCCCACCTGAACCACCGTGGAAGATTCGAAGGCTCATGAAGGTCCTTATCACTGGTGGGGCGGGGTACATCGGCAGCACGGTGGCGTCCGCGTGCCTGGACGTCGACCTCGTGCCAGTGATCATCGACGACCTGTCGACGGGGCGTAGAGAGTTCGTCGACGACCGGGTCTTCTACCAGGGCGATGTCCAAGACGGACCGCTCATCGATCGGATATTCAGCGAGCATCCAGAGATCGGGGCGACCATCCACTGCGCGGCACTGGCGAACGTGCCCGATTCGGTGCGCGATCCTCTGCGGTACTACAGGGACAACGTGGGCAAAAGCCTGAGTCTGATCGACCATCTGTTGCGCAACGGCTGCGAGCGCCTCATCTTCAGCTCCTCCGCCTCCATCTACGGCGCCAGTGAGAAGTTGGAGGTCGACGAAGGGTCCCCGGTCCAGCCGCTCAGCCCGTACGCGCGGACCAAGGCGACCTGTGAGTTGATGTTCGAGGACATCGCCAGTGCCAGTCCCCTTCGGGTGCTGTCTCTGCGATACTTCAACCCCATCGGGGCCGACCCGCACCTGAGGACGGGTCAGCACCTCAGCGCGACCTCAGCCGTTCTCGACCGGATGATCCAGGCGTGGCTCAACGACGACGTCTTCGCGATCACCGGGACGGACTATCCGACCCGGGACGGCTCGGGGATGCGCGACTACGTCCACGTCTGGGACTTGGCCCAGGCGCACGTCCTGGCGCTGCGCCAGTTCGATGAGGTGTGCACCCCCCAGGAGCGTTACGTGGCGGTGAATCTCGGCACCAATGACGGGACGACGGTGAAGGAGCTCGTGGCGGCCTTCAACCGGGTGGTGCCGACCCCTCTCGCAGTGGTGGAGGTAGACCGTCGCCCGGGCGACATCGCGGGGGCGTACGCGAGCAACAAGAAGGCTCTCGAGGTGCTGGGTTGGTCACCCCGGCTCAGTCTCACCCAAGGGATCCAGGACTCCCTCGAATGGTCCGAGAAGAGGAAAGAAGTGCTCGGTCGGGTCTAACGGGCACCGGTCCTCGAACTCGAACCTAATCTTCGACGGGCGGCGGCCTCATCGTCTGTTCGAAGTCCTTCAATGCCTGGGCGCGGACGATGAGCACGAATCGGTTGTCGATGGCCTTGGTCTTGACGACCATGAGGCCCGAGACGGCGATGAGCGACATGGTGGTCGCGTAGAAGATGAGGTCCGCACCGCGACCGACGCCCAGGCCCTGGGCCAGTCGCTGGGTCAGATCAGGGAAGATCACCGCGACGACGACCATGACCGAGAAGAGCACGTAGAGCGCTCGAGCGGCGACCTTTCCGGTGATGGCGTGGTAATTGCGGATGACGAGGGCTATCGCCGGCATCGACAGGATCAGCAGAATCGAGATGGGTTTCATTGGCCTCCGATGAGATGGTCGAAGAGGATCCGGAACGCGTTGATGAGGGGCTGGCCCTTGCTCGTCGAGTAGTCGGTGTAGAGGATGTGGACCGGCACCTCCTTGAAGGGAAGGTCGTGGCGACGAATCGCACGAAGGAATTCGTCGGCGTGACCGTAGCCGGGCACCTTGAGACGGATCGACGCGAGCGCCTCGCTACGCATCATGCGCAAGCCGTTGTGGCGGTCGCTCACCTTGACCCCGATGGTGAACCTCGCCAGCGCCGCCGACAGTTGGAGCAACGTCCTCTTGAGTCGCGGAACCGCGGTCGCCTTGTCGAGGAAACGACTTCCCAGGGTCACCATGAGAGCGGGATCCCGGTTGAACTCCTCAACCATCTTGGCCAGGTCCATCGTCGAGTGCTGTCCGTCGGCGTCGAAGGTCGCGACGAGACGAGCGTCAACGAGACCTCGTCGTATCGCTTCGAACCCGGACTCGAGAGAGGCCCCTTGTCCGAGGTTGACCGGATGCGTGAGCACCATGGCACCGGCCCGGCGGGCGATCTCACCGGTACCGTCGGTGCTCCCGTCGTCGACGCACAGTACGCGATAGCCCTCCCCGACGAGCGAGCCGATCACCCCGCCGATGACGGTCGCTTCGTTGCGGGCGGGAACGACGCAGACGACCTGATCACTGTGAATCGAGTCTGGTGAACTGGTCAAGGGAAGTCTGAACCCATGGACTGGCGCCCCTCATGTCCGGATAGCGTGACCCTCAATCTTACCGGAATTTCGATGGACCCATGACCCGAGCTGGTCGTTGGGGCGAAGGAGTGTCCGACATCGCGACCGGTCTGCCCCGGTCGGGACCGGTCGAGACGAAGCGGCGACACTTTGCGGCGGTGCGATGAGCCGAGCGTGACTCGGGGCGCGGCGGCGTGCTCCGTTCCCATGGTCCCCGGCTCGATGAGTCGCCCCGACTGTGGATTCCCAGAACGCTCACAAGATACGTCTCTTGTTTCACTGGTACATTTCCTTCTGAGATTTGTCCGTCTCGCCGACGTCAATGCTCATCAGAGGGGGCTTCGCGGCGCAACCGGACCGAAGGAATCGATGAAATCCGTCAGAAGCAATCTGGTGCTCGCCTTGGTACTCACGATTGTCTTCTTGGGGATTGCGATGGCGTTGGCCAACCAGCGTCGAACCACTGCGGCGGTGGACGTCTTCGACGAAACTTCGCACTACAGCTACGTGCTGGCGCTGAAGTCCGGGACGCTGCCGCGTGACGGTGACATGATGCCCCCCCTGGTCCTCAACACCATCGACTGTGACAGTTGGTGGGCGCAAGCCCGTTGCGGAAGCCCTCCGGCCAAGGCCTCGGCCTATCACGACTACGGATACAACTACGAGACCGTCCAACCGCCACTCGGGTATCTGCCCTACGTAGTGACGAGCACCACCGGTTCGAGCCTCGTGGGCGATCTCGAACAGACCCGCCTCGGTGGCTTCATCTGGATCGCTCTGTCGGGCCTCGCGATGCTGACCTTCGCGCTCATCGAGGACATGAGTCTCCTGGCCCTGGCGGGTCTATTGAGCATCACGCTCCTCAACCCCTGCTTCACGTGGGCCGCGGGAACCATCAACAATGATTCGGCCGCCCTCTTTGCCGCCATGGCAAGTGTCCTGGTCCTGTCGCTCGGCGTGCGAAAGGGACGCTTCCGCTGGTTCTCCTTCCCCCTGTTCATGTTGGCGGGATTGGTGATCGGACTCACCAAGGGGGTCTTCGTGATCGCGCCGTTCGCCCTGCTTGTGGCGGCGGTCTTTGAGAGACCTCCGCTGACGACGAACGGGCGTGAACTCATCGACTCGCTGAAGTCGTATCTCCCGTCGGCGACCATCTTTGTGTTCGCCGCCGCGGGGAACGAGATGTGGCTGTACTTCCAGAAGATTCGCTCAGTGGTGAGCCAGTCGGTCTTGACGGCGGGGACCATCACCGGCATCAAAGAGAAGTCCGTCAACCTCGTCCAAGTGGGGGACGGCATAAAGAACCTCGCCATGCTCTTCTCGTCGTATCTCGGGAACTTTGCGACCAATGAAGTTCTGGGACTTGTCGTCGTGTCGATGCTGCTCGTGATCGCAGTGGCCCGTCTCTTTCGGGGGCGGCTCGACGTCGCGACGCCGGGCAGCGCGACGCTGCGACTGAGTTCGGGAAGTCTCGCGATAGGGATCCTGGTTTCCGTGGTGGCCGAGTCGATCTTCGTGTCTGCGTACAGTTGGGAGCAGAGCGGCGTCACGATTGCGGCCCCCTCGAGGTATTACATCGCCCTACTGCCGCTGATCGCTCTGGCGCTGCTCTCGTCGAGGAAGCGCTGGCTGCCGGCCGTGGTGTGCATCGCCTTCCCGGTGGTCGTCGCAGGGCTCCAACTAGCCCATATGACCACCGGCACATTCCACCTCTCACACTTCTGACGGTACCGATTCGTGCGGATTGCGCCCTCCGCGGCGTCGGCCGTCCTCGCCGGGGTCGATCAACTACCCGACCGCGTCAGGTCGAGCGACAGTCGTGGTGGTCTGCCATCCCCCAGTGGCCCTCCAGGCCCGCCGCGCTGGCCCGAGCTCAACCTGGTGAACGGCACCGTGACGTCACCTCCAGTTCCTGGCGACAAGGAACCGGCACGGATGGCCCTGGGTCACGACATGAGGGATTGCACGGGTTCACCTGGATCGGGTCGTCACCCATCGCCTACGGCGGTGGGGGCCTCGCAGGTGAAGGCCCGTCGAGCGCGAACCGAACAACGTAGGGTAGAGACCTAGTTCGACATTGGTCAGGAGATGCGTATGCGCGAGGCATGCGGAGTCTGTGGAGCGGAGCTACCTCTCTCCGACACCATACGCACGAGCGAGATGATGAATGGGACCCGCGAGGCCTTCGACTACGGTCGGTGCCCTTCGTGCGGCTGCGTACAACTCTTGGAAGTGCCCGTCAACCTCGTTGACTACTACAACACCTACTACGGACGCGCTGCCGTGGACACCAGCAGCTTCTACTTTCGGATGAACCGACTGCGGTTCTGGTCCGTCACGAAGTACCGAGACACGGTTGGCGGTCGGGTCGTGAGGTACCTCCTGCCCTACGCGTCGGAGGAGTTCCTTCGCGAGATCGACAAGTCGTCGTCGATTGTTGACGTCGGATCCGCGTCAGGTGAGTTGTTGCTGTTGATGAATTCCGTCGGATTCGAGGACCTCTACGGCTGCGACCCCTACATTGATGAGTCAATCGAGTACCCCGAGGGCGTGAAAGTCGCCAAGCTCGCTCCCAGCCAACTCGATCGCCAATTCGATGTCGTCATGGCGCATCACGTCGTCGAGCATGTACCGAATCAAGCGGAATTCGTGCAGGAACTCTTCGCGATTCTCAAGGTTGGCGGCACGGCGGTCATTCGTATTCCCACGGTGTCAAGTTGGGCGTACGAGACTTATGGTGGTCACTGGTTCCAGATGGACGCCCCACGGCACTTGTTCCTCCACTCCAGGGAGAGTATTCATAGGCTCCTCACCTCTGCCGGCTTCACCGATCTGCGGGTCTATGACGATTCGCACATCCTGCAGATCCTCAGCAGCGAGCTCTACCGAGATGACGTCCCGTTCAAGTTCCACAAGAAGTGGTTCATTCGACAGCTGCCGATGATGCTGATCTCAGGACGGTTCCGGCGCTTGAAGAATCAGGTGGAAGGCCTCAACCGCGAAGGTCGCGGCGATCAGATCTGCATCCTGGCGAGCAAACGGGCCCCGGATAGCGCTCGAGACGTCTAGCGACCGTCACCAAACTCGCCGAAATCGGATTCCCGCGAGGAGCGGATCCTTGGTTGTCACCGGTCGCCCGTCTCGCCCGTCGAGGCGCCAGACGCCCCATCATGGTTGGCGTGGGGGCGACGGGCGCCGGGGATCGGGCGCCAGGAGGACGGGTCTCTGGTTCCCCCCGTCGACACAGGAGACGTTGGCGACGCTGATGTCGGTTGAGCACAGGACAGGCGGCGTTTGCCCCCAGGATATCGTAGGCAGGACATTAGGACGGTGCGTGTGACGAGTGGTCCCTTTGAGGTGACGGCCAACCCGAGGAGACTCCTGGGAATCTCAGTCCTCGTTGTCGTGTCCGCCGGCCTGACCATCGCCACAGTTGGCTTCCCACCGTTCCTCTTCGTCCTGGGGACGTGGCTCTTCGCGGCCGGCGCGGGGCGGTCGTGCGCATCACTGAACGGACCTGCGTCATGGGTCGCGGGCATCGTGCTCGAGGCGACGTTCCTGACGGCGGAGAGCGCCACGGTGGCCCTCGTGAGTCCCCACCCCCATGGGCAGTGGGTGTACGTGGTGATGCTCGTCGTACCCCTCGTGACGGCCGGGCTCGCCGCCGCGTGGTTCTCGACCTCGAACGGGCGCCATGGTGCGAGAGGGTCGGCGGCGATCAGCGGCGAGCCGCTGGTGGCGCTCCTCGTTCTCGTCCTCGTCGAGGCGACCTTCGAGCTCATCAAGCTCCGTGGTCACGATTTCGGTCTGTCGTGGTTCATGGAGGGCGACGCGCGCAATCAGGTGGTGGGGACCCGACAGGTGCTGGCCGCGGGTGGCATCACCCTGAAGGAGATGACCTCCTACCCGGCAGTCGTGAACGCGATCAGCGCCATCTTCGATGGTGCGGGTGGCCGCAGTGGCCTCAGCGCAGGGACGCTGTTGATTCGCGACGTCCAGGCGATGGTGGCGACCGTGGTCCTGATCTGCGTGGGGGCCTCGCTGTGCTTGATGGCCGCGATCGCCGAGACCTTCGACCGGGGTGAACGCGAGGTTCGGCGCCTCCCGGTCCTCGTGCTCATCCCGCTCGGCGTCGGTGGCTCGGTCTCGCTGGGAGCGCTCTTCCTCGGGCTGGGTTCCTCGGGCGGGTTCCTCTCGGCCATGGGCTGCCTCGTCTTCGCGGTCGCCTCCCTCGTCGTGGGCATGCGGTTGGTCCAGCGCTACGACAACGCCACCATGGTGGTGGCGACGTTCGCCATGTTCCTGGTGGTCGGATCGTGGACCTTCCTCGTGGTCGTTCCGGGGCTGGCTCTGCTGGTCGGCGTGGTTCGCGGCGTTCAGCGCGTGAGGCAACTGCGCCACCGGGAGGACACGCGCCGCGAACTGCGGCTCACGACGCTGGTTCTCGCGGTCTCGTCACTGAGCCTCATCGGTGTCGCCGTGGCCCTGGTCCTGAACGGCCACGTGCTGGTCACCGAGCTCAAGAACCCCGGTGGGATCGTCGCGGGCAACCTCGGATTCTTCGAATGGCTGGGGGCCGCTTCGGTGCTCGTCGTGCTCGTCGCGCCAGGGGCGCGCCAGCGCTCGGTCCGTCTCCTCGTCGTGGCGGAGTTCGTCGTTCTCTGTCTCGTGGTCCTGTGGATGCACAGCATCCACCCCAGCGGAGTGGCCTGGTCCTACTACGCGACCAAGATGCTCTGGTTGGCGACGTGCACCCTCGTCTGGGTCCCCTTCGTCCTGGTCGTTGACGCGTTCAGGGGAGCGGGCCGTCTCCTTCGACGATCTGGTTCCGTCGCGACCGCTCGGGTGGTTCTGGCGGTGGCGGGCTCGGGAGTCCTGCTGTGGGGCATCAACCATGAGACGCCCTACTTCTTCCCGGTGCGCTCGGCCTTCGACGGGTCGACCCTGCCCACGCCCAGGATGGTCCAGACAGTGGTCCGCGACGCCGACGAGGGGACCCCCTCGGTGTACTGGGCCTACGGCAACCCGATGGACGACAAGCTGGGCGACTTCTGGTCCGCGCTGAGCTGGGCGTACGACCCGAACGGCACGCTCAAGCCCGGCGCGGCCGGGGCGGACTACGTGCACTGGGCCTACGCCGAGCAGGGCACGTTGACGCAGTTGTGCCAGGTCGTGTCCGAGTACCGACTGCGCATCGTGACCACGAACCCCCACCTGATCCCGACGCTGTGGTGGGAGTGCAAGGGCTACAAACCGGTCGCGAGCCAGGCCCGCCCGCCTCGGTGAGCGGTGCTCCTCCGGCTACGCCGGCCCTCGGCGAGACGTGGGGACCCTGAGCGTGCGGTGCCCCTCACGGCGTGGCGCTGGTCATCACCCGGGTCAGACCCTCTTGGACCATGGTGACCCGGAGTTGTCCGTCGCGCGAGAAGAGGAAGCCTCGCGCCAGGCTCCGCGCGCCGTGGGCGATCGGCGAGTCCATGTCGTAGAGCAACCAGTCGTCGGCGCGAAGGTCGCGGTGGAACCACATGCAGTGATCCAGGCTCGCGCCCATGAAGCTGCCGTCGTCCCAGCGCACGTCGTGGGGGGCGAGCATCGCGTCGAAGGGGGTCATGTCGCTGGCGTAGGTCACGACGCAGGCGTGCAGGAGCGGGTCGTCGGGCAAGTGGCCGTCGGCGCGGATCCAGAGCTGTTCGCGGGGCTCGCGCGATCGTTCCGGTTCCCAGGGCAGGGGGCCGACATAGCGCTGTTCGATGGGGTGGGGCAGGCGGTTCCAGTCGTCGACGTAGCCGGTCTCGGTGTGCACGCGCTGGTGCACCGGCACGATGTCCTCGGGTGCGGGCACCTCGGGCATGGCGACCTGGTGCTCGAGGCTCACCTCGTCGTCGTGGAAGCTGGCCTGCATGTTGTAGATGGCGCGCCCGTGCTGGATCGCCACCACCCGGCGCGTCGTGAAGCTGCGCCCGTCGCGGATGCGGTCGACCTCGTAGAGGGTGGGGGCGCTGGAGTCACCGGGCCGCAGGAAATAGGAGTGCAAGGAGTGCACGCGGCCGCGCTCCACCGTTCGCCCGGCCGCCATGAGGGCCTGGGCGGCCACCTGTCCGCCGAAGGTCCGTTGACGGTCCCCCTCGGGGTGCTTGCCGCGGAAGATGTTGACCTCGATGTCCTCGAGATCCAGCAGGTCAATCAGCGAATCGAGGGCGAGCGACATACGCCCATCATGCCAGCCTCGGCTGGCCCATTGCCCACCAACTAAGGTTGAGGGGTGCCGAGGTCACTGAGCGACGTCATCGCGTGGTCCAAGACCCACCAGGGTCGAAAGCTCATCCGCTACACCTTGTCGTCGGTCATCACCACGGCGATCTCGTTCTCGACCATCGTGATCGTCTACGGGTTCCACATCATCTCGGGCATCATCGCCGCCACCCTCTTCGGCAACCTGGTTGCGGTCATCCCGTCGTACTACCTGTCACGGGCTTGGGCCTGGGGCAAGCGCGGGCGGAGCCACTGGTTGAAGGAGGTCGTGCCGTACTGGTCGATGTCCCTGGCCGGCATCGCCTTCTCGATGTTGGGTGCGGCCTACGTCAAGTACCTGGTGCACGAGCACCACTTCCACCACCTCGCGAGCACGGCCCTGGTGGCGTGCATGAACCTGGCCAGTTTCGCCGTGTTCTGGGTCCTCAAGGTGCTCTTGTTCAACAAGATCTTCCACACCAACAAGTTGGAGGACATCGAGGAGCACCTGAAGGAAGAGGAAGAAGAGGAAGAGGAAGAAAAGCAGGGTGTCCCGAAGTCTGCGTGAGTTGCGCGAATGGACGCGCAGTTACGAAGGCCGAAAGATCGTCCGCTTCACCCTGACCTCGGTCGTGTCCACGCTCACCTCCGAGACGGTGATCCTCGTCACCTACGGACTGCGAATCATCCCCGGCGAGATCCAGGCCACCGTCTTCGGGAACCTGGTGGCCATGGTGCCGGCCTACCACCTGAACCGGCGATGGGCCTGGGGCAAGCGGGGTCGTTCACGCTGGGTGGGCGAAGTGATGCCCTTCCTGGCGATGTCGCTCACCGGTTCGCTGGTCGCCCTCGGGGGTGCGACCTACGCGCGTCACGTCGTGCACGCCCACCACTGGTCGCACCTGGTGAACACCGGCCTCGTCGGTGGCACCAACATCGCCTCCTTCGGCGTGTTCTGGGTCCTCAAGATGCTGCTCTTCAACCGGATCTTCCGACCCGTCGAGACCCAGGCCTAGGTTCAGTCGCGGAAGTTGGTGAACTGCAGGGGCACGTCGAGGTCCGCCTCCTTGAAGGCGGCGATGGCGGTCTGCAGGTCGTCGCGCTGCTTGCCGGTCACGCGGACCTGGTCGCCCTGGATCGACGACGACAGGTTCTTGAGGCCCATGTCCTTGACCATCTTGTTGATCTTCTTGCCGAGCTCCTGGGAGATGCCGGCCTTGAGAACCACCTTCTGACGCGCGGTGCCGTGGCTGGCGACCTCGATCTTGCCCGGGTCGAGGGTCTTCAGCGACACCGAACGCTTGACCATCTTCTCCTCGAGCAGGTCGTAGAGCGCGCGCAGGCGGTCCTCGGTGGAGGCGCTGAGGGTCAGCTCCTTGTCCGAGACCTCGATCTGGGCGCCGGTGTTCTTGAAGTCGAAGCGCGTGGCGGCCTCGCGGTTGGCCTGGTCCACGGCGTTGCGCACTTCTTGGTGATCGATCTCTGAGACGATGTCGAAACTTGGCATGACGCCAGTCTAGGACTGCCCATTGGAACCGACGTGGCCCCAGGCACTAGGCTCTTCGACGGGTCGGTGCCCGAGTGGCCAATGGGATCTGGCTGTAAACCAGACGGCTTAGCCTACGGGGGTTCAAATCCCTCCCGGCCCACCACGGTCAATCCAGCGAGGCTGGATTGACCACGCCCGGCGGGCTCTGGTGGGGACTACGGTGAGTGGACGTGAACCGCTCCGGGACCCCTCTGCTCGTGCGCACCGGACGGCGGGTCCACCACGCCTACGAGACGGCGGCCAGTGGCCTCGAACGCGCGATCCAGGTCGCCGAACGGCGCTACACGCCGCTCGGGCGCTTCCGCCCCGGACCCTTCGAGGGTTGGGAGTTCCTCTGGCAGCCGGCCGTCGTCGGATTCCTGGCCATGTGCCTGCTCTTCGCGGGCGGCTCCTTCCCGAACTCGCCGCTGAAGCTCGACATGGCCTCCACCTGGTTCTTCGGCGAGCCCGCGCGGGCCATCTCCACCTCGCCCACCCAGGTCACCCTGTTGTTGTCGGTCGTGCTCGGCTACGGGGGGCTGGTGCTGCTGATGCGGGTGTGGCTGCGCTTGGTCGAGGTGCTCAAGCTCCATCCCGGGGCGCCCCTTCGCTCGCTGTGGTGGGTCTTCGTCATGTGGGCGACGCCCATGGTGGTGGCCCCGCCGATGTTCTCGCGCGACGTCTTCAGCTACGCCGCGCAGGGCGAGATGACCAGTTACCACTTGAGCCCCTACCTGCTGGGACCCTTCTCGCTGGGCTCGAGTCCCTACGTCAACCCCGTCGACCCGCTCTGGCGCAACGCCCCCGCCCCCTACGGGCCCTTCTTCTTGTTCCTCGACGGATCCATCGACCGTCTCGCCCGCCACAACCAGCTGGCCACGGTGGTGGGCCTCCGCCTCCTCGAGGTGTTGGCGGTCGTGGCGCTCGGCCTGGCGGTGGCGGCGCTGGCCCGTTGCGTCGGTCGCGACCCGGGTGAGGCCTTCGCGCTGTGCGCCCTGAATCCGATCGTCCTGATCACGCTGGTCGACGGAGCCCACAACGACGCCCTGATGGCGGCGTTGTTGACCTGGGGGGTGGTCCTGGCGCTGCGCCGCCGCCTGGTCTGGGCGGTGGTGGTCGGCGCCTGCGCGGCGGCCGTGAAGGCGCCGGCGGCCCTGGGGCTCGCCTTCATCGCGTGGACCTGGCTGGGCTCGCGCGCCCCGGTGCGCGAGCGCCTGCGTCCCGTGGCCCTCTCCCTCGGGGTCACCGCGGCGGTGTTCGCCGTGTGGACCCAACTCGCCGGCTTCGGCTGGGGGTGGGTCGCGAACCTCACCTCCAACGGAGCGGTGCGCAGCTGGGACGCTCCCATGACCGCGTTGGGGCTGGCCCTGGCCGACACGGGTCACGTGCTGGGGTGGCGGGGCCTGTCGGTCACCACGACGCTGACCGTGACCCGGTCCCTGGGCTTCGCCATCGCCCTGGGGGTCACCGCCTGGCTGCTGGTGACGGGCAAGCCCCACAGCTGGGTGCGCTACCTGGGCCTCTCCCTGATCGTCCTGGTGGTGCTGGGGCCGGTGGTGCAGCCCTGGTACTTCGTCTGGGGCGTCGCCCTGCTCTCGGCCACCTACGTGGGCCGTCAGCACTTCTGGATCTTGTTGATGGCGGTCACCGGACCCTTCGCGGGCCTGCCGGGCGGGCGCGACCTGATCACCGGTCTCGCCCAGACCAACCTCTGGCTGGTGGCGACGGCGGTGGCGGTTCTCGGGGGGGTCCTGGTGGCGCCGATGGGGCACTGGACCCAGTGGAGCTGGGCCGAGGAGCCGTCGACGGCGCCGGCCTAGTCAGTGGCGGGGGACCACGTACTGGTACTCGACGACGTCGAGCCACTGGTTGTGCTTGCGCCCGACCTCGATCTCGGTTCCGACCAGGGTGAACCCGACCTTCTCGTGCAGGCGGATGCTCCCGCCGTTCTCGCCGACGATCCGCGCGATGAGGGCGTGGTAGCCCGAGTCCTTGGCGGTGGTGATCAACTCGCGCATCAGGAGCTCTCCCACGCCGCGCCCGCGGGCGTCGCGGTGGACGTAGACCGAGTTCTCCACGGTCGAGGCGTAGGCCGGCCGGCTGCGAAAGGGCGAGATGACGGCGAAACCGACGATCCGGTCGCCCCGGGCACCCTGGTCACCGGCCTCGTCCTCGTCGTTCACGGCCACGATGCACGGGTGCGAGGACTGGTGCTCGACGATCCAACGTCGCTGCTCGTCCAGGGAGCGCGCCACGAGGTCGAAGGTGTTGGTGGTCTCGAGAACCTCGGGATTGTAGATGGCCATCAGGGCCGCGGCGTCGTCGATCTCGACCAGGCGGGTTCTCATCGATAAAAGGGTAGCCCTTGACGGTTGGAAACGAGGGCGCCTCTCGGAGTACACTGACCAACCGTGTCGTTTTGACACGACTGCCCTCTTAGCTCAGTGGTAGAGCACTTCCATGGTAAGGAAGGGGTCGTCGGTTCAATCCCGACAGAGGGCTCGCCAGGCGGCGTAGCTCAGGTGGTTAGAGCACACGGCTCATAATCGTGGTGTCGCGGGTTCG
>CAIORQ010000066.1 GCA_903860745.1 uncultured Actinomycetes bacterium | reverse complement strand
CACCGCGGTCTTGCCGCCGATGGCGGCGTCGACCTGGCCCACGACGCTCGTCGGCAGGTGCAGCACCGACAACCCGCGCAGGTAGACCGCCGCGACGAAGCCCGCCAGGTCGGTGAGGGCTCCCCCGCCCACTCCCACGATCAGGTCGTGGCGCGAGACCCGGAGCCGCGCCAGCTCGTCGCAGACCCGCTCGACGCTCGCCAGGGTCTTGGCGCCTTCGCCGTCGTCCACCTCGACGACGCGCGTCTCGATCCCCCAGTCGAAATCGAACCAGTCCTGCGCGCGGATTCGGGGCGAGGTGACGATGACGGCCAGGCGCGCCGCCGCGAAGCGCTGGGTGATGAAGCCGCCCACCTCGTGACGGACCCCCTCGCCGATGACGACCTCGTAGGGGGCGCGGCTGAGCGAGACGGGGATCCTCACGAGCCCACCCCCGACGCGACGAAACCCCTGAGCTCCTCGACAATCTCGACGAGGGGCCGGCTCGCGTCGACCCGTCTGCGGCTGACCTCGCGGTAGAGCTCGGCGCGCTCGGCGCGCAGCTGGGCCAGGCGCTGGGCGGGTTCCCCGTCCAGCAAGGGTCGGTCCCCGCCACCGATCCGCGACAGGATCACCGCGTCGTCACAGTCGAGCCACACCGTGGGTTGCTCGCTGAGCACTGCGCGTGCGCCCGACGAGGTGACCACGCCCCCGCCCGTGGCCACGACGCCGTACTCCTCGACCGCGGCGGCCAGGGCCGCGACCTCGCGCTCGCGGAACATCGGTTCAGGATGGGCCCGCAGGTACTCCTGCACCGACACGCCCTCGCGCTGTTCGAAGAGGTCGTCGCCGTCCACGAAGCTCAGGCCCGCCGCGTTCGCGAGGGCCCGCCCGGCCGTCGTCTTGCCCGTTCCGGGCAGGCCGACCAGGACCACGTCGGCCATGGTCAAGCCGGCCGCGCGGCCGAGGACGTCGAACCGAGGTGCTCGATGTAGGTGGCGTGGTTGCGGACGAACTCCTCGACCGAGTCCCCACCGAACTTCCGCAGCGCCTCCGAGGCGACCACCAGGGCCATCATGGCCTCGGTGACCACGCCCAGGGCGGGCACCGCGGTGACGTCGGTGCGCTCCTTGAAGGACACCGTCGCCTCTCCGGTCGCCACGTCCACGGTCTCGAGCACCGGGCGGTTGAGCGTGGCCAGCGGCTTCATCGCCACGCGGGCGATCAACGGCGCGCCCGAGGTCATGCCACCCTCGAGACCTCCGGCGTGGTCGCTGCGTCGCACGTAGCCGCCACCCTGGGAGAACTCGGCGTCCACGGCGATCGCGTCGTGGGCGACGCTGCCGCGCTGGGCGGCCTGCGCCATGCCGTCACCGATCTCGACCGCCTTGACCGCCTGGATGCTCATGAGCGCGGCGGCCAACAGGCCGTCCATTTTGCGGTCCCAGTGCACGTAGCTGCCCAGGCCCGTCGGCACGCCGTAGGCGACGACCTCGACGATCCCGCCCAGGGAGTCGCCCTCCTTGGCCGCGGCCTTGATCTCGGCGACCATCAGTTCGGCGGTGGCGGAGTCGAAGCACCGCACCTCGCTCTCGTCGACCGCGGCCAGGTCACCGGGTCCGGGACGGGACTGCGCGGGCGCGGACACCGCGCCGATGCGCACGACGTGCGAGACCACCTCGACGCCGATCTCGCGGATCAGGGCCTTGGCCAGGGCCCCGGCCACCACGCGCGCGGCGGTCTCTCGGGCGCTGGCGCGCTCGAGCACGTCGCGGGCGTCGTCGAAGGCGTACTTCTGCATCCCCACCAGGTCGGCGTGTCCCGGGCGCGGCTTGGTCAACTTGTCCGTGGGGACGCCGGGGGCGGCGGACATCTCCTGCTCCCACTTGGGCCACTCGGAGTTGAGGACCTCGATGGCGACGGGCGAGCCGAGGGTCCGGCCGTGGCGGATGCCCGCGGTCAGGCGCAGCACGTCACGCTCGAATCGCATGCGCGGACCGCGACCGTAGCCCAGGCGACGTCGAGCGAGGTCGTCGGCGATCTGTTCGGCGGTGATGGGGAGTCCCGCCGGGAGTCCTTCGACGATGATGGTCAGTGAGGGGCCGTGACTTTCGCCAGCGGTCAAGAAGCGCAGCATCTCCCAATTCTAGGAGGCCGGCGTCCTGCTAATGGGTCTCGGAGTAGAAGGGGTTGATCCCCGACGCGTGGTCGGTCACGTCGCGCACGTCGTCGAGCTCGGGAATCGCCCCACGCAGCGCGGTCTCGATGCCCTGGGACAGGGTGAGGCGACTCATCGAACAGCCCTGGCATCCGCCGGACATCTTGATGTACGCGATCCGCTGGGCCTCGTCCATCGCGACGAGGTCGGCGCGCCCGCCGTGAGAGGCGATCGAGGGGTTGACGTCGTTCTCGAGCACCTGGACCGCTCGTCGGGCGAGTTCGCCGTCGATGCCCATCGCCAGGATCTCGGCGGGAACGCCGGGATTGAGCTCCTCGGCGGAGGGATGGTTCGGGTTCACCAGCACCAGTCCGCCCCCGCCGTCGCTGGCGAACTCCAGCCGGCTGCCGCGCAGTCGCTCGACGCTGGCGCGCGGGATGACGATCGTCACGTCACCGTCGTTGCCGACCGCGGCCCCCTCGGGAGCGTCGGAGAGGTCCGCGAAGTAGAGGTCGTAGGAGTAGCCGAGGCCCATGGTGCCGGTCACCTCGACCCACAGGGCCAGGGCGCCGTGGCCCTCCTCGCCGGCCAGCGCGTCGAGCACGACGTTGCGCGCCTCGTCGGTCAGGGTCAGCACGTCAAAGGAGGTCGTCGAAGTCACGCGGTTCAGTCTACGGGCGACGCGCCGCAACGTAGCGGGTAAGTTCGGAGGGTGACTTCAGTTCCCCTCGACGCCCACGAATGGGTGAGTTTCGAAGACGAGAACCACGAGCGCACCTGGATGGTGGACGTGACCTTCCTCGAGAGCAACTGGACCTGCATCTTCGGCCAGGGATGCCAGGGCGTGCTCACCGGGCCCACCCCCGAGCTCGTGCAGGGATGCTGCAGCTACGGGGCGCACTTCACCGACGAGGAGGACCGCGAGCGCGTCGAACTCGCCGCCACCCGTCTCAGCGCCGACCAGTGGCAGTTCCGGGAGAAGGGCCGCAAGGGGACCACCAAGGTCAAGAAGAACGGCGACGTGGTCACCCGGCTCGTGGACGACGCCTGCATCTTCTTGAACCGACCCGACTTCCATCGGGGTGCGGGCTGCGCCCTGCACGTCTTGGCCATGGACACCGGCGAGAGCTACATCCCGCTCAAGCCCGACGTCTGCTGGCAGCTGCCGCTGCGACGCGAGGACGTGACCCTGGCCAGCGGGCACCTGGTGACGCGCATCGCCCAGTGGGACCGCAAGGACTGGGGTGCGGGCGGCGAGGAGTTCCACTGGTGGTGCACCGAGGACGCCTCGGCCTTCGTCGGAGCGAACCGCGTGGTCGACTCCATGTCGGGCGAACTCATCGCCATCATGGGTGAGCGGTCCTATCAGACACTTCTCGCCCTCATCAACCAGCGCGCGTCGCGCGCCACTCCCCTGCCGCACCCCGTGGTGCGGCGACGCCTCTAGTTCTCCGCCGTCAGCGGGTCTTCCTCGGAGAAGTCCGTACGCGGCAGGGAGCCCAGGATCTCGTCGTAGCGATCCTCCTCCGCCAGGCACCACGCGGCGTGGACGTCCTCGGGGGCCGCGCCGCATTCGACACAGGTGGTAGCTCGAGGGCCGGTGGAACGCTTGAGTTCGCGAGCTTCAACAAACCGACGGTGGCGGCCCTTTTTCACGTCAACTCCTCACTGGCCGCGGTCCATAACTGGCGGCGGCCGAGGCTCAGCATTGGTGAGCCGGACATTCAGTGTACCAACTCCCTGCCGTCCGCGAACACCTAACATGGCCCGGTGAACGAGTTCAATCCCGAGGACATGATCGCGCGTTTCCGTGAGCGCGCCGAGGCTGTACGCCGACGGGGTCTGCCCCCCGTCGAGGGGCCCGAGCGCCAGCTCTTCCTCCAGGCCGCGGCGCTGGACTTCCAGGACTACGCCATGCTGGGTGACGCCACGGCCACGCTGGAGAACGGCATCTTGCGCCTCGAGATCGACCTGCGACCCCGTCCGGACGAGAGCCGCTAGGAGCCGACCACCGCGCTGACCCGGGCGCTCGCCTCGGACAGCTCGGCCCCCGCGCGCCGGATGTAGGACTCGGCGCGCCGTCGTTGAGCGGGCGAGTCGCCTGCGCGGTAGCAGACGTTGGCGCCGTCACCCAGGTCGGTGTAGGCCGCCGTGAGCAGCTCGGTGGTCTGGGTGTCGGGCGACGGCAGCGACTGGTACGCCGACACCGTGTCGAAGTCGAAGGCCGCGCAGACGGTGTGCAACTCCTTTTGCGTGGAGTGCGGGTCGTTGAGCCACCTCAGCGCGCTACGCGCGTCGGCGACGAGTTGTGCGTCGTTCTTGGTCAGGTTGGCGCTCGTGGCCCAGTTCCCCAACGCCGCACTCGCGCTCAAGGAACCGCAGCCGCCGAGCAACAGCGCTCCGAACAGGACCACGGGCCCGACGAGTCGCCGACGGCTCACGCGAGGACGATGAGGTGCAGTTCGCGCCGGCCTCGCCGCACGACCAGGTATCGGTCGTGCAGGGTGCTCTCGAGCCCCACCCGCGCCTCGGCGTCGATGCGCACGTTGTTGATGTAGACGCCACCTTGCTCGAGGAAGCGGCGGGCCTCGCCCTTGGACTTCGCCAGCGAGCAGCGAACCAGCAGGTCGGCCGCGTCGACGCCGGCGGCGAAGTCGGACCGGGACATCGACGACGACGGCGCGTCGGCCACGACCGTGAGCAGCGTGGCCTCGTCGAGTTCGGCGATGGAGGGCTGGAAGAGCGCCTCGCCGGCGCGTTCGGCCTTGCCCGCGGCGTCCGCGCCGTGCACCAGGGTCACCACGGCGTTGGCCAGGGCCCGTTGGGCCCGCCTCTCCTGGGGCGCGACCCTCGTCGCCTCGTCGAGGGAGGAGATCGTGTCGTGGTCGAGGAAGGTGAAGAAGCGCAGCAGCGCCGGCGTCGTGGCGTCGTCGGCGTTGAGCAGGAACTGGTGCATCTCGAAGGGCGAGGTCAACGACGCGTCCAGCCAGATGTTGGCCCCCGACTCGGACTTGCCGAACTTCTGCCCGTCGCTGCGCAGGAGCAGGGGCGAGGTGAGGCCGGCCGCCGAGCGCCCGGTGGACTTGCGGATCAGCTCGGTGCCCATCGTGATGTTGCCCCACTGGTCCGATCCGCCCAGCTGGAGCGTGCAGTCGTGGTCGACGTTGAGGCGAAGGAAGTCGTAGGCCTGCAACAGCATGTAGGAGAACTCGGTGAAGGAAAGTCCGACGTCGTCACGGTCGAGGCGGCTCTTGACCGACTCCTTGGCCACCATCTGATTGACGGTGAAGTGCTTGCCGACGTCGCGCAAGAAGTCGGTCAGGGAGATCGTGGTGAGCCAGGCGGCGTTGTTGAGCAGCAGGGCCTGGCTCGCACCGGCCGAGGGCGTGAAGTCGAGGAAGCGCGAGAGCTGCTCGCGGATGCCCTCCACGTTGGCCTCGATCTGCTCGAGGGTCAACAAGGGGCGTTCGGCGGCCTTGAAGCTGGGATCACCGATCATGCCGGTGCCGCCGCCGGCCAGGGCGATCGGCCGGTTGCCGGCGAGTTGGAGCCGGCGCAGGTTGCACAGCTGCAGCAGGCTGCCCAGGTGCAAGGAGGCGGCCGTCGGGTCGAAGCCGATGTACGCGGTGACGCCGCCGGAGTCGAGCCGCTCCATCAGGGTGTCGTCGGTCACCTGATGGACGAGGCCTCTGAAGTCCCAGTCGTCGCTCAGTCGCATGGGTCCCAGTCTACGAGGACCCGACTCAGAGGCTGGAGGTGGCCGGGAGGTGGATCTGCAGCCACAGCACCCACTGCTGCCACAGTCCCGTCAGTTCGGCCACGCCGATCACGATCAGCATCACGCCGCCGACGACGCCGATGACCTTGGCGTGGCGGCGAAGCCAGCCCGAGGCGCTCGCCATCCACTCGGTCGCCAGTGCGGCGACCAGGAAGGGCAGCCCCAGGCCCAGGCAGTAGACGAAGGCGAGGATCGAGCCGCGCAGCGCCGTCGCGCCCGACGACGACGCCGCCAGGCCGTCGATGGCCGCCAGAGTGGGCCCGATGCACGGGGTCCAGCCCACCGCGAAGAAGATCCCCAGCAGGGCCGCGCCCAGGACCGAGGCCCGAGGCAAGAAGTGCATCCGGCGCTCACGGGCCAGCCACGCGGAGGGCCACCAGCCCGCGAAGAAGCATCCCAGCACGATCGTCACGACGCCGAAGACGATCTCCAGGGGGCGCTGGTGGGACTTGAGGACGTCGCCGAACTGGCCGAAGACGGCCCCGAAACTGACGAAGACGGCCGAGAAGCCCAGGACGAAGGCCAGCGCTCCCACCAGGGTCCGTCCCCGCCCGCCGCGCCACCCCTCGCGTCCCGCGGAGCCGCCAAGGAAGGCGAGGTAGCCGGGCAGAAGTGGCAGGACGCAGGGTGAGATGAAGGAGACCAGCCCCGCCGCGAAGGCCAGGGGGAAGGCCGCGAGCAAGGAGGCGGGGAGGGCCCCGATCACGGAGCGCTCCACCAGTGCGCGACGAGGGCGTTGAGTTCCTCGTGACGGGCCACGTTGAGCGAACGCGACGGCACCTGAGCGACGACGACGCTGAGTCCATCGCGGGCCAGGCCGCCCTCGATGGCGGCGTCCAGGGCCCGGGCGCTGTCGACGCGCTCGCCGTGATGCCCGAAGGCGGTCGCCACCGCGGCGAGGTCGTGGTGGCGCGGTGTGCCAAAGAGGGACTCGAACTGCTCGACCGGTACCTGACGCGCTTGGGCGAGGAAGGAGAAGATGCCGCCGCCCGCGTTGTCGCTCACGACCAGCACCGCCGAGGTCCCCGGTCCCGGCCCGTCGACCAGCGCCGAGACGTCGTGCAGCATCGTGACGTCACCCACCAGACCGATGGCGCTCGCGCCGTCGGCCACGCCCAGGAAGGTCGAGACCACTCCGTCGATCCCGTTGGCCCCGCGATTGGAGAAGACCGGGCCTCGACGCGACGGGGTCCACCACTCGACGTCGCGCACCGGCATCGACGAGCCGACCACCAGGGCCGCCTCGTGGGCGTTCGCGGCGGCCACCACGTGCCGCGCCACCGCGACCTCGTCGATCTCGTCGCCCCAGAGGGAGTCGAGCCGCTCGCCGAGACGGGCGCTCGCCTCACGCCATGCTCTCGTGTAGGCGGCGTCGCCGCGATGTGACGGGTCCCCGGGGTCGGGCCCACCAACGACTCGACGCGTGAGCGCGCCGTCGGGGTCCGCCACGGGACCCGCGACGTCGAGGGCGATGACCGTCGCGGTCGACGCCACGCGTTGCAGGAGGAACTTCGACGCCGGGACCCCCCCGATGCGGATCACCACGTCGGGAACCAGCGACTCCCAGATCTCGTCGTGGCGACACAGCGGATCGGCGTAGGCGAGGGTGCCGCGCGCGGTGGCGTCGCCGACCACCACCCACTGGGCCGCCTGGGCCCTCGCGACGACCTCGGCGCTGACCCCGGCGCCCACCACGCACAGCACGCGCCGTCCCGCCAGGTCGAGTGTCGCGCTCGGCGCCGTGACCACCGTGTCGTCTCGCCCGTGGTCGTCCTCCGCCACTTCGAGCGGCTCGCCCAGGAGCGGTTCGACGAAGGCCGCGTTCAGGTGCACCGGACCCGCGAGACCACCGCTGCCGCTCGCGGCCTGGTAGAGCCGCCGCGCCAGGGGACGCCACGACGGCGCGGCCTCGCCGCGGGCCACGCCGGGCTCCTCGTAGAGGCGGACCTTCGACCCGAAGAGGCGTTGCTGGTCGATGGTCTGGGGAGCCCCCACCCCGTGAAGCTCCGGCGGACGGTCCGCGGTGACGACGAGCAGCGGCACGCGGGCGAGGTCGGCCTCGGCCACGGCGGCGTGCAACTCGGCGGCCGCCGTGCCACTGGTGACCACCACCGCCACCGGACGTCCGGTGACCAGGGCGCGCCCCAGGGCGAAGAAGGCGGCACTGCGCTCGTCGATGCGCACGTGCACGGACAGTTCGCCGCGGCGCGCCACCGCCAGCGCCAGGGGCGTCGACCTCGAACCGGGGCAGACCACGACGTCACGCAGGCCCCACCGGCACCACTCGTCGACCAGGGTCGCGACGAAGGTCGCCTGTACGACGCTGGTAGTCGGTACGCTCTGTTGCAATGCCACTCCTCACCCTGGACCGACACGGATCGGGCACTCCGCTCGCGTGGCTCCACGGCTTCACCCAGACCCGATCGTCGGCACGCCGGTTCCGTTCCATTCTGGCAGGTCGCCACGAGGTCCTGACCCTCGACCTGCCCGGACACGGCGACGCCGCCGATCTCGAGGCCTCCCTCGCCGACATCGCCCACCTGGTCCTCGACGCCCTCCCCGACGAGCCCCTCGTCCTGGGCGGCTACTCCTTCGGCGCGCGCGTGGCCCTGCACGTCGCCCTGGCCGATCCGCAGCGCCTCAGCAGTCTCGTGCTGCTCGGGGCGTCGCGCGGCATCGAGGACCCCCACGAGCGAAGCCAGCGCCAGCACCGCGACGAGGCGCTGGCCACGCACCTGGACGAGGTGGGCACGGACGCATTCTTGAACGAGTGGCTCTCCCAACCCCTCTTCGCGACGCTCGGTCCCAACGCCGAGTCCGAGACCCGGAGCCCCGACGCGGCGGGGCTCTCCTCGAGTCTGAGGTCGGCCGGCACGGGTACCCAACAGTGGATGGGTGAGCGCCTCGCCAGCATCGAGGTCCCGACCCTGGCGATGGCCGGAGCGCTCGACACCAAGTTCGTCGCCGAGGCCCGCGCCATCGCCGAGGCGGTCGCCCACGGGCGTTTCGTCACCATCGCGGGCGCGGGCCACGCGGCGCACCTGGAGGAACCCGAACTCGTGGCGGCGACGATCGAGGAGTTCCTCGCTAGCGCGTGACGAACATGACGACGGCGGTCACCGCGCCCACGGTCCACTGCGCGTAGGACGATTGCTTGAGCATGGGCAGCAGCTCGCGTCCGGACTTGGACGAGAAGGCGAGCGACAGCGCGGGGATGTACATCGCCAGGGCCACCGCCCCCACCAGGCCCTCGCCCCCGAGCCCCGCGCCCAGGACCGCTCCGGCGACGAAGAGCGCGAAGAGCCACGACCCACGACGTCGGCCCAGGCGGGCCGCCAGGGTCTTCTTGCCCGACGCACGGTCTCCGTCGACGTCGCGCAGGTTGTTGGCCTCCAGCAGCGCGCAGGCCATCGAACCCGTCGACAGCCCCCACCACCACGCGCCTGCCGGGATGTGACCGTGTTGGGCGAAGGCGGTGCCCACGGTCGCCACGAAGCCGAAGTAGATCATCACGAAGAGCTCTCCGAGACCGAGGTAGCCGTAGGGCCGGGGCCCGCCGGTGTAGAACCAGCCCGCGGCCACCGCGCTGACGCCCAGGGGTACGAACACCCAACTCGATCGGATGCTCAAGGCGAGTCCGGCCACGGCCGCGACGGCGAAGAAGGCGAAGGCGGCGCGCTTCACCGCGCGCGGCGACACCAGTCTCGACGCCGTCAGTCGGAAGGGGCCGACGCGGACCTCGTCGGTGCCGCGGACCCCGTCGGAATAGTCGTTGGCGTAGTTCGTCCCGATCTGCAGGGCCAGGGCCACCACCAGACAGAGCAGCGTGTTGACCACGTTGTAGGGGTGCGGGCGAGTCAACGACGCGCCGATCACCACCGGGACCGCCGCGGCGGGCAGGGTGCGCACGCGCGCCGCGAGCACCCAGCGCTCGACCTGGCCCGGGGCGCTCATGGACGCTTGGGGAAGCGAGAGAAGTCGGGCTTGCGGTGCTCGACGAAGGCGTTGCGACCCTCTTGCCCCTCTTCGGACATGTAGAAGAGCATCGTGGCGTCTCCGGCGAGCTGCTGGACACCCGCCAAGCCGTCCTCGGCCGCGTTGAAGCCCGCCTTGAGCATGCGCAGCGCCATGGGCGAGAGCGTCAGGATCTGCCGGCACCACGCGACCGTCTCGGCCTCCAGGTCATCGAGGGGCACCACGGTGTTGACGAGACCCCACGACAGCGCCTGGGCGGCGTCGTACTGACGGCACAGGAACCACACTTCCTTGGCCCGCTTGAGACCGATCGAGTTGGCCAACAGTGACGAGCCGTATCCGCCGTCGAAGGAGCCGACCCGCGGTCCCGTCTGGCCGAAGCGGGCGTTGTCCGCGGCGATCGACAGGTCGCAGACCAGGTGCAGGATGTGGCCACCACCGATGGCGTAACCCGCGATCTGGGCGATCACCGGCTTGGGGAGCCGTCGGATCTGGATCTGCAGGTCGAGCACGTTGAGGCGGCCCACCCCGCGTCGAGCCACGTCGTCGTCGCCCATGTACCCGTCATCACCCCGGATCTTCTGGTCGCCACCGGAACAGAAGGCGTCGGGTCCGGCACCGGTCAGCACGATGACGCCGACCTCGATGTCGTCACGGGCGCGCTCGAAGGCGTCGGAGAGCTCGAAGAGGGTCTGGGGCCGGAAGGCGTTGCGCCGCTCGGGACGGTTGATCGTGATCCGGGCGATCCCCTCGGCGGACTCGTAGACGATGTCCTCGTAGTCGTCCATGGTCTCCCACGCGGGAAGGGGCAGGCCGCGGAAGTCGTCGACGGGGTCGTGAGGGGAACCGGAAATCACAGTGGTGGCCATGGCACCACGCTATCGCCCTCACCCGCCGGGTCCCCCGGTGACCGGCTCGACGCCACGACCTAAAGTTCCTTCGTGGCAACCCTGCTCGCCCTCGACCTGCCCCTCGGCCCCGACCTGGAATCGGCCGTGCGGCGTTGCGTCGAGGAGGGGCAGGCCTTCTGCGTGCTGGACCAGCGGCTCTCGGCGTCACGACGACGCGGCGAGCTCGAGGTCCTGGGGGCGACCCACGTGCTCGACGCCGCTGGTCGACGAGCCCTGAACGAGGGGGCCGACGTCTCTCCCGACGTCGGTGTGGTCATGCTCACCTCGGGATCGAGCGGGACCCCCAAAGCCGCCCAATTGTCGTGGGCGGCCCTGCGCGCGAGCGCCGAACTGACGACTCGGGTCCTCGGTCACGGTCGCGACAGTGTCTGGTACCCCTGCCTGCCCGCCAACCACATCGGGGGGCTTGCCGTGATCCTGCGGGCGGTCCTGGCGGATGCCCGACTCCTCTGGGGAGACCCCCACGACCTCGCGATAGGACCCGGACGCGGAGCCACTCACATCGCCGTCGTTCGCGCACAACTTCGCCGTTTCGATCTCAGCGCCTACGACGTCGTCCTGCTCGGCGGCGCGCGCCCGCCCGGAGACCTCGCCGCCAACGTCGTGGTGACCTGGGGGATGACCGAGACCGGCTCGGGCGTGGTCTACGACGGGTGGCCGCTGCCGGGGGTGGAGATGGCCATCGTGGACGGCGAGCTCTGCGTGCGCAGCCCGACGCTCTTCACGTCCTATCGACATTCCCCCCGCCCCTCTCGCACCGGCCCCGACGGCCGCGACGACTGGTTCCCCACCGGCGACGCAGCGGATCTCGTGGAAGGGCGTCTGCGCGTCCACGGACGCCTGGGCTTCGTGATCAACACCGGCGGCGAGAAGGTGTGGCCGGACGATCTCGAGACGGTCCTCTCCGCCGTGACGGGTGTGCGCGACGTCGCCGTCACCAGCGTGGACGACGACGAGTGGGGCCAGCGCGTCGTCGCCTTGGTCGTGAGCGACGGAATTCTCGACGCCGCCCTGCGCGCCGCCGCGACCGAGCGGATCGGTCCCTGGGCCCAGCCCCGGGAAGTCCACTACGTCACGTCCATCCCCCGGACGCCCGGCGGCAAGATCCGTCGCGGAGAGCTGAGAACACTGCTCGCCGACGACTAGCGGATGATCGTGCTCCCGCGACGGGCCAGGGAGTCGATCGTCACCGCGGCGGCGAGCACGGCGCCGGTCACGACGTAGATCATCGGCGGCGACGTCTGCAGCAGGGCCATGCCGTTGTAGATGGTACCGATGACGATCCCACCGATGATCGCGTGGATCATCTTGCCCCGGCCACCGAAGAGGCTCGTTCCACCGATGACCGCCGAGGCGACCGCGTAGAGCGTCAACGTGGTGTCCACGTTGGAACCGATGCCGCCCAGGTACGAGGTGTCGAGCAGACCCGCCACACCCACCGTGAAGCCCGTCATCAAGAAGGCCATGAACCGGTAGCGGTTCACCGCGATGCCGGCGCGTCGAGCGGCCTCCGCGTTGCCACCGATGGCGTAGATGTACCGGCCCGGGCGAGTCTTGGTCAAGATGAAGGTGCCCATCGAGAAGATGGCGAGGTCGATCGGGATGGCGAAAGGCATTCCCTCGAGCGTCAAGAAGTTCGACCGGTTCGAGTTGAAGACCCAGACCAGTGCGAAGCCCACGACCACCAGGGTCAGGACCTTGATGAGGACCAGCGAACGCGGCTGCGCCGTGAGGCCGTGCTTGATCCGCTTCTGGTTGGATCGCCACATGACGTAGGCCAGGAGAGCGATCGCGATGAAGATGAACAGCCACGTGGCCAAGGGCGAGAGATTGCCCCCGACCAGGTCGTAGAGGACCGTCTCGGCCACCTGGACCGAGCCACCGGTGCCCTGGGCGTTGACCAGGGCGATGAGGACGCCCTGGACGATGAGCCACCCCGACAGCGTCACGATGAAGGACGGCAATCGCAGCTTGATGACGAAGAAGGCGTAGATCGCGCTGACGGCCATGGAGGTCAGGACGGCGAGGGGCATGGCGATGAACCACGACCAGTGATACTGGGGGTCGGTGAGGATGGTGGCGACCAGGCCCGACAGGGCGCAAGTCATACCGACTGACAGGTCAATCTCGCCCAGGAGCAGCAACCAGATCTCCGCCATGCCGAGCAGCATGTAGATGGTGGCGTTCTCCAGGAGGTTGACCAGGTTCTGGGCCGTCCCGAACTGCGAATCGCGAATCTGAAAGTAGAAGACGAGGATGCCCAATCCCACGACGATGGGAATGACGCCGCTGTCGCCCTTCCACAACTTCTTGAATTGGAAGGCCAGGTCCAGCTTCTGGTCCTCGTTGGGCAGAAGGGTGCCGTCGGTGTCGGCCTCGGTGCTCAAATCAGTTGACACGTAGGAATACCTTTCGATTCAGCTGTTCATGGGGCTGGACGCGCCCCGGCTCGAGGTGCCAGTGGTGATGAGGTCGACGACACGGGCGGTGTCGTACTCTTCGATGGGTCCGCTGTCGACCAGGGTCCCCAGGTACATGGTGGCGATGCGGTCGGCGACGGCGAAGACGTCGCTGAGGTTGTGCGAGATGACGATCACGCCGAGCCCGTGGGACTTCAGCGTCTTGATCAGCTCGAGGACCTGGGCGGTCTGGGAGACGCCCAGGGCCGCGGTCGGTTCGTCCAGGATGACGAGTTCTGATTCGCGCATCACGGCTCGCGCCACCGCGACCGACTGGCGCTGTCCGCCCGAGAGGGTGCCCACCAACTGGCGCACCGACTTGACCGTCGACACCGAGAGGTTCGTGAGCGTCTTGCGCGTCTCGATCTCCATGGTGATCTCGTCGAGAAGCGACCCCTTGGTCACCTCACGTCCCAGATACATGTTCTGGACGATGTCGAGGTTGTCGCACAGCGCGAGGTCCTGGTACACCGTGGCGATGCCCAGGTCGGAGGCGTCGCGCGGCGTGTGGATGTGGACCTCCTCGCCCTTCCACCAGAACGTGCCGCTCGTCGGCGCATAGATCCCGGCGACTGCCTTGATAAGGGTCGACTTGCCCGCGCCGTTGTCACCGACCAGGGCCGTGACCTGTCCGGCGGGGATGTCGAGGTCCACGTGCCGCAGAGCCTGCACGGCACCAAATGACTTGGTGATGCCGCGCATGCTCAGCAGCGGTGGGTCCCCCGCGGTCGCCACCCCAGAGACCTGGGGTCTTGTTGTTACTGACTCAGTTGTCTCTGGGGTGGTGTCCATCGGGATGATGACTACTTAATGCCGTACTTTGCGCAGTCCTGCGCGAAGGTCGGAAGGTGCGAACCCTTGACCGTCGGGCGGACACTCGTGCAGAGTGCGTACTTGTTGATGACGCCGTCCTTGATGACCGTGGACTCGACGTTCGCGGTGGTCACCCAAGTCGGGGCCAGCTCAACCGTCGGGACCATGATCTTGGTGCCGGTCAACATCGTCTTACCCGTCAGCAAGCTCGCCGGGATGGCCTTGCCAGCGTCGAGGAACAGGGCGGCGATCGCCGCGGCCTGAGCCTCCTGCCAACTCGGCTTGTACACGGTGCCGCACTGGTAGCCAGAGATGACATTCTGGAAACCGGCAAGCGTCGCGTCCTGACCCGTGAACGGGATGGTGTTGGGCTTGAGGCCCAGCTTCTGCAGGTAAGTGATGATGGGAGCGGCGTTCTCGTCGTTCGGCGTCACCACGGCGTTGATCTTGCCCTTCGAGGCTGCGTAGGCACCCTGGAAGTCCTTCAGCGCGGTAGAAGGGTCCCACGTACCGGCGCTCTCGTTGATGGTCTTGGAGTTACCCGCGCCACCCTCTTTGGCGGCAAAGCCGGCCTTGTTCAGCACCGCGTCGTAACCCGAGGCGAACTGCGCCGCGTTGGGGTCAGTGGCGTCGCCGTCCATGACGTAGACCAAGGGGTTCTTGACCTTCCAGGCGCTCAAGCAGGTGAGCAGGCCCTTACCGATCAAGGAGCCGACGTTGACGTTGTTGAAGCTCACGTACGCCGCGCCGTTGGACTGCAGGCGGTCGTAGTCGATCACCTTCACGCCGGAACGGTTG
>CAIORQ010000065.1 GCA_903860745.1 uncultured Actinomycetes bacterium | reverse complement strand
CGGCCCACGCCGCCACCCTGGCCTGGGGCGGCCTGCGGGCCGTGCACAAGGACTGAGTCGGACCGCCGCTCAGCGGATGTGCACCCCGGAGATGGCTCGGGAGATGATGAGCCGTTGGATCTCGCTCGTTCCCTCGAAGATCGTGTAGATCTTCGAGTCGCGGTGCCAGCGCTCCACCGGGTAGTCGCGCACGTAGCCGTAGCCGCCCAGGATCTGGATGGCCTCCTCGGTCACGTGCACCGCGGTCTCGCTGGCGAAGAGCTTGGACTGGGAGCCCTCGCCGGCGAGGAAGGGCTGGCGGTTCAACGCCATCCACGCCGCGCGCCACACCAGCAGACGCGCCGCGTCGGTGCGCGTGCGCATGTCGGCGAGCTTGAAGGCGATGGACTGGTTCTCGATGATCGCCCGTCCGAACTGGCGGCGCTCCTTGGCGTAGTCGAGGGCGTAGTCGCAGGCCGCCCGGGCGATGCCCACCGCCTGGGCCCCCACGTAGGGTCGGGTCGCCTCGAAGGTGGCCATCGCCGCCTGCCCCGAGGTTCTCACGCCCTCGCGCGCCCTCGCGAGTCGCTCGTCGAGCCGCTCCTTGCCACCCAGCAGGCATCGTCCGGGCACGCGGCAACCCTCCAGCACCACCTCGGCGGTGTGGCTGGCCCGGATGCCCATCTTCTTGAACTTCTGGCCCATGCGCAGGCCCGCCGTCCCCTCGGGGATGACGAAGGAGGCTTGTCCGCGACTGCCCAGGGCGGGGTCGACCGAGGCGACGATCACGTGCACGGCGGCGATGCCGCCGTTGGTGATCCACGTCTTGGTGCCGTCGAGCACCCACTCGTCGGTGGCCTCGTCGTAGACGGCGCGCGTACGCAGCGAGGACACGTCGCTACCGGCGTCGGGCTCGCTGACACCGAAGGCCGACACCTTGACGTCGTCGGGCGTACCGAAGCAGACGGGGATCCATTCGGCCTGCTGCTCGGGCGTCCCGTTCGCCATGATCGCGGCCAGGGCCAGGGTGGAGCCCATGATCGACATGCACAGACCGGCGTCGCCCCAGGCCATCTCCTCGAGGGTGAGCACCATCGTGAGCCCCGTGGGGTCGGCCATGGCGCTGGCGAAGAAGTCCAGAGAATAGATCCCGACCTTCGCCGCCTCCTGGATGATCGGCCAGGGCGTCTCCTCGCGCTCGTCCCATTCCTGGCCCGCGGGACGCATCACGTCGAGCGCGAAACCGTGGACCCAGTCACGCAGGGTGATCTGGTCCTCGTTCAGCGCAAGAGAAAAATCACTCATCCACAGCCTCCGCCTCGGTCACGGGTTACCCGTGGGTAACGTCCACCCTACGCAGCCGTGACCTCAGGAGCAAATGAAAATGAGACAGCCGCCGCCCGAAGGCGGCGGCTGTCTCCTCAAGAGTGTTTGGTTAGTTCAGGACAACGCGCTTGGCGAGCGGGCCACGGTCACCGGGCTCGACGTCAAACTCCACTGTCTGACCCTCGAGGAGGGTCTTGCGACCCTCGCCCTGGATCTCCGAGTAGTGAACAAAGACGTCCGGCTGGCCATCGACAGCGATGAAGCCCCAACCCTTCTCGTCATTGAACCACTTAACGGTTCCTACAGCCACTGT
>CAIORQ010000064.1 GCA_903860745.1 uncultured Actinomycetes bacterium | reverse complement strand
GCGCATCGACGCGCCGCTGGACAAAGAGCAGTAGGCGGCGACGAAGAGACCGTGCACGTGGAAGAGGGGCAGCACGTGCTGGTCGACCTGCGTGTAGGTCCACCGTGTGTCGGCCGTGCCCTGGAAGTACCAGTTGGAGCCGTTGTCCGCGAGGATCATCCCGTAGGTCTTCATGGTGCGCAGCACCGTCTGGCAGAAGGGGCCGCACTGCGAGTGTGGCAGGTGGAATCCGGCTCGCAGGCGAAAACGCGCGCCCATGGGCGGGCAGCGGGGATCGGGCTGTCCGGCCTCGTGGCGCGCCGGCCAGAGGTAGGCCTGGCTGGTGCATTCGGCGGTGAAACGGATGGCGTGGTCCATGGCGCCGCTCCTCACCTCGTCGTAGTTAACCAGTCCCGGCAGGATCGCCAGGCCCGCCGCGTCGGCCGACGTCCACGTCGCCGGGCGTAGCGCGTTGGAGGTGAGCGTCCAGATTGCTCCGGAGCCGGCCGTCGATCGGCCCCCCGGTCGGTACCGGGTGTCGTAGGTCTCGAACAGGGTGCACCGCGGTGAGGTCCGTGAGGCGCTGGGATCGACCATCAACGCGTGACGGTCCGAGCCACCCTCGATTGGCGTGTGCGCCGTCAGGGGGTAGGGTCCCCGGTCGCTCTCGGAGGCGTAGTCGAAGGTGACGTGGGTGAAGGCGGTCGTCGCGGCCACCACGGTGAACGGGATCCCGTAGGGCGCGCGCGGATCGCCCGACGGTCCGTAGTCCGGGTGCAGGTCGGTGGAGGAGGCGTCCATCGACGCGAGCCACTGCGCCGAGTGCGCGTCCACCGGCAACGACGCGATGGGGGTGTTCCACACGTTGTCGGCCGGGAACATCGGACACGAGGTGCCGGGCAGGAGAGTCCCCGCGGGCGCGCGCGATGAGGGCGCTCTGGTGGCGGCCGCAGCCGAGTCCACGGCCGCCACCGAGCCCAACACGCATACGGCAGCCGCAAGACCCCTGAAGGCCCTGGATGAATGCCGGCGCCGATGCGGCATGTCCGCAGAGTAGCACTCGGCTTCGCCCCGTACCACCCCGACCGGTCTGAACCGATTTCACGCCACGGGTGGACGGGGTCGCTTCGCCGAGCTCGCCGCTCCCGCCTCGGCGGCGGGAATCTTGAGGTAGGCCACGGCGTGGCGCCAGGTGAACACCGACGTCAGGGGCGTCCCCCGACACGCCGTCTCGAAGACCTCGGTGAGCGACGGCCCGTCGGGCGATCGTCGGGCGTATCCGGTCCCGGCGACGAGTTCGCTCGAACACGTGCCCGACGGGTGTGAGGGACGAACCAGGATGTTGTCACGGTGCCCCCAGCACCCGCTCTGGCCCGCGCGCGAGCAGTCGACGTTGCGAAAGATGTACTGGGGCGGCGGACCGTCGGCGTACATCCAGCCGAAGTCCGCGAAGTAGGCCGCCTGGCCGAACGCCGCGGGCGCGCTCGACCAGATCGACCAGTACCGGTGACCGGCGTCGGTGGGGTCCTCGTCGCGCGAAGCGGCCACCTGCGCCACGTGGTCGAGGCGACGCGTCAGCGCCACCGCCGCCGCGAGACCACGAGTGGTCCGCTCGAGGTTGGAGATGACGAAGACCTGTTCGGCGACGTCGAGGAGTTCGAAGCGAGTGAGGTCGAAGGTTAGCGGGGAGAGACCTTCCTGGGACGCCCTCGCGGCGTCGATCGAACCCAGGACCTTCGCCAGTGAGATCAGGCGATAGTTGCGCGCGGGGTGATGCGGCGGCAACAGGGGGTGGGGCGTGGCTGCCGCGACCGCGCCCGATAGCCCCAGCACTCCGCTGGCCAGGACCGCCACTAGGGCCGTGACACCTCGACTCGCGTGGCGTGGGCGAGCAAGCATGATTGCCAAGGTAGCAACACGGGCCGCCTCGTCCGACGTGACGACGACGGGAGTACCTGGTGCGGCTGGAGGGATTCGAACCCCCGACCCTCGGTTCCGTAGACCGATGCTCTAATCCGCTGAGCTACAGCCGCGTTGGTACAGGCATTCCATGTTAGCCGCTGGACCCGAAGGGTCCGCCAGCCGTTCAGGCGAAGAGCCGGGCGGCTCCACGCAACGACACCTCGTTGCCCGCGATCTCGATGGCGTAGGGGCGTCCCGCGAAGGGCTCGAGCGACAGGCGCCGGGCGTTGCCCCCGGCCAGGTACACCATGACGGCGCCGAACTCGCCGGCGAGGGCGTTCACGGCCATCACGACGTCGCGTCGCCAGGTCCGCTCGTCACGGGCCCGGGCCTGCTCGCCCAGCGCCTGGTCGAAGGTGCGGCCGGCGTCGAAGGAGGTGCGTCCCAGGTCGCGCACCCGCTGGCGGAGGCCGTCGGCACGGATGGCGAGGCCGCAGCCCGTACCGAGGGTCACGACCAGTTCGGTGCCGACGCCGCGACAGCACCCCAGTGCCGCCAGGGTGGCGTCGTTGACCACCCGAACGTCACGACCGGTCTCGCGGCGCAGGGTGGGCTCCAGGGCGAAACCGTGCCAGCGCGCGTCCATCTCGTCGTCGATCTCGGTACCCACACCCCCGGGCCGCGAGAGATTGCCGGGTCGCACCACGTGACCGTCTTCGAACTCGCCGGGGAAGCCCACCCCCACGCGCTCCACGTCGGAATTCGCGATTCGTTGGACGACCCACTCGACGAGCCGCTCGGGGGGGCAGGGGTAGGGGGTGGGTCGACGCTTGACCGAACTGCGTGCGCGGCCGTGCGCGTCGACGCGGGCGAACTTGATGTTCGTCGCCCCGATGTCGATCGCTAGGACGTCATCAGGGTGGTCGACGGGTGCCTCCATCACTCCACAGTACCGACGAGCGCGCCGCCGCGGCCGCGCAGCGCCCGTTGCCGCCACCAGGGCACCAGACGGACGCTGTAGACCGCTCGATGCCCGGCGACGACCACCGCGGTGTTGCGAGGACGTGTCCGCAGTCCGACGACGGGGCGGTCCGAGGACGACTCGAGGATCTCGGGGAGGTAGGTGGACACCGTCGGGTCCGCGAGTCCCGCCAGTATCAGGCGGGTCGCGTGGTTGTTCACGATGGTGGCCGCTCTCGGGCCCCAGCGCGCCACGAGTTGCGCGAAGTCCTGCACCACCGTCACCAGCGTGACCCCGAGTCCCGACACCGTGGCGGCCAGCTCGTCGAGCTCGTCGAGGGAGGCCACGGTGGCCGCCTCGTCGAGCACCAGGAGCAGGCGACCGGCCCTTCCCGCGTCGTGGCGCAATTGCTGGGCCTCGAGCACGCCGCGCAGGGCTCCCCGGAACAGCGGCTCGTAACTGGCGTGGTCGCCGCGGGGGCTGCACAGGTACAAGGTGTTGGGGCCGTCGAGCACGTCGCCCACGCGGGCGGTCGGCTGGCGGAATCGCCACGCCAACAGCATCGTCTCGGCCGTCGTCACCACGCCGTCGAGGGTCTTGGGGTCGTAGTCCAAGAAGGAGCGCAGCATCGCGTCCGCGTCGGAGTTGGCGTCGTAGGAGATCCACCCGGCCCAGGAGCGGTCCTCCACCGCTCGCGCCACGTCGAACACGCTGCGTCCGCGTCGCTGGGCCGCGACGAAGAGACCGGCCACCAGCTTCACGGCGAGGGTGTTCCAGAACTCCCCCTCCGCCCGAGAGGTCTCGCGCGTCAGCGACTGCGCCACCCGAAGGGCGTGGCGCAGGCTGGTGACGCCCTCGAGCGGATCCCAGGTGAGCCCCTCGTCACTGCCCGGCTCCAGACGCTGGGTCCGTCCCCGCGTCGCGCGCCAGCGCTCGGTCGTGGCGACCACGTCGCTCTTGACGCTGGTGACCACCACGGGTCCCGTCCAGGTGAGGATGGCGGGGACCACCAGTGAGGACGTCTTGCCGGCCTGGGTGGGACCGACCACGAGGAGGGAGTGCCCGCGGTCGAGACGGGCCGGTGGCCCCAGGGCGACCCCGCGCAGCATCCGCCGGCCCAGGACCAGTCGACCCTCACGCATCGCCGGTCCTCATCGCCGCGTCGCTGTCGACGAAGGTCCGGTCTCCTTCGCCCACCCGCAACTGCACGAGGGACCGCGCCGCGCCGTATCGCACCAGCGCCGCTCCCCGCGCCAGCGACGGCAGGCACCGGACCTCGCGCTCGCTCAGACCCAGCACCTGCGCCATCTCCGCGGCCTCGTCGGGTGGCTGGCGAAGCAGCCAGGAGGTCTCGCAGTCGCGCAGGAGTCCCTGGGCCCGGGCCAGCGGGGCACTGCCGACGGCGCCGACGGACTTGACGTCACTCCATCGATGCAGCACCAGCACGTGACTGATCCCGCGCGCCCGACTGAGCTTCCACGACCCCTGCAGCCATCGCAGGCACGCCTCGTCACCCAGCAGGGCCCAGGACTCGTCCAGGACGAGGTACCCGGGCTCGGGACGGGCGCCCAGGTGCTCGGCCGCCGCGACCGCGCTCAGCGTGGCGACGCTGAGCGACGGCGTGGACCAGTACTGCGAGACGTCGAGCACCACCAGGGCCGCGTCGAAGTCCAAGGGGTCACCCTCGCCGTCGAAGAGTCGCGCGAGGTCCCCGGCCACGAAGCGACGCAGGCTCAGGGCGACCGAGCGCTCGGGCCCGCGGGAGGGATCCTCCAGGTAGACCGCGAGCCGCGAGTACAGCTCGCTGAGGACCCGCGAGGGGTCCGGGCGACGTCGCGAATCCCAGCATCGCTCCACGACGTAGCGCTCGTCGTCGTTGAGGGCCGTCCCCTTGGCGCTCGACAACAGGGTCTGGACGAAGTCGAGCGTGCCGCGCTCGTCGAGCGCCGAGGGCCAGCACCAACCGTCGCGACCCACCACGAAGGGACGCACGCCGTGGGTCCGGGCGAGGGCCCCGTACTCACCCTTGGGGTCGACGACCACGACGCGCCGACCGCGGCGCAACGCGCGGTCGACGGTCATCTTCACCACGGTGCTCTTGCCGGCCCCGATGGATCCCGCCACGACCACGTTGGGATTGGTCACGATCCCCGCGCGGTAGGAGTCGAAGGGATCGAGCACGAAGTCGCCACCCCGCAGCGCGTGTCCCAGGGCGGGACCCTCCAGACGCGTGCCGGCGTCGTGGGTGGGCAGGCACAGCGTGGTGAAGTGCTCCGAGGTTCCCCAGTGGGTCCACGCCGGGGTCACCAGCCCGGACCTCCGGGGAGCTGGTAGGCGAAGTAGTCCCCCTGGCGCGCGGTCCCGCGGTCCAGTCGCAACCCCGCGCCCCGCGACACCGCCTCGAGCTCGTCGACGCGCCGGCGCAGCTCCGGGAGGGTGGCGGCGCACACCACGAGATACAGGGCCCAACGACACAACGCCGCCCCGGAGGCCACCGCCTGTTCGCGCCGGCGCAGCGTGTCGAGCTCGAGCTCGCGGCGCGCACTCCAGCGAAAGCCGGCCGCGCGCGCGAGGGCCCCGTCGCTGCCCACCCGGTGGACGGCCCGCGCCGTCGTGCGGCGCGCCCGGGCCACCGCCAACACCTCGGCGTGCAGGGAGAGCGACAGCCACGCGCCCAAGTCACCCAGGGCCTCGAGCGCCGCGGCCTCACGACCCGGCGCGAAGCCCTCGACCCGCAACGTGCGACGCAGGCCCCGGGCGCTGCGCACGTAGTGGCGGCGCTCGAGCACCGCCCAGCGACCCGTCGCGAGACCGCCCACCCCCTCCGGTGACGACCTCGGGCGCCACTCGAGCGGTGGGGGCGCCGACGACGTGACGCTGAGACTGGTCCGCGTACCGGTCCGGTCGACATCGACGTGCAGCGCCAGGTGCGCCGGCGTGTCCGAGAGGGCCAGGGACTCGGCCAGGTGGGCCAGACGCCGCGCCAGCACGGCGTGGGCACCCGACAGGTCGAGACGACCGCGGTGGGTGAGTTCGTAGCACCACAGGCGTCGCGATCCGCGAAGGTGCAGCGTCGTCGCCCCAGAGTCCACGTCGAGGTCGATCCAGGTCACGTGACGTCGGAGCACGTAGCGAAGTTCGACGGACAGGCGCTCGCCCCACGAGGCTCCCGGCCGGCCGGGCAGGGTCAGCGCGAGCGCCGCCGCGATCACGTACTCCCACCCCGGCGCCGACGGACGAAGCAGGGCGTCGCCGGCCAGAGCGACGACCAGCACCGCGACCGCCACCCGGTGCCGCTCCAGGCCGCACCACCGCGCCACCGCGTCACTGTCGCCCAAGGTCACGGTCGGACTAGTCATCGAAGTGCCACCCGATCACCGGTCCCCCGGCGTCGGAGGTGTAGACCGCGTGACCGGTCCGCAGGATCGGCTCGCCCACCGGTGGGGGCGGGGGCTCGCCCTCGAAGGAGGGCATCTCCCAGTCGGGGTCCGGACCTGGCTCCCACAGGGGGATCCCCCAGTCCTCGGGGCGCTCGGGCGGTCCCGGCAGGGGCGCGTCGGGGGCCAGGGCCGCCACGACCGCACCCGCGGGGGAGGACGGAGCGGTCGCGACGGTCCGGGTGGCCCTCTGTCGCAGGCCCTCGACGCCGTGCAGGGCGGAGGACTCGACGAAGGGGATGAGGCGCAGTATCACGAAGGGCGACGCCGACGCCAGCCCCAGGGTGACGGCACCGGTGATGACCGTGGTGGCGCCACCGGCGCTCACCTCGCTCAACCCGAGGGCCAAAGTCACCACGATCAGGAACTTGCTCGCCGCCACGGCCACGAAGGTCTCGGCCAAACGCCACCCGATGCGGCGCATCGCCGGGATCGCCGCGAGGGGGACGATGACCGGCACCAGCACGATCAACAAGGTCAGCACCACGGCGCGCACCACCAACTCGCACCACAGCAGGACGCCGCCGAGGACCACCAGGCCCGAGAGGACGAAGAGCCCGAAGCCCGGGGTCGCCGCCCCTCCCAGAGAGCTCAACGCCCGACCGATGGCGACCTCTCCGGCGGGCACCGTGGATCCGGCGGTCGTGCACAGCTCGTTGACGGCCTCCAACAGCGTCGTCGCGACCGGGCGGGCGATCGCGATGGCCACCACGCATCCGGGGGCGACCCCGAGGAAGGAGCGCCACAGCGCCCCCATGTCGCCGTGGCGAAGCGAGTGCAGCGTCGCCACGAGGAGTGAGACGAGCAGGAGGATGGGCGCCACGCTCAACAGCGCCACGAACTCGGGTGACGCCGCGCGCGCGATGGACGCGGGTTCACCGGTCGCGTTGAGCACGGTCGCCGTCGCGTGCAGCAACCAGCCCACGCTCGAGAGCACCCAGGCGGTGAGCGCCCCGAAGAGGTCGCCGAGCGAGGCCTTGGCGATCGAGGTGGCGGCGCACTGCGCGGGGCTGACCAGACACACCAGGGTGTGCATCAGTGCACCTTGAGGCCGGTGGTGAAGAAGAAGTTGATCAGTGACGGGGCCGCACCGATCAAGACCGCGGCGATCAGCGACGTGACTACCGTGCGACGCCCGGCGGCCGACTGGTGCATGTTCTGGGTGTGCGAACCGATGGCCCACATCACCGCCCCCAGGAGCAGGGCGATGAGCGAGCCGATGAGCGCCCAGGCGCCCAGTCCGTTGGCCAGCTGTTGCAGGACCGAGGCACCGGGGAGTGCCGATACCGAAGGGGTGAGGGTGACGCCGGCAAACTCCATGGGGACTCGCTTTCTCTGGGGACCCCCAACGGTCGCTGGTGCGTGGCGTCGGTGAACTTCTGCGAGACTGGACCCGTGCTTCTCTCGATCGGTCACAACGTGTTGTCGTCGTGGACCCCGCTCGCCCTCTACGGCACGGGCCTGGGCGTCCTGCTGGTCGGCGTGGCCCTGGGCGTGCTCGTCTACCGGCGACGAGGTCACCGGGCGATCGCCCAACGCCTGGCCGCCCTGGGCGGACGACTCGGGGTCGAGCCCCAGGACGACAAGGGCAAGGTCGAGGCCGCCCTCGCCCACCTCGAGGAGGTCGCCGGGGTCGCCACCACCGTCGTCAACGAGGCCGGGGCCGACTCGGTGCGCCTGCGACGTTCCCTCGACGTGCTGCCGCTGGGCCTGGTGCTCTGCGACGAGAGTGGCGGGGTGCTCTATCGCAACCCGCAGGCCGAGACCCTGATGGTGTCGCGCTACGGCGACGCCATCGCCGCCCAGGCCGTCACCGACACGCTGGCCGAGGGTTGGACCAACGGGGCCGCTGAGCACACCGTCGACATCTATGGTCCGCCCCGACGCACGCTCACCATCCGCGCCGCCGTGATCGACGACGGACGCCGACCACTCGGCGTGGTGGCCTTCATCGAGGACGTCTCGGAACGTCGACGCCTCGAGGACATCCGCCGCGACTTCATCGCCAACGTGTCCCACGAGCTCAAGACGCCGATGGGGGCGCTGGGGCTCCTGGCCGAGACCCTGCAGTTCGAGCGCGACCCCGTGGTGGCCAACCGTCTCGCCGAGCGCATCAACTCCGAGGCCTTCCGCGTGAGTCGCATCATCGAGGACCTGCTGGACCTGTCGCGCATCGAGGGTGAGGGTTCGCCCACCCGCGAACCGGTGCCCGTGTCGCTCATCGTGGCCGACGCCATGGAGCGCATCCGCACCGCCGCCGAGCAGCAGAACGTGGTCGTCGACTTCCAAGAACCCGAGATCGGCTACGTGGTGGGCGGTGATCGCCGTCAGTTGATCTCGGCGGTGCAGGCCCTCCTCGAGAACGCCGTCGAGTACTCCCCCGAAGCCGGGACCGTCACCATCACCATCGAGCGTGTCGAGTCGATCTCCCTCGACGACGACACCCTCACCGGTCCGGTGGTGCGCATCGCCATCGCCGACAAGGGGCCGGGCATCCCGTCGAAGGACCTGGACCGTATCTTCGAGCGCTTCTACCGCGTCGATCCGGGTCGGGCCCGGGCCACCGGCGGTACCGGGCTGGGACTGAGTATTGTTCGTCACGTGGCACACAACCACGGCGGTCGCGTCGTCGTCGAATCGCGTGAGGGAGAGGGGTCGACCTTCACGCTCGAGCTCCCGGTCAACCCGCAATGAGCAAGAGCCACGCCCCGGGCAACGTGCGGATCCTGGTCGTCGAGGACGAGGAGTCCTTCATCGACGCCCTGGGCGTCGGCCTGGCCCGCGAGGGATTCGAGCTCGTCTTCGCCAGGGACGGGCAAGAGGCCCTGGACCTGTTCCGCGACGGAGCCTTCGACGTGGTGCTGCTCGACCTGATGCTCCCCCGGGTGTCCGGACTGGACGTCTGTCGCAGCATTCGACTGGTCAGCAACGTGCCCATCATCATCGTCAGCGCCAAGGGCGAGGAGGTCGACATGGTCCTCATGCTCGAGATCGGCGCCGACGACTACGTCACCAAGCCCTACCGACTGCGCGAACTCGTGGCGCGCATCCGCGCGGTCCTGCGCCGCCACGAGTCGATCTCGGCGGTGACGCCCTCGGAGGCGGTCGTCGAGCACGGACCGCTTCGCCTCGACGTCGACGCGCGTCGTTGCTTCTTGAACGGCAAGGAGATCAAGCTGCGCAAGAAGGAGTTCGCCCTGCTCCTGCTGCTCATGGAGAACCCGGGTCGCGTCCTCACCCGCGACGTGCTGATCGACCGCGTGTGGGGCAGCGACTACGTGGGCGACACCAAGACTCTCGACGTGCACATCAAACGTCTGCGCACCCTCATCGAGGACGACCCCAAGAACCCCGTGTTGATCACGACGGTCCGCGGCGTGGGTTACCGCCTCGAGAGCGTCACGCCCGCGGGCGGATGACCGGCTCGCCGAAGTAGGGGGCCAGCACCCGGGGCAGGTGCACCGTGGCGTCGGCCTGGCGATAGGTCTCCACCAGCGCCGCCCAGATCCTCGCCCAGGCCAGGCCCGAGCCGTTCACCGTGTGGACGAACTGGGTGCCCTCGGCGCTGCGGTAGCGCACGTTGGCCCGGCGCGCCTGGAAGTCCCCGAACCACGAGACCGAGGAGACCTCGAGCCACTTGTCGACGCCGGGGCTGTAGACCTCGAGGTCGATGGTGCGCTTGGACGAGGTGCCCAGGTCCCCGGTGCACAGGTCGAGCACCCGGTAGGTGAGTCCCAGCTCGCGCAGCAGCCCCTCGGCGCGCGCGAGGATGTCGGCGTGCGCGGCCTCGGCCTGGTCGGGGGTGCAGTAGGCGAAGAGCTCGACCTTGTCGAACTCGTGCACCCGCAGCAGCCCGCGCGTGTCGCGACCGGCGGCGCCGGCCTCGCGCCGGAAGCAGGCGGTGAGCGCGGTGAGGCGCAGGGGCAGGGCGGACTCCTCGAGGATCTCGCCACGGTTCATCGAGGTCAGGGGCACCTCGGCGGTCGGGATGAGCCACAGGTCGTCGCGCGGCACCTCGTACATGTCGTCGGCCGACTTGGGGAGGTGGCCCGTGGACATCATCGTCTCGCTCAGGGCCACGCTGGGCGGACGGATCTCCTCGTAGGCGTCGCGGTGACGGTCCAGGGCGAGGGCGCTGAGCGCGCGCAGCAGGCGCGCACCGTCGCCGCGGTACAGGGGGAACATCGAACCCGCCAGCCGGGCGCCCGCCTCGAGGTCCAAGATGCCCAGTTCACGGGCCGCGTCCCAGTGGGCCACGCGCTGGTGCGGCGCGAAGCTCGGGAAGGCGGCGCCCTCCTCCATCCCGAGCCACCAGCGACGCAGTTCGACGTTGTCCGTCTCGTCGCGTCCGTCGGGGGCGTCGGGCGAGGGCAGGTTGGGCACCATCAAGAGGCGGGCTCGCAGGTCGGCCGCCACGACGTCGCAGGCCTCGCTGGCGACCCGCTCGCGCTCTCCGACCTCGCGGCTCGTCGCCGTGAGCCCCTCGGCCACGTCATCGGCCTTGGCGCGACGCGCCTCGCCGACCCGACGCGACAGGTCCTTCACCTCGGCGCGCAGGGACTCGGCCTCCTGGAGGAGTCGCCGATGCTCGACGTCGAGCGCCACCAGTGCGTCCACCTCGTCGGGCGGGAAGCCCCGTCGTCCCAGGGCGGCCTTGACGAACTCGGGTTCACGACGTAGCTGGGCGAGGTCAATCATGCTCCCAGACTACTGAAGGGACCCGTCCGGACCCCGGGGACCGCCGCGAGCCATTAGGTTCTCTAGTCGTGAGTTACGCCATCGACATCGCCAATCTGGTGGTGCGCTTCGGCCCGCTCGCGGCGGTCGACGACGTCAGCCTGCACGTCCCCTACGGACAGGTGACCACCCTGCTCGGTCCCAACGGGGCCGGCAAGACCACGCTCGTGGAGACCCTGCTCGGCTTCCGCCGTCCCGACGCGGGGAGCGTTCGCCTCCACGGGCTCGACCCGGTGCGCGACCACGCCGAGGTGGTGGCGCGCACCGGAGCGCTCCTGCAGCGCGGAGGCGTGTGGTTCCCGATGACCCCCGCCCAGGTCCTGGCGCTGACCGCCAGCTACTACGACCAGCCGCGCGACCCTCGCGAACTGCTCTCCCTGCTCAGCCTGGACGACTGCGCGCGCACCCCCTGGCGGCGCCTCAGCGGCGGCGAGCAGCAGCGGACCCTCCTGGCCCTGGCGCTGCTGGGTCGACCTCGGGTCCTGGTGCTCGACGAGCCCACGACGGCGGTCGACCCCGAAGGGCGTCAGGTCATCCGCGAGATCATCCGCTCCGAACGCGACCGGGGCTGCGCCCTGCTGATCACCACCCACGAACTGACCGAGGCCGAGCGCACCGCCGACGAGGTCGTCATCGTCAACCACGGGCGCGTCATCGCCCACGGCGGGCTCGACCAGTTGGCCGGCGACCCGGTGCTCGTCGTGGAGACCTCGGTGCCCGTGGACCCCGTGGAGCTGGGGCGTCGTCTGCACTGCCCGGTCACCGCGGTGGAGCCCACCCGCCTGCACTGCGAGATCGCGTCGAGCCCCGAACGGGTCGCGCTCGTGAGCGCCTACCTGAGCGAACGCGGCGCGGCCCTGGTCTCGCTGCGCACGCGCGCCACCCTCGAGGAGCGCTACCTCGACCTCATCGCCGACCCCTCCGAGGCCCCCTCGTGAGGGCGTGGTGGGCCCAGACCCGCGCCGAGGTCGTCATGACGGTGCGCCGGGGCGAGACCCTGCTCCTGACCCTGGGCATCCCGGTCCTGCTGCTGGTCTTCTTCTCCCAGACCCACGTGACGACGACCCCCGCCGGCGGCCGCATCAACTTCATCGCCCCGGGGATCCTGGCGCTCTGCGTCCTCTCGACCTCGCTCGTGGCCCTGTCGATCGCCACCGGCTTCGAGCGCTCCTACGGCGTGCTGCGCCGCCTTCACGTCACCCCCCTCGGGCAGCGTCGCATGATCGCGGCGAAGATCGCCAGCGTCCTCGTGACCGAGGCGATCCAGGTGGGGGTCTTGAGCCTGGTGGCCTTCGCCCTGCACTGGCGTCCCCACGGGGGCGCCGGGGGCGCCCTGTCGACGGCGGCGGCCCTGCTACTGGGTTCGGCCGGCTGCGCGGGGATCGGCCTGTTGCTCGCGGGTCGCCTGCGCGCCGAGGTCAATCTCGCCGCCGCCAACGGGCTCTACCTGGTGCTGCTGCTCGTGTCGGGCATCGTCGTGCCGCTGAGCTCGTTGCCCTCGGTGGTTCGACGCGTGGCGCTGTACCTGCCCTCGGGGGCGATGGCCCAGGCCCTGCACCAGAGCCTCGGGCAGGCCGCGGCCGTCAGCGCGTCGTTGTGGTGGACCCTCGCCGCGTGGGCGCTGGTCGCGCCCCTCCTGGCTGCTCGCACCTTCCGTTTCGACTGAGCCGCGCCGCTAGGCCGTGAGCGTCGCCAGGCCCTTGGCGAAGGCGCTGGGCGAGATGGCGCCCACGGTCATCGCCGTGACCACGCCCTTCGCGTTGACGAACACCGTGTCGGGCAGTCCGCTCGCCAGGAACGTGCCCGCGGTCACGGTGCTCGAGGGATCGAAGAAGGCCGGGAAGTCCAAGTGGTACCTGGCCAGCGTGGCCCGCCCGGCGCTGCGCGAATCCTGGGCGTCGACGCCCACGACCACCACCTTGCCCAGCTGGTGGGTCGCCAGGTAGTGCGACAGCTGCGGCAACTCGGTGCGGCACACGGTGCACCAGCTCGCGAAGAAGACGACCACCGTCGCGCGGTGCGACGTCCAGGGCGAGGTCAAGGAGGGACCCGCCAGACTCGCCTCGGTGATGCTCGGCAGGGTCCGGCCCACCAGGGCCGGCGTCGTCGAGGCGCTCGTCACCTTGCCACCGGTGAAGAACGAGACCAGGGCGATGAGGCTCACCGCGATCACCACGCCCAGGCCCAAGGAGACGAGCGCCATCGGCGAGGGCTTGCGCCGGGGCAGCGAGGGCTGGGGGTTGTCAGTGACCACGGACAAGGACGTCGACCGCCATGAGGACGAACAGCGCTGACAGGTAGGTGATGGAGAAGTGGAAGAGCTTCATCGCCTCGCCGACGTCGGCGCGGTCGTGGCGGGCGTGATGGTAGAGACGCAGCGAGTAGAAGGTGAACAGTCCGCCGAGCACCGTGGCCGAGATCGCGTAGACCCATCCCAGGTGCGCCACCGGACCGATCCACATCGTGACCACCCACAAGAGGACCGAATAGATGAAGATCTCCAGTGTGGTGCGCCGCAGCGAGACCACCACCGGCATCATGGGCACCTTGGCGGCCGCGTAGTCGTCGCGGTAGCGCACGGCCAGCGCCCAGAAGTGCGGCGGGGTCCAGATGAAGATCACCGCGAAGAGCAGCACCGGCGTCCAGCTGAGCGAGTTGGTGACCGACGACCATCCGATGAGGACGGGCACGGCCCCCGCCGCGCCGCCGATGACGATGTTCTGCTTGGAGCGGCGCTTGAGCCACATCGTGTAGACGAAGACGTAGAAGGCGGCCGCGGCCATGGCCAGCCACGCCGAGAGCACGTTGACGAAGACCGCCAGGACCGCGAAGGAGGCCACCTCCAGGGCGAGGGCGAAGATCGTCGATTCGCGCGGCGCGAGGACGCCCGTGACCAGGGGGCGGTTCTTGGTGCGCTCCATGACCGAGTCGATGTCGCGGTCGTAGACCATGTTGAGCGCGTTGGCCCCGCCCGCGGCCAGCGTGCCGCCCACCAGCGTGGCCAGCACCAGCCAGAGCCCCGGGATGCCGCGGTCGGCGACGACCATGGTGGGGATGGTGGTCACCAGCAGCAGTTCGATGATGCGCGGCTTGGTCAGCGCGACGAATCCGCGCAGCCTCTCGGCGGTGCTATGGGCGACGGGGACGGTGACGGACACGGCGCCAAGTCTACGAGGCCGCGCAATTACGTAGGCTGTGGACGTGACTCCCTCTTCGCGGCGCGACTTGAGCCCGGCCGTCTTCCGCTGGTTCGCCCTGGCGGCGTTCATCTCGATGATCCTGATTGTCCTGACCGGAGTGGCTGTTCGCCTGACCGGATCGGGCCTGGGCTGTCCCGACTGGCCCACCTGCTTCAAGCACGCCTACACCACCGGCTGGACCATCCACTCCAAGATCGAATTCACCAACCGCTGCGTCACGGTCCTCCTGGTCGTGGTGACCATCGTGATCTTCCTGGCCTCCCTGCGGCGCCGACCCCGTCGCCGCGACCTCACGACGCTCACCGGACTCCTCCTGGTGGGCATCGTCGTCGACGCCGTCCTGGGCGCCTACGTGGTGTACTCGAAGCTCAACCCCTGGCTCGTGTCGCTGCACCTGGTGATCTCCCTGGCCATGGTCGTCGTCGCGGCGATCCTCTACCACCGCTCCAAGTACGTCTACGGGCCGGGCGCGCGCGTCGACGTGCGCGACCCGCACTTTCGTCTCATCGCCCGGCTCTTGTGGATCCCCTTCGTGGCCCTGGTGCTCACCGGGACCATGACGACGGGTTCGGGGCCCCACGCGGGCGGCTCCCAGGGGCAGCTCGAGGCGCGCCGTCTGCCCTTCGCCTTCTCCTCGGCCGCGTGGGTTCACTCGATCGCCGCCACCCTCTTCGTCGGACTGGTGCTGGGCCTGCTGGTCACCATCTGGCGCACCTCGGCCCCCGCGGCCCTGCAGCTGGGCGTGCGGCGCCTCGCGGTCATCGCCATCCTCCAGGCCGCCATCGGGGTCACGCAGTACCTCACCCACGTCCCGGCCTTCCTCGTCGAGTTGCACGTGGCGGGCGCCACTTCCCTCACGATCGGCGTGACCCAGTTCCACCTTCGCCAGAGTGCCCACGACCGCGAACCCTCGATCCCCCGAAAGACCACCTCCGCCTGATTCCCCCACGCTGGGACATAAGTCCCTATTGTGAGTCCTAGCGACTCAAGGAGACTCTTGGGCCGAGGAGGTGCGTCATGTCGCAAGGCTGGGGGCTCGGAGCTCTCGTGAATCTCGACCATTACGGTCACTATCTGAATTGGCACTTCATCTCGATCAGCGTGTCCAATCTCACGGTGATGGTCCTGATGGTCGTCACGTTCGTCGTGGCGCTGTTCGCACCGTTCCCGGGACGTCGCAACCGCAGAGGGTCCAAATGAGCACCACGGAGATTGAACGCCAGTGGACGTCGCGACTTCGCAAGAGCGTCGTCGCCAAGCTCCCCCCCGACAAGATGCTGCCCGACACCCAGCCGGCCTACGTCGCGTCGTGGATCTACGTCTTCGGCGTCACGACGATGGCGGCCCTCTTCGTCGTCATCGTCACCGGCTGCATCCTGGCCATCGACGGTCCCGTCTGGTGGCATTCGTCCTCGCTCGGGCACTTCGTCAACTCGATGCACCTGTGGGCCGTGGAGATCTTCTTCTTCGCCATGGTCGTGCACCTGTGGGGCAAGTTCTCCATGGCCGCGTGGCGCGGTGGTCGGTCGCTCACCTGGGTGACCGGCGCGGTGACCTTCCTCGCCTCGATCCTGGCGGGCTTCACCGGCTACGTCAGCCAGACGAACTTCGACTCGCAGTGGATCGCCACCCAGGCGAAGGACGGCATCAACTCGACGGGCGGCGGCGCGTTCTTCAACGTGCTCAACCTCGGCCAGATGCTGATGTGGCACATCGTGCTGCTGCCCATCGCCGCCGTCGTGCTGACCGGCCTACACGTCGTCATGGTGCGTATCAAGGGAGTCGTGCCGCCCTTTGAAGAGAAGTCCTCGGAGGTGTCCGCATGAGCAAGAAGCCATTCCGTCCCGACGTGGACGCCCCGGAGTACAAGGGTCCCTACGCCCCCTACGACATCATCAAGGAGGGCACCATCGCCGTCGTGGTGGTGGCGCTGCTCACCGTGGCCCTGGCGATCGTGTTCAGCTCCCCCGACGAGAAGGCGATCACCATCAAGACCTGGTCGACCGCCGCGCCGGTGGACTTCGCCCAGACCGCCCTGAGCGAGCTCAACGGTTCCTCGGGCGTCGCGGGATACGGAGCTCCCTACAACAACGGCGGACCCAGCCAAGGTTGGGGATTCCTCCAGCCCGAGCACTGGCTCGGCGTGCACATCCCGATCAACACGGCCACCGACTTCGTCCTCAACCCGCTGGAGTCCCAGCCGGCGACCCCGTCGCTGAGCGCGGCGCTGTCGCAGTGGAACTCGGCATCGAGTTCGGCTCAGACCGCGTGGACGACCGCCTACTCCAACGCCTCGGCGAAGATGACCTTCTCCGGCGGTGAGGTGAAGGTCCCCACCACCAAGGCGGGCCCGGTCCCGGTACTGATCAACGCCCTGACCCAGATGGCCCGCAGCGGAGCGCTCGACCAGGCGCTGGTCACCCAGAAGGGCTTCTACACCACGAACTACACCAAGCCCCTGCTGTTCCTCTCCGACGGGGCCTACCTCGGCAATCTCGCCGACGCGCAGCACCTCGGCGGCGACCAGTGGGGCATGATGAACGAGACCGGCCAGTGGCCCGGTCAGGCCTGGCTGTGGCTCTACACCTTCTGGTACCAGATCCCACCGTGGTCCACCAGCGCCAGCGGTGACTTCCTGGTGTGGGGCACGATGATGATCCTGACGGCCCTGTTCATCCTGGTGCCGTTCATCCCAGGGTTACGCTCCATCCCGCGCCGGCTGAAGATCTACCGCATCATCTGGCGCGAGCACTACGCCGCGCAGGAGTAGTCAACCGCGATTCGCGGCACGCCACGCGGGGGCCGAGAGGCCCCCGCGTTCGCGTATCACGTCGTCCACCACCCGAGCCGCCCCCACGAGCACGTCCTCGGCGTAGGGCCGCCCCACCAGACTCAGCCCGACGGGCAGTCCCTCGACGAGACCCATGGGGATCGTCAAGATGGGCCAGCCCGCGATGGCGGCGGCCATGATCGACGCCGACATGAACTTGGCACTGTCGCCGTTGAGCAGGTCGCTCTTCCACGCCGGTCCGTAGGCCGGCGTCACGATGACGTCGTGGTCCTCGAGGAGGGGCTGGAGGGCCCCGTGGACCGCCCAGTGGACGTTTCGCTGACGGGCCTCACGGAAGGCGTCGGTCGCCCGGCCCCCGCTCGAGAGCGCCCGCACTAAGAACTCGTGACCGAAGTAGCGCTGCTCGACGTCGGCGTGCTCGTCCTCGTGGGCCACGACGTCGGCCAGCGAGGCCACGCCGGGTCCCGGCCGGGCGGCCAGGTAGGCGTCCATGCCGTCGAGCAGGTCGCCGAGCAGCACGGCCAACTCGTCCTCGTACTCCACGCTCGACGGCAGACTCGCGTCGCGCTCGCCGACCGGCACCCCGCGGGTGCGCAGTCGTGCGACCACCGAGTCGAAGAGTGCGTCCGTGGCTCCGTGCGCGCTGCGCCACGAGGTGGCCACCACGAGGCGCGGCGCCGACCCGGCGCGCGCCAGGTCTCGAGCTGACGCGGCGGTTCCGTTGTGGACCTCCTGATCGTCACTCGCCACCACGCCGTAGGGGGGCCAGGTGTCCGTCGGCTCGCTCAGGACGCCCAGCAGCAGCTCGAGGTCGTCCAGCGAGCGGGCCATGGGCCCGGGGCTGTCCTGGCAGGAACTGATGGGCACCACCCCCACGCGTGAGACCCTGCCGACCGTGGGCTTGAGTCCGTAGACGCCGTTGAGCGAGGCGGGGCAGGTGATGGAGCCATCGGTCTCGGTCCCCACGGCCAGTGGGGCGAGACGTGCCGCCAGCGCCGCTCCCGAACCCGATGAGGAGCCGCCCGCCGAGCGGTCCAGGGCCCAGGGGTTGGCGACGAGGCCGCCAGTGGCGCTGTAACCGCTCGTGGAGTTGGGCGAGCGGATGTTGGCCCACTGGCTCAGGTTCGTACTGCCCAGGACGATCGCTCCCGCCTCGCGCAGGCGCGTCACCAAGTCGGCGTCGCGAGCCTCGCGCCCCACCAGCGCCGTGGAGCCCGCCGTCCCGGGCAGACCGACCGCCTCGATGTTGTCCTTCACCAGCACCGGGATGCCGTGCAGGGGGCCCATCACCTCGCCACGCGCCCGCTGGCGGTCCCGCTGGGCCGCGACGTCGCGGGCGTCAGCGCTCAGGGCCGCGATGGACCCGATGGCGACACCCTCGCGGTCGACGGCGGCGACGCGGGCGAGCAGGGCATCGACGAGGTCCACCGAGGTGATCTCACCGGCGTCGAGACGTCGCCGCAGGGTCGTGGCGTCGACGTCGGCCAGTTCGAGGCTCGCGGGATGGGGGTCGTTGGTCATCTCGGCTCCAGGCTCTCGGCGATCGGGGTCACCAGGACGTCGCCCGCGCGGAACTCCTCACGCTGGGAGCCGCGCAAGATCCACGCCGAACTGCGTCCCTGGACCGTCCACTCCTCGGGTCCGCCGACGATCGCGGTGTCCTCGTCCACCCCGACGACGGTCACGGCCTCGTCACGGCCGACGAGGAAACGTGCGGCGATGTCGGGCACGCGCGAGAAGAAGGCGTCGAAGTGCGGGATGACCCGCAGGTGGGCGAGGAGCCCCAGACCAGGGGTACCACCCTCGCGGGGGTGGCGAATGGTGGGCACCCACGCGGCCATGACCATCGCGCCCGCGCTGCAGCCCGCCAGGGCGGCGCCGGCCGACCAGGTGGCCGTGATCGCCGACCACACAGCCGTGTCACGGAGGGTCTCGGCGAGGAAGTTCGGGTTGCCCCCGGAGAGGTAGATGAGACCGGCGCCTTCGATCAGTCGCGCGAGTTCGGGGTCGTTGGCGTCCTCGCGCGTCGCCACGGGCACGATCACCGGGGTCACGCCGATGCGCTCGGCCTGTTCGACCCCGAGACGATGCCAGCGCTCGACCACGGCGGGACCATCGGGGACCGCCGCGGTGGCCAGTTGCACGTAGCGCGGAGCACGTCCCGAGATCAGCGCCGCCTCGATGTCGGCCATCACGGGAAGATATTCGCCCGAGCCCACGAGGGCGAGGGGACCGGCCGTTGGAGTGTTCACGACAGTCGCCTGCTCTCATCTGGTCTCGGAGTCACCCTCGCTACGGTACCGGCTGGCGTGTACGTCGGCGACACTCAGTCGATACGATGGGCGGCGATGGCTCTGACGACCTACAACAGTTGCAGTTTCAGCGAGAAGCGCGACGTGCTGCGCACCTTCTGGTCCACGCGCCTCCACGAGTCGGACAAGATCAACGTGGCGGCGCGCGAATACGGTCCCTACGCCCTGGCGCTCGTCGTGATCATTGCCGTGGAGCTGATCATCATCTCGGCCCTCCTGGTCGACCTGGCCAGCGGGTGGGCCTGGATGGCGACGGCCGCCTCCGTGCTCTCGCTGTGGAGCGTCTGGTGGACGGTGCAGTGCCGTCGGCGATTGGGGAGTTGACGAACTCGCCCGTCGGCGCGGTGGCGACCAGCGGATGCGTGGAGGTAATGGGACTGTGTTCGAACCCCCTGTGGGGCCAGAAACTAAGTAGTTTCATGCGTTTCTGATTACTCGATCGGCTTTAATCACGTCATGTTCGATGTCTCAGCACGACTGAGGAAGTAATGGGGCAAAGCTCG
>CAIORQ010000063.1 GCA_903860745.1 uncultured Actinomycetes bacterium | reverse complement strand
CGCAGGCGCCCAGCGAGACGACTCCCCACAGGAGACCGAAGAGCGAGAACGCGCCCAGGAGGCCACCGACCGCGACGGCCGCCGGCGCCGCCGCGAGACGGTGGCGGCGATGGCGATAGCCCAGGCCGAGCCCCGAGACCACGAGGGTGACCACCAGGGCCACCACGATGATGGCGAAGGACGCCGGGTCCTGCTGACGCATCGTGACATGGTTGAGGCCCTCGTCGGAGTACCTCCCGGTGGCCAGGACGACCACGATGAGCGTGGCCCAGACGAGGGCCGCACCCCAGTAGAGCCACGAGCGCCGCTGTGAGCGTCGGTCCGCGACCAGATGCGCCCCGCAGTTCCCGCAGAACGGGTCACGCAGGACCATGGTGCGCCGGCACGTGGGGCACTCGCTCACCCGAGCGGAACCGTCGCGTCGGCGCGGGCGACGGCGATCACGATAGGGACCGGGCGGCGCTGGTGAAGTCGTCGCTGCGTTCCGCCCAGTTCTTGTAGGCGTCGAAACTCGGGGCGGCCGGTGAGAAGAGGACGACGCCGCCACGGGGCAGACAGTCGTTCGCCGTGCGCACGGCCGCGGACATGGTGGCGGCGTGACGGGTGGGCACGCGCCGGCACAGTGAGGCGATCCGCTCGCCCGCCGGTCCGATGACCACGAGGGTCGTGACGTGCTCGCGGGACTCCAGGGCCTCGACCAGTTCTTCGTAGTCCACACCGCGGTCGTAGCCTCCCGCGATGAGGGCGACCTCCTCGTCCTTGAAGACCTCGAGGGCGGCCAGCGTCGGCAGTGGTCCGGTGGCCAGGCCGTCGTCCACGAACCGCACGGCGCCCCCGTCGACACGGTGCGTGGCGACCAGGGTGAGCCGTCCCCGCAGCGGCTCGAAGTCGCCGGCGCGCGAGTCGACCGCGTCGCGCACGCCGGCGACGTCGCGTCCCGTGGCGCGCGCAACGACCTCGAGGGCCACCGCGACGTTGTGGTCGTTGTGCGCGCCCAGCAGACCGAGGCGTCGAGCGAGTCCCGTCGTGTCGGCGGGGACGAGGCTCAGGCGTCCGCCCATCCGACTCAGGGCGTGGGCGAGCTCGGGGGTGTCGGCCACCAGGGTCTGGTGCTCGCCCGAGGCGCGGGTGATCGCGAGCTTGTCCTCGTGGTAGCGCTCGAGACTGCCGTGCCAGTCGAGGTGGTCAGCGCCCAGCGAGGTCACCACCACGAAGGCCGGAGCGACGGTGACGTCGACCGACTGGAAGCTCGAGATCTCGAGCACGAGCCAACCGCTCGTCACGTCGACGTCGGGGTCGTAGGGGGGCGTGCCGATGTTGCCGAGCTCGTGGGCCTCCGCGCCGACGCATCGAAGGAAGAAGGCCACGAGCGAGGTGGTGGTGGACTTTCCCTTGGTGCCGGTGACGGCGATGACCCGGGAGCGGTCGATGTCGTGGAGCCAGAGGTTGAGCGCCGACGTGACCGTGACGCCGCGGTCCTCGAGGGCGAGCACGTCCTCGCGACGCCGGGGGATCCCCGGACTCTTGAGCACCACCTCGCAGGTGGCCAGGGCCTCGAAGCCACCCCCGCCGGTGGGCAGGACCCCTTCGTCCACCGGGTGGTCGTCGACGAGAACCAGGTCGTCGGTGAGCGACGACAAGCGCCGCACGGTCGCGCGGCCCTCGACGCCGTAGCCGAAGACGCCCACGCGTCGGCCCCTCAGGTCAGCGAAGCCAGTGGGCCGGAACACGGCTTCTCCCCTGGGGCTGGAGCAACTCGTCGACGTCGCGGTCCGGCGAGGTGAGCCGCGCCAGCTCGGCCAGACGCGTGACGTCGGACCACGACGGCAGCTGACTGACCTGACGCAGGGCCACCGCGCTCTCGTCGGGGTCCCCGACGCACTCGAAGGGCTTGTGCTCGAGGCCGAGCCCGATCAACGAGCGCAGGGACTCGTCCAGCGAGGGGTCCGAGAGGGGCTCAGCGCCGAAGATGTCGCGCAACTCGCCGCGGTCGATGAAGGGCGCGAGGATGAGATCGATGAAGAGACACTTGTCGCAGTGCGCACACCAGTGACTCTCGCGTTCGTCGGGCAATTGGGCGAAGGCCCGGTTGCAACTGCGAAAGACGCGGTGATAGCGGCGCGCCTGGGCGAAGCGCTGGGCCACCCACAGCTCACTGCGGTCGCGCAGGAAGCTGGCGACGGTGAAGTCGGTGCCGACTCGCTCGGCCAGGGCCTCGCCGATGAGGACCTCGGCCGCCCAGGACTTGCTCCACTGGTGGTTGATGTCGCGGCCGCGCCAGCGCAGGTTGGGCGCCGACGCGGAGTGCTCGTTGCTCATCGCGACCGCGCCGTGTCCCGAGGCGAGAGCCGCGAGCGCCGCCAGCACCGTGAGCATGGCGGTGATCGGGACGTGCCCGTTGAAGAAGTTGTCGTCACCGCGGAGGACCTGGGGGTCGAGGTGACGCGTGGTCCGCACGACCTCGAGCCCTGTGACCGCGGCGGTGGCCTCGAGGGGGGCGAAGCGGCCGCCGCCGGGGCTCAAGATGAAGAGGGAGCGGTCCAGGTGCGCGAGCGATTCGACGGTGACCACCGAGTCGATGCCGCCACCGAAGGGGATGAGGACACGTGAGGGCTCCAGGTTGGGCGAATAGGTGGTGGCCTCGTGTCCGCCCTCGATCACGACGTCGTCCAGGGGCAGGTCGTTGCGGAAGGAGAACTCGCCGAGACCGTCGTGCAGGGCGGCCTCGAAGAGGGCGCGTCCTCGCGGCCCCACCGGCGTGTCGCCGAGGTCGATCCGGCGCGCGGCGCCCGCCTTGTAGTACGACAGACCCGCCAGGAGGTACCACAACTGTCCGACGCCGATCAGCGCGGGACGGCGCAGGGTTTCGACGCCCTCGAAGGACACGTCCTCGCGGAAGTGGCGCCCGTCGAGCTCGAAGTGGCCGCTCACGGTGTCGTCGGAGACCTCGAGGCCCACGTAGCGAAACAGTTCAGCGCGGCTCACGGCGATCCTTCCTTCCCTCGTGAATCGTACGGCCTGCGTCGAGCGACCAGGGCGAAGCGACCGCAGGGCCGCGCGGCGCGGTCCGAGAAGAACACCGTGCCGTCGTCGGTCACCGCCGAGGCGATCGAGATGTGCTCGGCCGTTACCCCGTGGTCGAGCAACTGGTGGGTGGCCACCGCGGCCAGGTCGAGGCGTCGTCGGTCGCCCTCGTCGGGCACGACGGCGTCGGGGATGTCCGCGAAGCGCTCGGCGACCTCGGGGCCCACCTGGTAGCGCGCCGGCGAGATGTGCGGGCCGAGCACCACGCGCACGCGTTCGGGCCAGGCGAAGTGCGCGAGCGTCGCCGCGACCACGCCGTCGGCCAGCCCGCGCCAGCCCGCGTGGGCCACGGCCAGGCGTTCGTCGTCGACCACGAGCAGGGGCACGCAGTCGGCCACCAGGACCGCCACCGCCAGGTCCGCCCGGGTGGTGACCAGGGCGTCGCCCTCGAGGGGCTCGCCACGCCACTCGTCGAGGTCGAGGACCGAGCGACCGTGGACCTGGCGGGCGATGACCAGGCGCGCGGCCTCGACGCCCATCGCCGCGGCCACCCGGCGCCGGTTCTCCGCGACGCGTTCGGGCTCGTCGCCGACGTGATCGCCCAGGTTCAGGCTGTCCCAGGGGGGCGGGCTGACACCGCCCGCGCGAGTGGTCACCACCACGTCCGCGCCCCGCGCGGTCGCGTCGTCGAGACTGAAGAGGGACAGGCCGGCGCGGTGGCGGGCCCGGAGGGTCACCGGGGACGGCACGCCGGGCAGATCCCGTTGAGCTCGAGGACGTGGCGCACCTCGTCGTAGCCGAAGCGCACCGCGATGTCCTGGGACCAGCTCTCCAGTTCGGGGGCGTCGACCTCCACGGTCGCTCCGCAGGTGCGACAGGCCAGGTGGTGGTGGTGGGTGTCGTCCACGCAGCGCCGGTAGAGGGCCTCGCCGCGGTCGGTCATGACCACGTCGACCTGGCGCGCGTCGGAGAGCTTCTTGAGCTGGCTGTACACCGTGGCCAGGGCCACGTCGCCGCCGTCGCGCACGATGTGGCCGTGGAGATCCTGGGCGCTGACGAAGCCCTGGACCCGCTCGAGGGCACGGATCACCTCACGGCGCTGGGCGGTGTTCCTCGTCGCGGACATGGCTCCAGCGTAGTCGCGCGACACTTGTTGATTGGAATCGTTCCGGCTAAGGTATCAAGAATGATTCTAGGAAAGACCGGGCCACGGGTCGCGCTCGCGACGACCTTGGTGGCAGGGGCGCTGGTCACGGGGGCCTGCGGCGTCCCCCACGTCGCGGCGGGCGAGATAGCGGTCGTGGGCGCCGAGACCCAGTACGCCGACGTGCTCGGACAGATCGGTGGGCGCTACGTGAGCGTCTCGGCCGTCGTGAACAACCCCGCCACCGACCCCCACAACTTCGAGGCGAGCACCGCGGTGGCCCGCGAGATCGCCCAGGCGCAACTCATCGTGCAGAACGGTGACGGCTACGACGCCTTCATGAACCAGATCGAGGCGGCGACGTCCAAGCCCTCGCGCGACGTGCTCTCGGTGGCCGTCCTCGAGCACGAGACGGGGGCCGCGAACCCCCACCTGTGGTACATGCCGAGCACCATGGAGACCCTGGCGCGCGCGGTGGCACGCCGACTCGAGACCCTCGCGCCCCGCCACGCCACCTACTTCGCAGGTCGTGAGGCCGCCTTCCTCTCGAGTTGGCGCCGGGTCGAAGAGGCCCTGGCCTCGACCCGGGCGCGCGTGAAGGGCTTGCCCGTCGCCAGCACCGAACCGGTGGGTGACTACCTCTTCGAGGCGATGGGACTCGTCAACGCGACCCCGTGGCGCTTCCAGGCCGACGTGATGAACGGGGTCGACCCGTCGCCCGAGGACATCGCCACCCAGGAGGGCCTGGTCCTGGGTCACCGGGTGCGCGCCCTGATCTACAACTCCCAGGTGGGCACCTCGGTCACCGAGGGTCTGCGCCGCCTGGCGAGGGACCACGACGTCGCGACGATCCCCATCGCCGAGATCATGTCGCCGCGCGAACACGTGCAGACCTGGTTCCTCGACGAGATCGCCACTATCACAGCCGGACTGCTCCACGTCGTGACATCGGGGGGATCATGAACGATACGGTCGTCGAAGTGCGCGGGGTCGACGTCGAGCTCGCCGGGCACCGGGTGCTGAGCGACGTCAACTTCCACATCGAGGCGGGCGAGTTCGCCGGCCTCATCGGATCGAACGGCGCGGGTAAGACCACGTTGTTGCGCTTGATGCTGGGTCTGGTCGACGCCACCCGGGGCGAGGTGCTCTGGCCCGGCGACGCGCGAGAACAGCGACGGGTGGGCTACGTGCCCCAGAAGGTCAACCTGGACGTCGACGTGCCCCTGCGCGTGTGTGACTTCGTCGCGCTGGGCCTCGACGGACATCGCTACGGACTGCGTCGACGCACGCGCGCGACGTGGCAGCGTGTCGACGAGGTCCTGGACGCGGTGGAGGCCCTGGACCTGGGCTCGCGCCGCATCGGCGCACTCTCGGGCGGCGAGCTGCAGCGGGTGCTCCTCGCCCACGCCCTGGTGAGTCGACCCGAGCTCCTGCTGCTCGACGAGCCCCTGGCCAACCTAGATCCGGGCGCCACCCAGGACATCGTGGATCTCCTGTCGCGGGTGCACCGGCGCGAGCGGGTCGCGGTCCTGCTGAGCGCGCACGACATCAACTCCTTGATCGGCGTCATGGACCGGGTCGTCTACATCGCCAACGCCCACGTCGCCTCGGGCCCCACCGACGAGGTGGTGCGCCCCGACGTCTTGAGCGCCCTCTACGGCCACCACGTCGACGTCGTGCGCGTGCACGGGCGCGTCCTGGTGGTGACCGGCGACGTGTCCGCGGTGGCGGTGCCCGAGCACCCCGACCTGGTGGTTGAGTAGTGCCGCACTGGCTCGTCGAACCCGGTCTGTGGTCTAACGCCGCGGTGCACACGGGCGTCACGGTGGGCGTCGTGGTGGCCGTGGTCTCGGCCTGGGTGGGCCTGTTCACCGTGCTGCGGTCGCAGTCCTTCGCCGGTCACGCCCTGGCCGACGTGGCCACCGCCGGTGGCGCGGGGGCGGGTCTCTTCGGCTGGTCGCCGCTGGCGGGCTTCGTGTCGGGCGCGGTGCTGGGCGCGGGCGCCATGGAGGCCATCGGCGTGGAGCGGGTTCGTCAGCGCGACGTGGCCACCGGCGTCGTGCTCGGCGCGGCCACTGGACTCTCGGCCCTCTTCTTGTACCTGGTCTCGCTCAACTCCACGAACTCCGGCACGACCCAACTCGTCCTCTTCGGATCGCTCTTCCTGGTCTCGTCGACCACCCTGTGGATCGTGCTGGGTGTGAGCGTCGTCCTCTCGCTCGTGCTCGCCGTGATCGGCCGGCCCCTGTTGTTCGCCTCCGTGAGCCCCGACGCGGCCCGCGCCCGCGGTGTCGCAGTGTCGCGCGTGGCCGTGCTCTTCACCCTGGTGATGGCCGTCACGGTGGGCCTGTCGGCCATCGTCTTGGGCTCGGTGCTCTCGACCGCACTGTTGATCGGCCCTCCGGCTAGCGCGCTGCGTCTCGGTCGTGGACTCGCGCAGACGGCGTTCGCCTCCGTGGCCCTGGGCGCGGCGGCGGCGGCCCTGGGGGTCGTGGTCTCCTACGACAGCTTCTACTGGTGGCCCTCGCACCGGGCCCTGCCGGTGAGCTTCTGCGTGGTGGCTCTGATCATCCTCGAACTGGCCCTGGTGAACCTCTGGCGCTGGCACGGCGCGCGTCGTGAGGCGGCCTGATGTTCTCGAGCTTCATGACCAACGCCTGGCTGGTGGGAACGGTGGTCGCGCTCTTGGCCGGGGCCACCGGTTTCTTCGTGGTGATGCGCGGTTCGTCCTTCGCGGCGCACGCGGTGCCCAACGGGGCCTTCGCCGGCGCGGCCGGGGCGACGCTGGTGGGGGTGACCCCCCTGGTGGGGCTGATCAGCTTCTCGGTGCTGGCGGCGCTGGGCATCGGGGCCTCGCGGCGCCACCGTAGCGACGTGGCGACGGCCCTGGCGCTGGTGAGCATGCTCGCCCTGGGGGCGGCCTTCCTGTCGCTGTCGGCCGCCTACGAGCCCCAGGTGGACGCGCTGCTCTTCGGGGAGATCCTGGGCGTCTCCTCCTCGCAGCTCGGACCGGTCGTGGTCATCGCGGCGCTGTGCCTGGCGGCTCTCGCGGCCATGTACCGGCCGCTGGTGTTCCAGGCCGCGGCGCCCGACCTGGCCGCCGCGCGCGGTCTCAACCCCACGGTGCTCGAGATGGGCTTCATGCTCACCCTCGCGCTGGGAGCGGCCCTGACGGTGCCGGTGGTGGGGGCGCTGCTGGCCTTCTCGCTGACCGTCGGCCCACCGGCCGCCGCGCGGTTGCTGACCCGCCGGCCCGGCGTCGCCCTGGCGGGGTCGATGGGACTGAGCGTGCTCACGCTCTGGGCCGCCATCGCCTCGGCGTACCAGAGCGATCTGCCAGTGGGCTTCTTCGTGGGGACCTACAGCGCCCTCGTCTACGTCGCGGCGCGCGCGACGATGCGTCGCCACGCGCGGCGTGCCTAACCTGACGGGGGTGAACCTCCTCGAGGACTGCCACTTCCCGCCGGCTGGCACCCGCGTGGACCTCGCGGTCTCGGGCGGTCCCGATTCGCTGGGACTGTTGCTGCTGGCGCTGGACGCGGGCCTCGAGATCACCGTGCACCACGTCGACCACCACGCGCGCGCCACCAGCACCGAGGACGCCCGCTTCGTGCTCGAGACCTGCGAGCGCTTCGCCGTGCCCTGCGTGGTGCACGACGTGGTGATCGACTCACCGGCGAACTTCGAGGCGCAGGCCCGCGCCCAGCGTCGGCGCGTGCTGCCCGCGGGCACCCTGACCGGCCACACCATGGATGATTTGGCCGAGACCGTCCTGCTCAACATGATGCGCGGAGCCGGCCTGGAGGGGCTGAGCCCCATGGTGGGCGACCCGACCAAGCCTCTGCGCGACCTGCGGCGGCGCGAGTTGCACTTCTTCGTCGTCGACGCCGGACTGGAGGCGCGCGACGACGAGACGAACCTCTCGGCGCACTACCGGCGCAATCGGGTGCGCCACGAGCTGATCCCCGTGATGAACGACGTGGCGGGTCGTGACGTCGTGCCCCTGCTGGCGCGCCAGGCCCGGGTGATCGACGCGGACCGTTCCTGGCTGGACGCGCTCGCCGCCGCCGACCTGTCGCTCGGTCTCGAGGAGGCCGACTGCCGAGAGTTGGTCACCTGGGCGCCCGCGCGACTGGTGCGCTGGCTACGGGTGCGACTGGCCTCCGACGCCGCAGGCGGCGAGACCTACCCCCCGTCCGCCGACGAGGTCGACCGCGCCCTCGCGGTCGTGCGCGGCGAGGTGAGGGCCTGCGAACTCAGCGGGGCTCGGCGCCTGTCGCGCAGTGGCCAGCGCCTCACGCTCGTCTGAGGACCTCCACTACGCTGGGTGGACATGGGCACCCCTCAAGCTGACGACGCCACGGCCCACTGGGCCGGTTCCGACCTCGGCGAGGTCGTCGTCTCGGCCCAGCAGATAGCCGAGCGCGTGGCCGAGTTGGGTCGTGAGATCACCCAGGACTACGCCGGGCGCCCGCCCCTGCTGGTGTGCGTCTTGAAGGGCGCGCTGAACTTCATGGCCGACCTGATGCGCGCCATCGAACTCCCCGTCGAGGTCGACTTCATGGCGGTGTCCTCCTACGGCGCGGCCACCAAGACCAGCGGCGTGGTGCGCATCGTCAAGGACCTGGACGTGGACCTGGTGAACCGCGACGTCCTCATCGTCGAGGACGTGGTGGATTCGGGTTTGACGCTCAACTACCTGCGCCAGTACCTGGGCGCGCGCAATCCGCGCAGCCTCGAGGTCTGCGCGCTGCTGCTCAAGGAGGGCGAGCAGCGCGTGGAGCGGTCGCTCAAGTACGTGGGATTCACCGTGCCGGCCGATTTCGTCGTGGGCTACGGTCTGGACGTGAACGAACGCTTCCGCAACCTCGGCGCGATCCACTCCTTCGTCGGCGAGGCCTAGACGTGGTCGATCGCGAACGGATCGAGGAACTGATCCGCGAGCTCCTCGCCGCACTCGGCGAGGACCCCGAGCGCCCGGGACTCCTGCAGACGCCCCGTCGGGTCGCCGACATGTACGCCGAGCTCTTCGAGGGCTTCGACGAGGACCCCGGCGAGCACCTGCAGGTGACCTTCGAGGAGGGCCACGACGAGATGGTGATGGTGCGCGACATCCCCTTCACCTCCCTGTGCGAGCACCACCTGGTGCCCTTCACCGGTCTGGCCCACGTGGCCTACCTGCCCGGGGCCGAGGGGCGCATCACGGGACTGTCGAAGATGGCGCGGCTCGTGGAGGGCTTCGCGCGCCGTCTCCAGGTCCAAGAGCGCATGACCACCCAGATCGCCGAGGCCATGGAGCGCGTGATGCAGCCGCGCGGATCCATCGTGGTGCTCGAGGCCGAGCACTTCTGCATGTCGATGCGCGGGGTCAAGAAGGCCGGCGCCACCACCGTGACCTCGGCGGTGCGCGGCGTCTTCCGCGACGACGCCGCCTATCGCGCGGAGGCCCTGCAGTACATCCACCAGCGAAGGTCCACGTGGCGCTGAGCCCGTCGTCGTCGGTCCCGTCGGTGATGGGCATCGTGAACGTGACCCCCGACTCCTTCTTCGCCGCGGCCCGCACGCAGGCCGTTGACGAGGCCCTCGCGCGCGGCGCCGGACTCTTCGCCATGGGATGCGACATCGTCGACGTCGGGGGCGAGTCCACCCGCCCGGGCGCCGAGGACGTGAGCGTCGCCGACGAGCTCTCGCGGGTGCTCGGCGTCGTCGAAGGTCTCGCGCCGCTCGGCCCCGTGTCGATCGACACCCGCAAGGAGGCCGTGGCGCGCGCCGCCGTGGCCGCGGGGGCCCGCGTCGTCAACGACGTCTCGGGCGCCTTGGCCGAGGTGGCCGGCGAACTGGGCGTGGGCTACGTGGCCATGCACTCGCGTGGGACCCCCGCGACCATGCAGGTCGCTCCGCACTACGACGACGTGCTCGCCGAGGTCCTCGCTGAGCTGGAGGCGCTGGCCCGTCGCGCCCGCGACGCCGGGGTCGGTGAACTATGGCTCGACCCGGGCATCGGCTTCGCCAAGACCCTCGAGCACAACCTGGCGCTGCTGGCCCACGTGGACGACCTGGTGACCCTGGCCCGTCGCTACGACGCCGGCGTGCTGGTGGGCACCAGCCGCAAGCGCTTCTTGGGCCTGCTGGGCTCCGAGTCGCTTGACGTGGACGAGCGTCTCGAGGGTTCCCTGGCCACCGAGGCCTGGGCGCTGATGAGCGGGGCGACGATGATCCGCGTCCACGACGCGTCGGCGGCCCTGGAGTTGCGCGAGCTCTTCGCGCGACCTCTCGCGGAGGTCGGCGCGTGAAGGGGAAGTGGGCGGCGGGCATCGAGCCGCGGGGCTTCACCTGGGTCTACCGCGGCATCTTGGCGATCTCGGAGCGACCGGGGGGCTCCACCTCGGTGCACCGGCGCGTGCGCCGCGACGAGGAGCTGATCTGGCTCAAGCACCAGGGCTTCGGTCGAGTGGTGTCGATCCTGCCGGTGATGCAGAACCTCGAGGCCTACCTCGACCACGGACTGAGCGTGAGTCATTACGCCCTGCGCGGCGGGCCCCAGCAACGCGAGGTGCTCGAGGCCTGCTACCTGGACCTGGAGGGGTCGATGAGGAACCACGTCGCGGTCCTGCTGCACGGTGACGACGTCTCGGACCGACTCCTGGGGGTGCTGGCCGGCTACCTCGTGTGGTCCAAGCGAGTGGAGACGGCTCCGGCGTCCATCGCCTTGATCGAGCGCCTGTTTCGCCGGTCCCTCGGCCCCGAGGGACGTGAGATCTTCCTGCACCTGCCCAGTTCGGACAGCGAGGCCCTCGGTGGATGACCTGATCGAACTGCGGGGCCTGCGCGTCAGCGCGATCGTGGGCGTGCTGGCCGAGGAGCGCGAACGCGAACAGCCCCTCAGCCTCGACATCGACCTCGCGCGGCCCTTTCGTGAGGCGGCCGCCAGCGACGACCTGCTGGCGACCACCAACTACGCCGAGGTGCTCGCCCTGGTGGAGAGCGTCGTGGTGGAGGGGCGCTTCCTCCTGCTCGAGACCCTGGCGCACCGGGTGGCCCAGGCGGTGCTCGACTACGACCACGCCATCGACGCGGTGAGCGTGCGCGTTCACAAGACCCGTCCGCCGGTGCCCCAGGACGTCGCCAGCGTCGGCGTGTCGTGCACGCTGCGCCGCGACGCGTGACGCGGGCCTACTTCTCCCTCGGCTCCAATCTCGGCGATCGTGCCGAGCTGCTGCGCCGCGGCGTCGAGGTCGTCGCGGCCGGCGAGGCCGCGCGCTGGTCGCGGGTCTACCAGACCGAGCCCGTGGGCGGGGTCGTCCAGGACGACTTCTGGAACCTCGTCCTCGAGGTGGACACCGCGGCGACACCGCGCGAACTCCTCGAACGCGCCCACCTCGCCGAGGCGGAGGCCCAGCGCACCCGCGAGCGGCGCTGGGGCCCGCGAACCCTGGACGTGGACATCGTGTGGATCGACGAGGTGACCTGTGACGAGGACGACCTCGTCGTGCCGCACCCGCGGATGTTCGAACGCAACTTCGTACTGGTGCCGCTGCGCGAACTGCGCGAGGACCTCGTCAGCGAGCCCCAACTGGCCCGCGCCCACGGGAGGGTGGCGGTTGTGGGTACACTCGACACGTTGCACTAAACCGAACGGCACCCTCGGGGCCGGAACGGATGGCCACCATGAACATCGTCATCGTCGGCGCGGGTCGTGCCGGACTCTCCTTCGCCACGGCCCTGCGCGACGTCCACCAGGTGTCGGTGCTGCACCACGACGAACTGGCCCCGGTCGTCGACGCCGACCTCGTGCTGCTGTGCGTGCCCGATGACCACATCGCCGCGACCGCGCGGGCGCTGCGCGTAGGGCGCGACACCGTGGTGGCGCACGTCGCGGGGTCGCGCGGCCTCGAGGTCCTGGCGGGGCACCGGCGGGTCGCGTCGCTGCACCCCCTGGCGGCGCTCAGCTCGCCCGAGGTGGGCGCGCGCCGCCTGCGCGGTGGCGTCTACTGCGTCGAGGGTGACGCGCTCGTCGACGAGGTGGTCGCGTCCTTGGGCGGACGCCTCGTCTCGGTGGCGAGGCAGTCTCGTACCCTCTATCACGCCACCGCCGTGTCGGCGGCGAATCACTTGGTGGCCCTGGCGGCCCACGTGGAGGTCCTGGCCCGGGGCTGCGGTCTGAGCCTCGCGGACTTCCTGCCCCTGTCGGCCCAGGCGCTCGAGGACGTGAGCGCGGTCGGCCCCCTCGCGGCCCTGACGGGTCCGGCCTCGCGCGGCGACGTCGAGACCCTGGCGGCGCACGTCGCCGCCGTCCCCCCCGAGGAGCGTGAGGTCTACCAGACGCTGTCGCAGCGGGCCCGACGACTGGCGGCGACGGGGAGGCCGACGTGGAACGCCTGAGCACGATTGCCGACTGGCGCGCGTACTGCGCGCACCAGCGAGAGCGGGGTCGCCGCGTGGGCCTGGTGCCCACCATGGGGGCCCTGCACGAGGGGCACCTCTCCCTCGTCGAGCGCGCCCGCGACAACGGTGACGTGGTCGTGCTCAGCTCCTTCGTCAATCCCCGCCAGTTCTCCGACGACGCGGACCTGGCGCGCTATCCGCGTACCCCCGAGGTGGACGAGGGGCTCGCCGAGGGCGCCGGGGTCAGCGCCCTGGTGCGCCCCGAGCTCGCCGAGATGTGGCCGGACTTCCCCTCGCCCACCCTGACGACCGTCTCGGTGGCCCGTCTCGGCGACCTCCTCGAGGGGGCCGGCCGGCCGGGACACTTCGACGGCGTGGCCAGCGTGGTGACCAAGCTCCTGACGGTGACCGGCCCGTGTCGGGCCTACTTCGGGCAGAAGGACTACCAGCAGCTGGTGGTGGTGCGTCGACTCGTGCGCGACCTCGCCTTCGACGTCGAGGTGGTGGGCTGTCCCACCCGTCGTGACGAGACGGGCCTGGCCCTGTCGAGCCGCAACGTGCGCCTCAGCGCCGATGGCCGCCAGCGCGCCACGGCCCTGTCGAGGGCGCTGCGACTCGCGCGCGAGTCCTCGGGGCCGCCCAGCGAGCGCCGCGCGCTGATGGACGAGGTGATGAGGGTGGCCGGGGTCCAGGTCGCCTACGCCGAGGTCGTCGACGCCGAGACGCTGACCCCGCTGAGCGACGAGCAGCGCGTCGTGGGGCGGGCCCTCGTGGCCGGATTCGTCGAAAGGGTGCGCCTCATCGACAACGCGGAGATCGACCTGAGAGAGCGGGGAGTGACGTGCTGCTAGCCATCGACGTCGGCAACACCGAGACGGTGATCGGACTCTTCGGACCGGAACGGCCCGAGGAGCCCGACGCCATGGGCTTCGCCCGGGCCACCGGCGAGCACGGGCTGATCTATCACTGGCGCATCTCGACGTTGACCGAACGAACACCCGACGAGCACGCCATGATGCTCACCCAGCTGCTCGACCTCGAGGGACTGGACCTGCGCTCCGCGGTGAGCGCCATCGCCATCTCGTCGTCGGCGCCCACCGTTACCACCCAGCTGCGGCGCATGGCGAACCGGTGGTTCTCGAACCTCGACGTGACGGTGCTCGGACCCGGCACCAAGTCGGGCATGCCGATCCTCTACGACAACCCCCGCGAGGTCGGGGCGGACCGCATCGCCGACGCGGTGGGCGCCTACGACCTCTATCCCGGCGCCCTGGTGATCGTCGACATGGGCACCGCCACGGTCTTCGACGTCGTGTCGGCCAAGGGCGAGTACCTCGGTGGCGCCATCGCCCCGGGCGTGGCGATCTCCCTAGAGGCCCTCTACACCCAGGCGTCGGCACTGCGCTCGGTCGAACTCGTGCGTCCGCGCTCGGTCATCGGGCGCTCGACCGTGGAGTCCATCCAGTCCGGCGTCCTCTACGGCTTCGCGGGACAGGTCGACGGACTCGTCGATCGCATCCTGGGCGAGGTCGGCGAGGCCACGGTCATCGCGACCGGGGGGCTCGCGTCGCTGATCGCGCCCCATACGCGCACCGTCCAGCACGTGGAGCCGTGGTTGACCCTCCACGGATTGCGTATCGTTCATGAACGGAATCATTCAGGAGCGACCACGTGACCCCCTACACCTTTGACCACAACGCCTTCGCCGCCACGCTGCGCAGCGCCTACGCCCACCTGGTCGACGGCGAGGAGTCCGGGGTCGTGGTCAAGGTCGCCGGACGCGTGATGCTCCTGCGCACCCAGGGCAAGTTGGCCTTCGCCACCCTGCGCGACTCGAGCGGTGAGATACAGCTCTTCGCGCTGGCCGCGCTCACCGAGGACTTCGAGGGCTTCACCAAGCTGCACCTGGGCGACTGGGTGGGGGTGACCGGCGAGGTCGTGCGCACCCGGCGCGGCGAGCTCTCGGTGAAGGTGGGCTCCTGGGTCCGTCTGGCCGAGGCCCTGCACAACTTCGGCGACAAGTGGGCGGGCATCGCCGACTTCGACCTTCGCTACCGCCACCGCGAGGCCGACCTGTGGGCCAACCCGGCCTCGCGTGAGTCCCTGGTGCGGCGCAGCCAGGTGGTGCGCTCGCTGCGCGAGCGCTGCTGGGCCGCCGACTTCACCGAGGTCGAGACCCCGATGCTCAACGCCATCCCCACCGGCGCGGCCGCGCGACCCTTTCGCACCTTCCACCACGCCCTCGACTCGGACTTCTTCTTGCGCATCGCGCCCGAACTGTGGCTCAAGCGCCTCGTGGTGGGGGGCTTCGAGCGGGTCTTCGAACTGGGCCGGGTCTTTCGCAACGAGGGCGTGAGCCCGCGCCACAACCCGGAGTTCACCATGCTCGAGCTCTACGCGGCCTACTGGAACTACCGCGACATGATGGCCTTCACCGAGGAGCTCGTGGCGGGCGTGGCGATGGACGTCCTGGGCACGACCGAGATCGAGTACCAGGGTCGACCCTTCTCCTTCGCCACCCCGTGGCCGCGGCGCACGATGGCCGAGTTGGCCAGTGAGGCCGTGGGCGAGGAGGTGTCGGTGCACACCCCGCGCGAGCGTCTGAGCGCCCTCCTGGCCGAGCGCGACGTCGAGGCCCACCCCTCCTGGGGCCCCGGACGCTGCCTGGCCGAGCTCTTCGAGGTCAGCTGCGAGCACTCGCTGTGGAACCCGATCTTCGTGACCGACTTCCCCGTCGAGGTGTCGCCGCTGGCGCGGCGCCACCAGGGCGACCCCGAGCTGACCGAACGCTTCGAGTCCTACGCCGCGTGTCGCGAGCTCTCCAACGGCTTCACCGAGCTCAACGACCCGGTCGACCAGCGCCTGCGCTTCGAGGAGCAGGCGCGCCTGGCCGCGGCGGGCGACGACGAGGCGATGGCCATCGACGAGGACTACATCAAGGCCCTGGAGTGGGGCCTGCCCCCGACGGCCGGTCTGGGTATCGGGGTGGACCGCCTCTCGATGCTCATCGCCGACGAGTCCAACATCCGCGAGGTGATCGCCTTCCCGACGCTCAAGCCCCTCAAGGACTGAGCCGCCGGCGCCACTCGCTAGTAGGCGGGGAAGTCCTCGAGCATCGAGGCCAGGAAGGACGTGAAGCCGTCGCGCAGCGCCGCGCTGGGCACCACCGCGAGGGCCTGGTCGGCGGCGGCGAAGAAGCCCTGGGCCGCCTCGATGGTGGCCTCGACGCCGCCGGATGCGACGACCAACTTGCGGGCGCGCTCGCGCTCGGCGTCGTCCAGGGGCGAGCCCAGGACCGAGCGCAGCTCCTCGCCGACCTTGTCGTCGCGCAGGGCCACGAGCGTGGGCAGGTTGTAGATGCCCTCGGCCAGGTCCTGGCCGGCCGGCTTGCCGAGCTGGTTGTCCACGGCGATCACGTCCAGGACGTCGTCGCGCAGCTGGTAGACCATGCCGAAGCAGCGTCCGAACTCGGTGAGGGCCTCGCGCACGGCGTCGTCGTGGCCGGCGGTGAGGGCGCCGACGTGGCAGCTCGCCGACATCAGGGCGGCGGTCTTGCCCTCGATGGCCTCGTAGTAGTCGGCCTCGCTGCGGTCCACCGACCAGATGGTGCGCACCTCGGCGGCCTGGCCGCGGGTGAGCCAGGCGAGGGTGTGGGCCATCAGGCGCGCGACCTCGACACCCAGGTCGGCGGCGATGCCCGCCGAGCGGGCCATGAGGTAGTCCCCGCCGACGATGGCGATCAGGTTGCCGTAGCGGGCGTTGACCGAGTCCACGTTGCGCCGGATCTCCGCCTCGTCCATGACGTCGTCGTGGTAGAGCGAGGCCAGGTGCATCAGCTCCACCGAGACGCCCCCGAGGAGGTCCTCGCGGGTCGCGATGTGCTCGCCCATGGTGGCGGCGGCCACCGCCAGGATGGGCCGCAATCGCTTTCCACCCGCGTAGATCAGGTGCGTTGTGACCTGATCGAGGTAGGCGTCGCCGAAAATAACCGATTCGGCCAGGAGAGATTCCAGGCGCACCAAGTCAGTCTCGACCAGTTGCAGTCGTAGTCGTTCGTGGGGATTCACCCCACCACCTTAGATGAGCGCATTACAAGTGCCTTAAGGGAGGATGGAGGCCCTCTCCGCACCGGTACACTGCATTTACAAGCACGTAAAAGGACTTCAATTGTTCGAACGATTCACAGACCGGGCCCGTCGAGTCCTCGTCCTGGCGCAGGAAGAGGCACGCGACCTCAACCACGCCTTCATCGGGACCGAACACATCCTCCTCGGCCTCATCCGCGAGGGTGAGGGCGTGGCGGCCAAGGCCCTCGACGCCCTGGGCGTCACTTTCGACGTGGTGCGCGAGAAGGTCGAGGAGGCCATCGGCCCCAACTCCAACCCGAGCCCCGGGTCACCCCCCTTCACGCCCCGGGCGAAGAAGGTCCTCGAGCTGAGCCTGCGCGAGGCATTGCAGCTGGGACACTCCTACATCGGGACCGAGCACATGTTGCTGGGCCTCGTGCGCGAGGGCGACGGCGTCGCCGCCCAGGTCCTCAACGACCTCGGCGCCGACATGGCGCGCGTGCGCACCCAGGTCATCCAGATGATGTCGGGGCAGGCGGGCAAGGAGGCCGGCGTCACCGCGGGACCCAGCGCCAAGGGCGAGTCCGAGGCCTCGGGCGGTTCGGCCGTGCTCGACCAGTTCGGTCGCAACCTGACCCAGTTCGCCCGCGAGGGCAAGCTCGACCCGCTGGTGGGACGCGAGAAGGAAGTCGAGCGCGTCATGCAGGTGCTGTCGCGTCGCACGAAGAACAACCCCGTCCTCATCGGCGAGCCCGGCGTGGGTAAGACGGCCATCGTCGAGGGACTGGCCCAGAAGATCGTGGCCAACCAGGTGCCCGTGACCCTGGCCGACAAGCAGCTCTACACCCTCGACCTGGGCGCCCTGGTGGCGGGCAGCCGCTACCGCGGTGACTTCGAGGAGCGTCTGAAGAAGGTGCTGAAGGAGATCCGCACCCGCGGCGACATCATCCTCTTCATCGACGAGATCCACACCCTGGTGGGTGCGGGGGCCGCCGAGGGCGCGATCGACGCCGCCTCCATCCTCAAGCCGATGCTGGCCCGCGGCGAGCTCCAGACCGTGGGCGCCACCACCATCGACGAGTACCGCAAGCACATCGAGAAGGACGCCGCCCTCGAACGGCGCTTCCAGCCCGTCAAGGTGGAGCAGCCCTCGATCGCGATGACCATCGAGATCCTCAAGGGTCTGCGCGAGGTCTACGAGGAGTTCCACGCCGTGAAGATCACCGACCAGGCGCTCATCGCCGCGGCGAACCTGGCCGACCGCTACATCGCGGACCGCTTCTTGCCGGACAAGGCCATCGACCTCATCGACGAGGCCGGTAGCCGTCTGCGCATCCGGCGCATGTCCGCCCCGCCCGCGGCCAAGCGCTTCGACGAGGAGATCGCCCGCATCCGCGCCGACAAGGAGATGGCGATGGAGAAGGGCGCCCTCGAGCAGGCCAAGGCCCTCGAGGAGAAGGAGCGCGACCTCATCGCGAAGAAGGACGAGCTCGACGCGTCGGTCGCGGCCTCGGGCGGCGACACCTTCGACCTCGTGGACGAAGAGACCATCGCCGAGGTGCTGGCGAACTGGACCGGCATCCCGGTCTACCGACTCACCGAGGAGGAGACCTCCAAGTTGTTGCGCATGGAGGACGAGCTCCACAAGCGCATCATCGGTCAAGACGAGGCCATCATCGCGCTGAGCCGCGCCATCCGCCGCACCCGCGCCGGCCTCAAGGACCCCAAGCGTCCCGGTGGCTCGTTCATCTTCCTGGGCCCGACGGGCGTGGGCAAGACCGAGTTGGCCAAGACCCTGGCGGAGTTCCTCTTCGACGACCAGGATGCGCTGATCCAGCTCGACATGAGCGAGTACATGGAGAAGCACTCGGTGTCGCGCCTGGTGGGTTCGCCCCCCGGCTACGTCGGCTACGACGAGGGCGGTCAGCTCACCGAAGCGGTGCGGCGCAAGCCCTTCTCCGTCGTGCTCTTCGACGAGGTCGAGAAGGCCCACCCCGACGTCTTCAACACCTTGTTGCAGATCCTCGAGGACGGTCGCCTCACCGACTCCCAGGGCCGCGTCGTGGACTTCAAGAACACCATCCTCATCATGACCTCGAACCTCGGCACCGCCGACCTGCGCAAGACCATCGGTTTCTCCAAGGGCACCGACCTGGCCAGCCACGAGCGGATGAAGGAGAAGGTCCACCAGGCCCTGAAGAACCACTTCCGCCCGGAGTTCCTCAACCGCATCGACGACACCATCGTCTTCCACGAGTTGACCCGCGACGAGGTCATCGCCATCGCCGACCTGTTCATCTCGCGACTGCGTGAGCAGCTCGCGGTGCAGGGGCTCGGACTCGAGCTCTCGGCCGCCGCGCAGGCGTGGCTGGCCGAGAAGGGCTACGACCCCGAGTTGGGGGCGCGTCCGCTGCGTCGCGCCATCCAGACCTACGTCGAGGACGTCTTGAGCGAGAAGATCCTGTTCAAGGAGTTCCACGCGCCCCAGACCATCGTCATCGACGCGGTCGAGGGGCCCGACGGACCGGTGTTGAGCTTCGACGGCGTCGAGGGCCTGCCGCCGTCGGTGGACTTCGAAGACACCACGCCCACGGCCTAAGCGTCACAGTCGACTCCTAGGGTGAGTCGGGTGAAGACCCACTCCGTGCACGTCTGCCGCGAATGCGGCACGACCTCGCCGCGCTGGGTCGGGCGTTGCCCGGGCTGTGCGGCGTGGAACTCGCTGGACGAGGAGAAGGTCCCCACGCGCGCGGTGGCGGGCGTGGCGGCGTCGGCGACCGTGGCCCTGCACACCATCGACCCCGACCGCGACGCCAGGCTGTCGACGGGCGTCGCCGAGCTCGACCGGGTGCTCGGCGGCGGTCTGCTGGCCGGTTCGACCACCCTGCTCTTTGGCGAGCCTGGCGTGGGCAAGTCCACCCTCGCGTTGATGAGCTTGCGCTCGCTGGCGGCCCAGGGGTCCGCCGTGCTGCTGATCGGGGCCGAGGAGTCGGCCGGCCAGGTCGCCCAGCGCGCTCGCCGCTTGGGGCCCGTCCCGACCGGTCTCGAGGTGGCGACCACCACCTCGGTCGACACGGCCGTGGCCCTGATCGAGGAGCGTCGACCGCTGGTGTGCGTGATCGACTCGATCTCGGCGATGAGCGACGAGGGCCTGTCGGGGGTCGCGGGCTCCGTGGCCCAGGTGCGCAACGCCGCCGAGCGACTCTGCGGTGTGGCCAAGACCACCTCCACCGCGCTCCTCCTGGTGGGCCACGTCACCAAGGACGGCGAACTGGCCGGACCACGCACGCTCGAGCATCTGGTGGACACCGTCGTGCGCATCGAGGGTGACCGCTACGCCAGCCTGCGCGTGGTGCGGGCCTTGAAGCACCGCTTCGGCCCCACCGGTGAGGTGGGTCTGCTCGAGATGGTCAGCGAGGGCCTGCGCGACCTGCCCGAGACGGCCCTGGCCCTGCACCACGGCGACGCGGAGGTGGCCGGCGTGGTCTTCACCGTCACCAACGACGGATCGCGCTCCTTCCTCGTCGAGGTCCAGGCGCTGGTGGCGTCGAGCTCGGGCGCCCCGCGCCGCGTCGCCCACCAGGTCTCCTCCCAGCGGCTCTCCTTGATGCTGGCCGTGCTCGAGGCCCGCTGCGACATCGACGTCAGCGCGTTGGACGTCTTCGCGGCCACGGCGGGAGGGATGGCCGCCACCGAGCCCGCCGTCGACCTGGCCCTGGCGCTGGCGGTCGCCTCGGCGGCCGTGGGCTTCTCCGTGCCGCGCTCGCTCGTCGCGGTGGGCGAGGTGGGGCTCGCCGGCGAGTTGCGCGCGGTGAGCGGGCTCACCCGACGCGTGCGCGAAGCCGGTCGCCTCGGGGCGACCCACGTCCTGGTCCCGGCGGCGGGCGAACTCGACGACGTCGACGGCGTCACGCTGACGCGCTGCTCCTCCCTCGCGGACGCGATTCGCGCCGCTCGCCACGCCCCGTGACCAGCACCAGCGGGGTCGCCCCGGCCGGGGGCGCTCGCCCTGGGGGCCGTGGGTCGCGACCCTTGCGTCTACTACGTAGTACGTAGTAATCTCAGGGCATGACCCGTGACCAAGGCTCCACACCGCTTCGGCGCCCCAACGACCCCTCGCTGCTGATCCTCACCAGCCTGGCGGGCGGGGCCAAGCACGGCTACGCCCTCTCCAAGGACATCGAGGACTTCGCGGGCGTCACCCTGAGCCCGGGCACCCTCTACGGGGCCATCACCCGTCTCGAGGAACGTGGCCTCATCGCTCCCGAGGCGGAGGTGGAACGTCGGCGTCCGTACCGGATCACCGCGGCCGGATCGGCCGCGCTCGCCGAGGTGGTCGCCGACATGTCGCGTCTGGCCTCGGTGGGAACGCAGCGTCTGGGCCTGGCCTGGGGAGTGGCGTGAGTCGCCCGGGCCGCGACCGGCGGGTCCGCCGCTGGTACTGCGCGGCCTGGTGGGCGCGCTACGGCGACGAGTTGGTCGCCCTGCTCGACGACACCTACGCCGACGGGCCACTGCCGTGGCGCGCGCGGTGGGCCCTCGCGCGCGAGGGGACGCTGGATCGGATGCGCCGCGGGGGACTGGTGGGTTCCGGCGCGCCACGAGAGCTGCGCCTGCGCGCGGGAGCCCTCAGCGTGCTGGTCGCCGGCGCCCTCTACGTGGCCGCTGGCTGCGTGGTCGCCAAGTTCTTCGACAACTGGGAGGTGGCGACACCCGCGTCGGCGCGACCGCTCATCGGCGCCGCGGTCGTGGGGGCGCAGGCGGGCGCCGGCCTCGGCGCCCTGGCCGGTCTCGGGGCGGCCCTCGTCTCGCTGCGCGCCACCGTCGCGTGCCTGCGCGCGATGGCGCCTCGAGAGGCGAGGCGACTCCTGGCGCCGGTGGCGGCCCCGGCCGTGGTCGCGCTGGCCACGAGCGGGGCGGTGGTGGGTCTGGCTCACCACCTCAGCGCCGCACAACGCAACGGCGCGGACGTCGCCTACACCTGGGTGTTCGCCCTGTGGTGCGTGGGGCTGGCGGCGAGTCTGGCCGTGGGCGTGGTCGGCGTCGTGCGCGTGGTGCTGCGGGTCCAGTACCGCGAGGGTGAACTGAGGCTCCTGGCCCCGCTCTGCGCCGTGGCGGCGACGGCCATGGTGGTGGTGCTGGGGTCCACGGTGGTGTGGTGGGCGCAGATGGCCCGCCACGCGCGAGGCTTCTTCGCCCCGGGCGCTCCCTCGGCAGTCCTCGCGCCGCCGCTCGTCGCCGCCACGGTGGTGATGGTGGCGGGTGCGGCGCTGGCGTTGCGCGGCGTCGTGCGCGCCCTGGGCGCGAGACGAGAGCTCCCGTGCCCGCCCGCGACGACGTCGCCCTGAGGGTGGAACCGTCTAGAAGGCGGTGGTGTAGGCGTTGATCGCCGGCTGTCCGCCCAGGTGCGCGTACAGGACCGTGGAGCCCGGGGCGAAGGCGCCCTCGCGCACGAGGTCGATG
>CAIORQ010000062.1 GCA_903860745.1 uncultured Actinomycetes bacterium | reverse complement strand
CGAGCTTTGCCCCATTACTTCCTCAGTCGTGCTGAGACATCGAACATGACGTGATTAAAGCCGATCGAGTAATCAGAAACGCATGAAACTACTTAGTTTCTGGCCCCACAGGGGGTTCGAACACAGTCCCATTACCTCCACCCTGAGGTCGTGACACCGTCGCCGGGACCGCGGTGATGTCGGTTCGCCGAGGTCCCACGAGTCGATCAACTGCGAGGAGGCGTCCGTGACCCAGGCGGTTCGCGTGCACAATTTCGTGGTGTCGAGCGATGGCTACGGCTCGGGGGAGGGCCAGAGCCTCGAGCACCCCTTCGGACACGCGAACCCGGCGGACCTCTTCTTCTGGGCGGGAGCGACCGCGCACTGGGTCAATCGCAGCGAGCCGGGAGGGACCTTCGGTCTCGACGACTACTGCACGCGTGACTTCTCGCGCAACATCGGCGCCGAGATCATGGGCCGCAACAAGTTCGGTCCCCAACGCGGACCGTGGGAGAACCTCGACTGGCGGGGCTGGTGGGGAGACGACACGCCGTTCCATACGCCGGTGTTCGTGCTCACGCATCACCCGCGACCTTCGATCACGCTCGGTGACACCACCTTCCATTTCCTCGACGCTTCGCCGCGCGACGCCCTCGCGCAGGCCCTCGAGGCCGCTCAGGGCCGGGACGTACGCATCGGGGGCGGCGTCGCCACGGTGCGCGAGTTCCTCGACGCCGACCTCATCGATCAACTGCACGTCGCGGTCGTCCCCGTCGAGCTCGGTCGCGGCGAGCGGCTGTGGGACAGTCCCGACGATCTCGTCGAGCGTTTCCACGTCGAGAAGGTACCGAGCCCGAGCGGAGTGACCCACCACTTCTACTGGCGGCGCTGATCGTCACGCGGGGTGACGTCGCCGGCGGGCCCGTTGTAGCCTGCCTTCGAGGAGGACCGACGATGGGACAACCTGAAGGAACAACGACCACGCGACGGCGTCGAGCGCCGGGTCGGGTGGCGGCGGTGTCGTGCGCGGCGCTCGCGCTCGCGCTCGGCACCCTCGTGGGTGGGGTCGCCCAGGCCGGTACCTCGAAGTACCATCTCCAGGGTCCCGCCACCCGAGGGGAGAAGGACGTCCTCGGTGCTCTGTTCCTCGCCTTCGACCAGCACACCCACGCCCTCAGCGCCTCGGCCCACGTGGCCTTCGTGAAGCGCTACTACTTCGTGGGCACGACGGGAAAGACCCAAGCGGGCCCCTTGCTGCGCAATCCCCTCATCGTGATCGCTCAGGGTCGTCCGTGGTACGCCTACGGGTTCTTCGAGCTCACCGGCCACTCGCGCCTGTCGGACCAGGTGTCGATGCAGGACGGGGGCAACGTCGCGATCTTCGAGGCCTCGCCCCGTTGGCACGTGGTGGAGGTGGGGGGCAGCGACCGCATGTGTCTCGCGAGTCAGTTGGACAAGGTGGCACCGTCGGCGGTCGTGGCCATCTGGCTGCAGAACAAGTGCGGCGGAGGCTGAGGCGACCTTCGCGCTTTCGCTACGCTCGCCCACCGGTCATCGGCGTCGGAGTCCCGGCGATGGCCGTCAGTCCCGTGTCGACGCCGGGTTAGTCGGCCGATCGCTCACGAGCGCCAGTCGCTCGATGCCTCGATCCGGGTGACGACCTCGCGCGCCAGGGCCAACGAGGAGGTCGCCGCAGGGGAGGGCGCGTTGCGCACGTGCAGGGCTCCGGCGGTCTCGGAGAGCACGAAGTCGTCGACGAGGGTGCCGTCGGCGGCCAGCGCCTGCGCCCGCACCCCGGCCGAGAAACCCTCGCGCACACCCACCTCGCGCGCCGCGGGCACGTAACGCGCCACGTCGTCCAAGAAGCGCCGCCGACTCGTCGCCATCATGATCTCGCGAGCCCCCGCGCGCCAGAAGTGACGGGCGAGACGCCAGGTCCCGGGCCAGGTCACGGTGTCGACGACGTCGCGCCACCGCAGGGTCGAGACCCGGTAGCCGTCGCGAGCGAAGACCAGCAGGGCGCTGGGCCCCAGCACCACGTCGCCATTGATCAGTCTGGTGACGTGCACGCCCAGGAAGGGCAGTGCCGGATCGGGCACCGGGTAGACCAGTCCGCGCACGACCGGGTGGGAGGTCTTGTTGAGGGTGAGGTAGGCGCCGCGGAAGGGGACGATGCGCGGGTCGGGGTCCGCGCCGGCGCCGACCGCGAGGCGGTCGGACCAGAGTCCGGCGCACGAGACGACGTAGGACGCCCGGAGGGCGCCGGTGTCGGTGTGCAGGGTCGTGATACCTCCGCTGCGCTCGAGGGAGCGCACCCTCGTGTCGAAGTGGAAGGTGACTCCCTGGTCACGGAGTTCTCGCGCCATGGTCGACGCCACCCGGTGGTAGTCGACGATGCCGGTGTTGGGGCTGTGTAGTGCCGCCACCCCCCGACACCCCGGCTCGACGTCGGCGATCTCGTCGGCTCGCAGGCGTCGCAGACCCGGGACCAGGTTCGCGCGACCCCGCCGCTCGAGTTCGTCGAGGCCCGCCATCTCGTCGTCGTCCAGGGCCACGATGAGCTTGCCGCAGCGTTCGTAGGCGATCGCGTGCTCGTCGCAGTAGTCGTACATCAAAGAGGACCCCTCGACACAGAGCCGCGCCTTGAGCGAGCCCGGCGAGTAGTAGACGCCGCTGTGGATCACCCCGGAGTTGTGACCGGTCTGGTGGCGCGCCACGTCGCTCTCGGCCTCGACCACGATCATCGTGAGGTCGCGGTGGCGACGCAGTATCTCCCGCGCGACGGCGAGGCCGACGATGCCCGCTCCCACGACCACGACGTCGGCGCTGGCGCTGAGGCCTGTGGTCATGCTCTCCCTCCGTGACGTCGACGCTTGGGGCCAATGGTATTCACGCGCGCCAGGTCGTGGAGTCCGGGGCCCAGGTTCAGGCGTTCCCCACGAGCACGCAGGCGGGGTCCGAGGCCAGGGGGTCGCCACTGACGGCGAAGGCGCGCGAGCGCGAACCGCCGCAGAGGTCGCGGAACTCGCAGCTCCCGCAGGGCCCCGTGAAGGAGGCGTCGCGGATGGCCCGCATCAGGGGAGCGTCGCGGTAGACCTCGACCAGCGACGACGCGCGCAGGTTCCCCAGGGGCGTGGGCAGGAAGCCCGAGGGGTAGACCTCGCCGGTGGCGCCGACGAAGACGATGCCGTTGCCGTCACGCGTCGCCGCGCTCGGCGCACAGACCTCGTGGGTGGGTTCGCCCAGGACCTCGACGAGGCGCTCGCTCAAGCGCTCGTAGAGTCCGCCGGTCGCGGGTCCCTCGACCCCCTCGGCCCGTTGCTGGTTGACGCGTCGCAGGAAGGGTCCCTCGACGGCGCGCACGAGGAAGCCGTAGCGCGACGCGTCCACGAGGAAGTTGCACACGTCCTCGTTCTGCTGGGGCGTGGTCGAGTTGACGTCGACGCCGCGACCGGTGGGGATGAGGAAGAAGACCTCCCAGATGTCGACGCGGAGGTCCCGGAGCAGTCTCGCGACGTCGGCGAGCTGCTCGACGTTTCGCGCCATGACCGTCGTGTTGATCTGCACGGTGAAACCGGCGTCCTTGAGCTCGTGGAGCGTGCGCATTGTCTCGTCGAAGTGTCCGGGGACCCCGCGCACCGCGTCGTGGGTCGCGGGGTCGCGCCCGTCCAGCGAGATCGACACGGTGGAGACGCCGTGGGCCCGCACTTCGCGCATGCGCTCGGTGGTCAACAGGGGCGTCACCGAGGGGGCCAGGGCCACCGGGAGCGACGACGCCTTGGCGTGGTCGATCAACTCGATCAGGTCGGCGCGCTTGAGGCAGTCTCCTCCGGTGAGGATCACGATGGGGCGCGGGGCCTCCAGCGCCGCCAGGTCGTCGATCATTCGCCGGCCCTCTGCGGTGGTGAGCTCGTCAGGCGCCGGCTGGTGCTGGGCGTCGGCGCGGCAGTGCAGGCAGGCCAGGTCGCAGGCCTTGGTCATCTCCCAAAAGACCAGGAGGGGGCGGTCGTTGAATCGACGTTGCAAGACGGCTCGCCGGCGGTCACCGGCGTGCACCTCTACGACGCTCCTCAGGGGATCGGGAGTCATCAGGACAGTCTCGGGCCTGGCGAGCCAAGGCTCGTAGGGCCGGAGGTCACGTCATGCGCGACCGGGCGCGGGCGCGGTCCCGTATCCGGTCCATATCTCATATCACGATGGCTCTCATCTCTCGATGGGAGAACGAGATAGAAAGGACGTTTGACCTTAACGACGTCTGAAAACCGCTGACGCTCGCTACTTAGGTTGTTCTTATGAACACACTCATTGGCGGAATATCCACACTGTCACTGGCACGATGGCAGTTCGGGATAACGACCGTCTTCCACTTCTTGTTCGTGCCACTGACCATTGGACTCGGACTGCTGGTGGCGGTGCTCCAGACGGCCTTCTACAAGACCAAGGACCCGGCCTACGACCGGATGACCAGGTTCTTCGGGAAGCTGTTCTTGGTGAACTTCGCGATCGGTGTGGTGACCGGCATCGTCCAGGAGTTCCAGTTCGGTATGGACTGGTCGCGGTACTCGACCTTCGTGGGCAACATCTTCGGCGCGCCCCTGGCGATCGAGGGTCTGCTCGCCTTCTTCATGGAGTCGACCTTCCTGGGGATCTGGATCTTCGGACGCGGGCGCGTCAGCGAGCGAGTGCACCTGGCGTCTATCTGGCTCGCCAGCCTCGGGACCATCCTGTCGGCCGCCTTCATCATCGCGGCCAACTCCTGGATGCAGCACCCGGTCGGCTACGTGATCGATCCGTTGACCCACCAGGCCGTGATGACGAACTTCTGGGCGGTCGTGACCAACTCGACCTTCTTCCTCGCCTACGGCCACGTGCTCTTCAGCGCCTTTCTGACCGGTTCGGTGTTCATGCTCGCGATCGCGGCCTGGCACCTGCGCAAGGGACACGATTTCGCCGGTTTCGGCAAGGCCGCCAAGATCGCCGTGGTGGCCGTGGTCATCACCGCGGTGGGCACGATGTTCCTCGGCGACTCCCAGGCCAAGCAGATGGAGACCCAGCAGCCCATGAAGATGGCCGCCGCCGAGGCCCTCTACAACACGACCAACGGCGCGAGCTTCTCGCTGCTGACCATCGGCGACCTCTCGGGCAACCCCGTGTTCCAGGTTCGCGTGCCCCACATCTTGAGCGTGCTCGCCACCAACACCTGGAACGGCAAGGTCCAGGGGATCAACGAGCTGCAGAAGGAAGCCACCGCCAAGTACGGAGCCGGCAGCTACGTGCCGGTCATCTGGGTCCTGTACTGGACCTTCCGCATCATGGTGGGCCTGGGCATCCTGCTCTTCGTCCTGGGTGGCGCGGGCCTGTGGCTGATGCGAAAGAAGCGCCTCGAGCACTCCCCGCGCTTCCTGCGCTTCGCCTCGTGGATGGTCCTGGCCCCGTTCATCGCCAACACCACGGGATGGATCTTCACCGAGATCGGCCGTCAGCCCTGGGTGGTCTACGGACTCTTGAAGACGTCGGCCGCCGTGTCGGTCATCGCCCCGGGATACGTGGCGACCTCCCTCATCGGCTTCACCGGGATCTACACGCTCCTGGCGATCGTCGAGATCGGCCTCATGGTTCGCCTGGCCAAGGTCCCCGAGCCGGTTCTCGGCGAGACCGAGGCCCAGTCCGTCCCCGAACTCATCTACTAGGAGAATGACGATGCTAGGACTACTTTCCACTTCACCGAGCGGACTCGAGCAGTTGTGGTTCGCCCTGATCACCGTGCTGTGGCTCGGGTACTTCTTCTTGGAGGGCTTCGACTTCGGAGTCGGCACGCTGATGCCCTTCGTCTCCAAGGACGACCTCGACCGACGCGTGGTCATCAACACCATCGGACCGGTCTGGGACGGCAACGAGGTCTGGTTGCTGACGGCGGGCGGAGCGACCTTCGCGGCCTTCCCCCTGTGGTACGCCACCGTGTTCAGTGGCTTCTACCTCGCCCTCTTCGTGCTGCTCGCCGCGCTGATCTTCCGCGGTATGGCCTTCGAGATGCGTCACCGCGGAGACGAGAAATGGGCCAAGTGGTGGGACCAGGCCATCTTCTGGGGCTCGGCCCTGCCGGCCCTGCTCTGGGGCGTGGCCTTCGCGGACTTCGTCCATGGCGTCCCGCTGCTCGCCAACGGCCAGTTGGGCGGCACCTTCTTCGACCTAGTGAAGCCCTACGCGCTGCTGGGGGGTTTGAGTACCCTGTCACTCTTCACCCTCCACGGCGCGACGTACCTGGGGCTCAAGGCCGAAGGCGACGTGCGCGAGCGCGCGCAGGCTATTGCCTCGCGCCTCGCGCCGGTGACCTTCGTGATCGTCTTCGCCTTCCTCGGCTGGACCTACCTCACCGCGCACAGCCGTCACCAGACGGGCCTCGTCCCGCCGTTGCTGCCCATCGCGGGCGTCTGCGTCCTGGCGGCCGTGAGCTGGCTGGTGCGTGAGCGCCTCGAGGGATGGGCCTTCTTGGCCACGGGCATCGTGATCGTGGCCTTCATCACCACGCTGATGCTCAACCTCTACCCGAACGTCCTGGTCTCGTCGGTGTCGACCGCCAACACGCTGACCATCGTCGGGAGCGCGTCGCACCGCTACACCCTGGAGGTCATGAGCTGGGTGGCTCTCATCTTCACGCCCTTCGTCCTGGCCTACCAGAGCTGGACCTACTGGGTGTTCAAGAAGCGCGTGAGCCGTCCGGGCGCGTCCTCGGAGAACGTTGCCACGAACGCCTAGGACCTCGACGGAGAGTCCGTCAGCCCTGCTGAAGCGCCTGATGCGCGCGTCGCCCCTGGTGCGGCGCGCGCTCGGCGTTTCGGTGGTCCTGGGACTCCTCACGACCATCGCCATCGTGGTCCAGGCCGCCGCGCTGGCGGCGCTCCTGGGATCGGAGTTCTACTCGCATGGGGCCCACGTCACCGTCCCGGTCGAGGCCTTCCTCGCGGCGACCGTGTCGCGCGCGGTCTTCGTGGGATTGGGCGAGCCGGTCACCGGGCGCATCGCGGCGCCGGTACGCCGCGACCTGCGCGAACGCCTGCTGACCCGGGTGCTGCGCGAGGGCGCCCACCAGAGCGTGGACGCGACCGTGCAACTGGCGACCAAGGGCGTCGACGCCATCGAGTCCTACCTCGCCAACTACGTGCCGAGCCTGGTCCTGGCCAGCCTGGCGCCGGTGCTCCTCCTGGGCTACCTGGCCTGGCGCGACCTGCTCAGCGCGGTGATCGTCGCCGTCAGCGTCGCCTTGTTGCCGGTCTTCATGGTCCTGCTCGGCCTCGAGGCCAGGGACAAGATGCAGGAGCGCTGGGACGACCAGCAGCGACTCGCGGGCTACTTCGGGGACGTGGTGCGCGGCATGGGCGTCTTGAAGGCGCACAACCGCTCCGGTCACAACGTCGAGCAACTCGACGAGGTCGGTCGCCGCCTCCAGGGCACGACGATGTCCACCCTGCGCGTGGCCTTCTTGTCGAGCTTCGCCCTGGAGCTGCTCTCGTCGTTGGCCACCGCGCTGGTGGCCCTGATCCTCGGGATCCGTCTCATGAACGGCTCGCTGCGACTCTCGGTGGCGCTGGCCGTCCTGCTCGTCACGCCCGAGGTCTTCTTGCCCCTTCGCCGCTCGGCGGCGCAGTACCACGGCTCGGCCGACGGCATCGCCGCGGCCACCACCGTGCTCGACCTGACGGGGTCGACCCGCGACGAAGGGACGCTGGCGCCCGCGTCGACGCCGCCACGGATCGAGTTGCGCGGGGTCGAGGTGTCGGGAGCTCGTCGTCACGACGCGCTGCGCGTGAGTGGGACGATCGCCGCGGGACGGGTGACGGTGCTGCGCGGACCCTCGGGCTCGGGAAAGACGACGCTGCTGCGCACCCTGGTGGGTCTGCGGGACGCCTCGCCCGGTGAGGTCGTGGTGGACGGCGTCGACCTGTGCTCGCTGGACCGGCGCCGGTGGCAGGGGACCATCGCCTACCTTCCCCAGGACCCGCGACTGCCCGGGGCGAGCGCCCGTGAGGTGTTGGCGATGGGTGACGATTCGATCGGTGAAGAGACGATGCGGCGGGTCCTGGCCTCGCTCGAGCTCGACCTCGACCTCGACCGCCCCCTCGGCGAGGGTGCCGCGGCCCTCTCGGCGGGTCAACGGCGCCGACTCGCCCTGGCGCGCTGCCTGGTGCGTCGACCGACCCTCCTGGTCCTCGACGAGCCGACCGCCCACCTCGACGAGTGCAGTGAGGAGCTGGTCTCACGCGCCATCGCGGCACTGGACATGACCCGCGTAGTGGCCACGCATCGTGACTTCGCCGCCGACCACGTCATCCAGATAGAGCGCGCGACGGTGGACCATGTCTGAGCGGAGGGGCCTCGTGCGCGACGCCCTGGGGCGCGAACGTCGCGCCATAGGCGCGGCGCTGGCCTCGGGGGTCCTGGTCACCCTGTGCACGGTCGGGCTCGCCGCCACGTCGGCCTGGCTGATCGTTCGCGCGGCCCAGCGCCCGAGCGTGCTGTCGTTGACGGTGCCGATGGGCCTCGTCCAACTCTTCGCACTGGCCAAGGCGGCCGGGCGCTACCTGGAACGCACCCAGACCCACCGCTGCGCCTTGGGCGCGATGGGTCACGTGCGCGCCGCCGTCGCGCGGGACCTGGAGCCCCTCTTGCCCGCGGGGCTCGGCCCGCGCAGTGCGGAGGTGGTCGACAGCGTCCTCGGCGACGTCGAGCGGGTGCAGGACCTCTTGACCGCGGTGGCCGGCCCACTGCTCACCAGTGTGGCCGCCGCCCTGGCCAGCGCGATCCTCTGCGGGGCCATCACGCCGCCCGCCGGGGCCGTGCTGCTGGGCGCGGTGGTGGTCGACGCGGTCGTCTTGCCGGTGATCGCCCTTCGCCGGGGAGCGGCGAGCGCCCTCGCCACGGACCAGGTGCACGCGGAGACGACCGAGCTCTTCGACCAGGCCGCCCAGAGCGGTGACGAATTCGTGATGACCGGCGCCGGTGACGGTCTGCACCGGCGACTCGCCGCGCTCGAGCGTCGCGCCGACGCGGCGAACGCGCGTCGTCGCGACGTCGCCGGACTCGTGGCGGGACTGGCGGTGCTGGTGAACGGGCTGGCCGGCGTCGCCGCGGCGCTGGTGAGCGTGAACGCCCTGCGCAGCGGACAACTGTCGGCGGCGCTGGTCGCGGTCCCCGCACTCACGACGGTGGCGGCGCTGGAACTGGTCAGCGGCGTCGTCCCCGCGGTGGTCAGCGCCTCGCGAGATCGCGCGGCGATCGCGCGCCTCGAGGCTCTGCGCCAACGTCCGTGGCCGGTGCACGACTCCGACCCGTCGGGCGAGCTCGTGACGGACACCACGCTGTCGCTGCGCGACGTGTCGCACTCCTACGACGCGACCATCGTGTTGCGCGAGGTCTGCGCGACCCTGCACGAGGGCGAGACGGTGGTCCTCGAGGGGCCGAGCGGAGGGGGCAAGACCACCCTGGCGCGCCTGGTGGCGAAGTTCCTCGACCCGAGCGCGGGGGCGCTCACCCTGGGTGGCGTGCCCTACGCCACCTTGCGATCGCGGAGTGTCCGTGAGGTGGTGGGCATCGTGGACGACGCCCCTCACGTCTTCGACGCCACGCTGGCGGACAACCTGCGACTCGCGCGACCCGACGCCAGCGAGGAGGAGCTGCTCGCCGCCTGCGAGGCCGCGGGTCTGGGCGCCTTCGTGCGGGGACTCCCTGACGGGGTCGCCACTCATCTGGGAGGGACCGGGACCGGTCTTTCGGGAGGGGAGCAGCGCCGTCTGGGCGTGGCGCGTGAACTGCTGGCCGGCCGGCCGGTGGTGGTCCTCGACGAACCGACCGAGGGACTCGACGATGACGCTGCCGCGACGCTGCTGGCGAGGTTGCGCGATCACTACCGCGACGGGGTCTTGATGATCATCTCCCACCAGGACGCCCAGCGGGTGCCCGGGGCGCGACGTTGGCGCCTGGAGGACGGTGTCGTCTCGGAGTTCGATGGGGGCCTGGCGAACGGCTCCCTGACGAGGGCGAGGACCTTGGAACCTAGTCATTTCGAGGGGGTTGAGTAGGATTATGGCAATGGATGAACTCGATGGTCGTAGTCACGCAGGGTTGGGTCGTCGCCGGTCTCGACGGGACGTCGCATGAGTGAGGACACCCTCGCCCGCGAGGAGCGCGAGGAGCGGGTCGGTTCGCTCAAGCCGGTCATCGACATCATCCCCGACGCCGCCTACGAGAACCCCACCTGGAAGGGCATGAGTTACTTCGCCCGCGACGTGGTGATCTACCTCGGCACCATCACGGCGTTGATCTTCGTGGCCAACCCCTTCGCCGACGCCGCCCTCGACGTGTTGGCCGTCCTCGCGGTCACCGCGCTGTTCGTGGTGGCCCACGACAGCGCCCACGGTGCCTTGTTCAACACCAAGCGCAAGAACTCGATCATCGGGCGCATCGCGATGCTGCCGTCGTGGCACGTCTTCGAGGCCTGGGTGCTCGGACACAACCGCATCCACCACGCCTTCACCGTGCGCCAGGGCTACGACTTCGTGTGGCACCCCGTCACCGCGCAGGAGTACGCGGAGAAGTCCCGCTGGGCCAAGATGATCCACCACGTGGAGTGGTCCTGGTGGGGCGCCGGCTACTACTACCTCAACGAGGTGTGGTGGCACAAGATGATCGCCTTCACGCCGCCCGCGCGCTGGATCAAGGCGATCCGTCGCGACCGACTGGTCACCGCCGCGTTCATCGTGGCGATGGCGGCCGGTCTCGGCGCGGTGGCGTGGGCGCACACGCACTCGGTGGGCGGCGTCGTCTGGCTGATCCTGCGCGCCGAGGTCGTGCCCTTCCTGGGCTTCATCTGGATGATCGGCTCGGTGGTGCACGTGCACCACGTCGCGCCCGACATCCGCTGGTGGAAGCGCAACGACTGGAACAAGTTCAAGGGCCAGATGGAGGGCACCACCGTGTTGCGCGTCCCCAAGGGCGTGAACTTCTTCTTCCACTGGATCATGATCCACTCGCCGCACCACGTCGACAT
>CAIORQ010000061.1 GCA_903860745.1 uncultured Actinomycetes bacterium | reverse complement strand
CAGCGGCTTCCACGCCTTGGCAGCGGTAGAGTACTTAACCGTCGTCAGCTGGGGGGCGTTGATCGTCACGTGGATCTGCTTTGTGAAGGTCAACTTTCCGGTCAGACCGTTGTAGTTGGTGATCTTGTTGAGCTGCGTCTGGATCGACACCGGAGAGGTCGACTTACCCGCCGTGATGGCCTTGGCCAACATGAAGACGGCGTCGTAGCTCAGTTCGGCGAACGGAGTCGTCGCTACCTTGAACTTCTTCAAGTACGCCTTGGCGAAAGCCTTCACCGTAGCGTTGGGCGCGTAGGCCGCCGTGAGCTCTGCCGAGATCATGCCATTGGCGTTGGCCTTGGCCAGACCCGCGAACGTCGCGTCCGCGGAAGTCTCGTCGTTGCCCAGGACCGTGAACATGTCGCCGAGGTTGTGCATCTCGTTTACGAACGTCGCCTGGTCCTGCGGGGTCAACCACACGTCGACGCACTTGGCGCCGGACGACTTGATCTTGGCAATCTCACTATCCATCGTTGCCGCGGCGGGCGATGAGGACGACCAGTTCTCCGTAATGGCGTCATTCAATTTTAACTTCTTGGTGTAGGTCTGCTGGATGCCCGCGAGGCCGCCCATTCCGTAGAAAGTGGGATCGTGCAGTACGGCCAGGCCCGAAGGACAGCGCTTAGCGGCGTAGACGCCCACGGCCTGTCCCCATGCGTAAGTGTTGAGGCTGTTGCTCCACGCCCACGGTGCGGGCTTGCCGCTCGGACCGTTCGGGTAGATGGCGGGGCCGCCGTCGTCGATGGCTCCCAGGTCAGGAATCTTCATCGTGTCCGCTAGCGTCACGGTCGTCGTCGCGGTGTCGGGCGAACCCAGAATCGCGACCGCACCTTCGGAAACGAACTTCTTGAAGTCCAGGGCGGATGTAGTGGCGCTGGCATTGTCATTGCCCCAGACCAACTTCAGCTGGCGCCCCATGACACCGCCGGCCGCGTTGATCTTGGCCACGGCCATTTGGGTGCCATTGATGACTGCCTGGCCCGTTGAGCCGTATGCGCCAGTGGTGCCGGCAATCGCTCCGATGATGATTGGCTTCGTCGAGGCGGAGGCGCTAATCGTGCCCAACAATCCCGACCCAACGCTCAGCGCGAGCGCGAGGCTTGCGGTTACTAACTTTTTCAAGGTTCCCCCCTAGTGATTTGGTAGCTCGCCTCGATGTGACCCACTCCTAGGTCTGAATCAAAGAGCGAAGCGATGCCTTGTATGATCCGCACTGGTAATGCTGGAGGCTCCAGACCTTGGGAACAAGGATGGAGATATGGCAAACCAGAAACAGAAAGGGTCGCCGACTGCTCGGCGTTACACCCCCGATGAAAAGGCGCAGGCGGTTCGACTCGTTCGCACCCTGCGCGACGAACTCGGCACCAGTCACGGAACGATCCAGCGCATCGCGAATCAGCTCGGCTACGGCGTTGAGTCCTTGCGCTCGTGGGTGCACCAGGCCGACGTCGATGACGGCCTGCTCGGCGGCACGACTACGAGTGACGCTCAGAAACTCAAGGAGCTCGAACAAGAGGTGAAGGAACTGCGTCGGGCGAACGCGATACTTCGCAAGGCGTCGGCTTTCTTCGCGGCGGAGCTCGACCGCCCACAGAAGTAGTCGCCCGGTTCATTGAAGAGAACCGCGAGGAGTTCGGGGTCGAGCCCATCTGCGCAGCACTGCAGGTGGCCCCGAGCACCTACTACGCACAGAAGTCTCGGCCACCGAGCGAACGCCAGTTGCGCGACGAGGTGATGCTGCCCATTCTCGTCGCACTCTTTCAGGCCAACTTCTGCGTCTATGGCGCACGCAAGTTGTGGAAGGCGGCCCAACGCGCCGGCCACGACATCGGTCGCGACCAAGTGGCCCGGCTCATGCGACAAGCGGGAATTGCGGGCGTTCGCCGGGGCAAGAAGTTCATCACCACCCGACCCGATCCGTCGGCCGCGAGAGCACCGGACCTCGTCAAACGAGAATTCAGTGCGAGTGCGCCCAATCGGCTCTGGGTGACCGATCTCACCTACGTGCCGACGTGGTCGGGCATGGCCTACGTGTGCTTCATCACCGACGTGTTCAGCCGGATGATCGTGGGGTGGCGAGTCGCGACGACCATGAAGACGTCGATGGTCCTCGACGCGCTCGAGATGGCGCGCTGGCAACGTGGCACCTCACTCGAGGGACTCATTGCACATTCTGACGCCGGATCTCAATTCACGTCTCTGAGATTTGGCGAGCGTTTGGCCGAGATCGGCGCCGTTCCCTCGATCGGAACGGTCGGTGACAGCTTTGACAACGCCCTCGCCGAATCGGTCAACGCCATCTACAAGACCGAGTTGATGCGCGGCCCTGGACGAGGTCCCTGGAGGAATGTCGACGACCTCGAACTGGCCACACTGGGATGGGTGCACTGGCACAATCACGAGCGGCTGCACAGCTACCTCGACGACGTGCCACCAGTCGAGTTCGAGACGGTCTACTATGACCAAACCGCCGACAAAGCGTTGGTTGGAATCAAATAGTCTGAGCCTCTAACAGACCCAGTGCGGATCAGTACTTCAATGGATAACTGTATGACAATCTATGGCACCGTGTCGACAAATGTCAAGAATTCGTTGTAATAATAGGAGATTATTGTATCTAATTGTGTCAGTTCGATGAAGAATCTTGTCGTACGCTACGATTTCGTGAGTCGGTGGACACAATTCTGGTCTCAGCAGCCCGCTTGCGCGTTCAATTTGAAGGTTTATGACTCT
>CAIORQ010000060.1 GCA_903860745.1 uncultured Actinomycetes bacterium | reverse complement strand
CGGTCCGAGCCGGTGTAACCCGCGGCCAGCGCCGCGGGGAGCAACCGCTTGGCGGTGATGCGCCCCTTGGTCTTGGCGACGCGCTGGGCCACGAGGTCGGTGACGACGTCGTAGTTGTGTGGCGTGGGTGATTCGGTGTCGGTGCGCTGCGCCGCCTCGACCACGCGTTTCACGGTTTTGGCCGTGGTGGCGCAGATCTCGGCGGCTCCCCGATAGGAGCCGACCTCGCGATAAGCAGAAATGATGTCCATGCGTTCCCTAACTGATTTCATAGAAGGTGTCTCCTGGTTGGTGCGGGGTTGTTTCGCAACTACCACCGTCACCGGCCAGGGGGCACTTCTCTTGGATGCTCAATAAGGGGTGAGGACTTCTCGTGGCCACCAGCGGGGACTTTTCATGGCCACCAGCGGGGACCTCAGCTGGCCACCAGTGGATACTTTCTCATGGCCACGGACAACATGTGACACCAAGACACCTTTGCTTGCCACTTGGGACTTGTCTCAGGGGTTCGAACGTCGTCCCATTACTTCTGCGTCAACGCTGAAGGAGCCGGTCGCTCCCCGAATTCGGCCTCGGGTTGGATTAAAACCCCTGAAACTGCTGAGTTTCTGGCCCCAGGAGGGGTTCGAACATAGTCCCATTACCTCCACGAACAAAAATCCTGATGGACTGCCCTCTAGGTCCTCGGATCCTCTCCGCAACCCTTACCGGGTGATGATGCCCACCTGGTCGTGCTTGAGTGCGGGAGCGTGGGCACGGACCCCGTCCGATACAACGGTCACGACGGTGCCGCGTACGCCCAGGTGCGACGGGGTCTTACGGAGGTAGGCCGCTACGACGCGAGCTCTGATTCTCCGGCGTCTGGCAGGATTGTTAGATGAATTACATCGTCGATTTCGTGAACGTCTCCACCACCGGACTGGAGTCATCGCCCTTCGCCGACTCCTTGGCCGGACTACGGGCCAATGAGGCCCGCTACTTCAAGAACAAGTACGACCACGACTTCACGGTCGAACCGGCCGCCACGGCCAAGCAGGCAATCGACCTCGTCAGTCGGGTCCTCTTGGAGCGCAACATCGTGATCGCGTCGCCGCCCCTCGAGGCGACGTCGTTCCAGGTCGAGAACATCCGCTGGACCTACGTCTTTTACCAGAGCGGCCTCTCGATCAACGTGCTCTACACCCTCGACGGGCCGGCACCCAAGCGAGCGGTCGGGTTCAAGCTCTGCGAGGGGATGGAGATACCCGAGGAGCTCGGTTCCTTCAAGTTCGCGCGCCAGAAGTCCAAGCTCGCGGGCACGATCCGCGGTTCGTTCTTCGTCATCAAGGGCGAGTACTAGAAGCTCCAGATTCACCGCCGAACTCTGCGCGCCTCTCCCCTGTCACCAGCGGGCGAATCGCGGCACCGAACTATCATCGCCTCGTGACCGAGATCGAGCCGGACGTCCAGAGCCTCTACCCCGAACACTTCGCCCAGTGCTACGGCTGCGGGCGGCTCAACGAGCACGGCTACCAGCTCCAGACCCGCTGGGACGGCGACGAGACGGCGACGCGCTTCACGCCCGCCCCGTACCACACGGCGATCCCCGGCTACGTCTACGGCGGCCTCCTGGCCTGCCTCATCGACTGCCACTCCACGGCCACCGGCGCCGCCGCCCTGTATCGCGAGGAGGGTCGGCGCCTCGACGACGGTGGCCCCGCGCACCGCTGCGTGACGGGCACGCTGAGCGTTCGTTATCGTCGCCCGACGCCGCTCGGCCCCGAGCTGGTGGTGCGAGGTCGGATCGTCAGCGTCGACGGACGCCGCGTGACGGTGGCGTCACGTATCGAAGTGGGCGGCGAGGTCGTGGTCGAGGGCGAGGCGGTCGTCGTCGAGGTCCCCGAGGATTTCGGCCAGGCCTGAGATAGCCCCGTCACGAGCGCGGCGCCTGACCCAGCCATGCCGAAGGACCCCTTCAGGCCTGGTTGACGACGCGTCCGTCGAGAGCCACGGGTGACTGCCCGACTCGTGGGCCGCCGGTCACTGGTGGCGGCGTGCGGGGGCCAGCAAGGTGAGTTGGCCAAAGGGACTCGCCACGTTGGCGCTTCTCAGATCTCAATGCAGACGACAGCCACCTTCGTGATCTCGTCACTTCGGACCACCGATGCGGTTCCGGCGCTGCAGCGAGCCGAGCCCCCCTGGTAGTTCGGCGATTCTCCAGTGACCTCCCAAGTCCCCGGAAGCAGATGAGCCTCGAAACTGCCGGTCTTGCCCACCTTCATCACCACCGCCTTCACCGAGGTGTTGGCGTGCTCAGGAGTGAAGGTGATCGTTCCCGAGAGTGGCGGGTCGGGCCCGACCACGATCGCGGGAGAGAGGAGGAAGCGGCCAACGATCGTGCCGGTGCGACGTGGCGAGTTGGCTTTGACCACGGTCACGATGACTGGTTCCGAGGGAGTTCCTGTCCCCACAGGAAAGCCACGGAAAGCGATCTGCGTGTTGTAGACGCCGGTCGGCAAAGGTGTCGCTCGCAGGTCAAGACACTTGCGGTTCCCCGAACACGGTACGTACGTCGCAGGAATGGATAGCGAGAGAACTCGGCGGGTATCGACGAGTAGCTTGCCGGCACAACTGGGTCCGGTCCAAAGGGGGGTGAACGGCTCCGATTTGCTCGACAACCCCACCTCCACGCCGTTGTCGCGGCAATTCTTGCCGTAGTACACCGGGTGTCCGGAGTCGTTCGTGATGACGAGCGTGGCGTGGAGCGTGCTTCCGGTGACCACCGTCGTGGCGGACAAACTAAGGCTCACTGAAACGCCCAGGTCCGGCGATGCCGTGGCGGGTGTGGCGACGAACACCGTGGCGACAGCGAGCATCAGAGCGAGAGGTGCCACGAATCGCGAGAGGAATCGATCCGTCAACCGACCTCCGTTCGTCCTCATCTTCTCAGTATTATCCTACCACCCTTCACAGTTACCGTCAGTTCACCACGATGCGGCCCTGATCACCCTAGGCGCGGACGTGAGATTCGGGCGACGTCGACGGCCTTGGTCTGAAACCTTCGTACAATGCGGGCAGATCGTCGTCGCCGTGGCCGAGTTCGATCGTTCGCGTCATGCTGGACAGCAGGAACGAGATGAACGTCGGATCGAGGCCGACCTCTTCTACGTGCCTTCGAACGTCCTCGTTCGCATCACGCCAGATCCTCATCGATCCGTTCCCCGACGGGTAGGACGCGGTGTCGACTCCGTGCATCGCGTGCTCCACGAACCAGTCCAAGAAGATCGTGCTGGGCTCGAGGTCCTGGAGCGGAACGGACTCTGACTCCAGCATCGCCAGCGAGTGATACAAGACGGCGTGACAACCAGCCATCAACGCGACGCCGGCGAGATTGATGGCCGCGTAGGGCCCGATCTGCTCGCCGTAGAACTTCGGCTGCCCACCCAACGCCACCAACACCGGCAGGTAGTGGTCGAACAACTCACGAGGGCCCGAATAGATGACCTCGGACTCGGCGGTGCCGATGAGCGGAGGATAGACGTTGATCACGCCCTCGAGGTACTGAATGCCACGTCGCGTGGCCCACGCCGCCCCGTCGCGGGCGCTCGCCGGCGTACCGGTGGTCAACTGGACGACGAGCTTGCCCGCCAATGAGGCCTCGACTTCGGGGGTGCGCAACAGCGCATCACTCACCTCGTAGTTGACGACACAGACGAAGATGACCTCGCTGGCGCCACAGGCCTCTTCCACGCTGGAGGCAACCCGCGCGATCCCCTGGAAGGGTGTGCACTTCTGGCTCGAGCGATTGAACACGGTGACGTCATGGCCCGCAGCAATGAGAGCGTGCGCCAGAGCGGATCCCATCATCCCAAGACCAATGACTGAAGTCGGAATAGTTTCCATGCGGGATGGTACATCGACGGACGTTGGACGTACCAGGTGATTCTGCGAAGATACCTACACGCCTCCTTCGGGCCCCGCACCTGGCGACGGTCCTGGAGACGGGCCCTGAACTGCAGGCGTCTCGCGACGCGTCGCTCTTCGTCGCTACACCCGACTCGTCCCCCCCCAGCCAGCACCTCCCACCTTCGTACTGAGGGGCGTTTGCCAATCGCGCTGTAGACCTTGGCGCCCTGGCATTGTCCGAGCAAAGAGGGCACTCCGACATTGACCGACAACACATCAATCACGATCGAAAACTACTGGCGCAACAATTCACGGACCCGTGGGCGACGTCATCTCGCGTCTCTGACGGCAACGTCAGACACCTCGTCCGACGCTCTTCCTCGTGCGCAAAGAGTCGGATGTAGCGGCTCACGGCATTCCGAGACTTCATCTTCCCTTTCGTTGATGAATTGGCGGATTGGAACGGCATTTGTGCTACAATTGACGCACATGGAGACGATTGGGATTCGCGAGTTGCAGCAACATGCCTCTGCCGCACTACGACGCGTTGCGAGAGGCGAGACTCTGGGTGTCACCGACCGTGGACGCATTGTCGCAGTCTTGAGTTCCCCGTCGGGCACCGCGGGGATCGCCGCACTGACGATATCGGGGCGTGTGCAGCCCGCGAGACTCCGCATCGCTGACCTGCCCTCCCCCGTTACGACGCAGCGGTCGACGTCGGATGTCCTGGAAGAGTTGAGAGAAGACCGATAGATCAAATGGCGTGGTATCTCGATACATCGGCGTTCTTGAAACTCCTCGTCGACGAGAATGAATCAGCCGCCATGCGCGACTGGGCGGTCCACCACGATTCCCTCTGGTCGTCTCAACTACTTCGAACCGAAGCCGTCAGAGCCGCCAGCCGTCTTGGCATTTCGAGCGAGGACGTCGAGAATGCTTTGGAGTCGGTGTCTCTCATCATGCCCAGCGTGGCGACCTTCTATACGGCGGGTCACCTCGCACCCCACTCGTTACGATCTCTCGACGCACTTCATCTGGCGACGGCCCTGGAGATGGGCGATGACCTCGAGGGAATGGTGACCTATGACGAGCGTCTGATTGACGCGTTGCGCGACGCGTCAATCGTCGTCGCTAGTCCTGCCTGACCCGCCTGTAAACACGCATCGAAAACAGCAACACCCGCGCGTCGAAAACAGCAACACGTGATTGTCTCCTAAGCCTGGATCCACCGTGAAGGTGCTGGTCTGAAGAGCTGACCATACGCGAAAAAGGTGTCCCCATCAGGTAGAATTTGTGTTACCACACACCAAATCAACCTGAAAAGAAGGACACCTTTTCGAT
>CAIORQ010000059.1 GCA_903860745.1 uncultured Actinomycetes bacterium | reverse complement strand
GTGCACTCGGGCGACTCGGCCTGCGCACTGCCGCCCCAGAACCTGAGCGACGCGGTGCTCGAGCGTCTGCACGACCACACGGCGCGCATCGCCCACGAGCTCGGCGTCGTGGGCCTGATCAACGTGCAGTACGCCGTCAAGGACGACGAGGTCTTCGTGCTCGAGGCCAATCCGCGCGCCTCGCGTACGGTGCCCTTCGTGGCCAAGGCGACGGGCGTGCCCCTGGCCCAGGTCGCCGTGGAGGTCATGATGGGGGTGTCGCTGGCGCAGCTGCGCGGTCGCGGCGTGGTCCCCGCGACGACGCCGGTCCCGGAGTACGTGAGCGTCAAGGAGGCGGTCCTGCCCTTCAACCGCTTCCCGGGCGTGGACACGCTGCTCGGCCCCGAGATGCGCTCCACCGGAGAGGTGATGGGCATCGGGGAGAGCTTCGGGATCGCCTTCGCCAAGGCCCAATTGGGCGCCGGCACCGGACTGCCCCACGAGGGCCAGGTGTTCTTGTCCCTGGCCGACGCCGACAAGGTGGCCGGGGTCGAGGTCGCCCGGTCGCTGCGTGAACTTGGTTTCACCATCGCCGCCACCGTGGGCACCGCGGGCTACCTGCGCTCCCACGGCGTCGTGGTCGACACGCTGGTCGGCAAGATCGCCACCGCCGACCTGGGCGTCGACGCCGTGGCGCTGATCGCCTCGGGCGAGGTCAACATGGTGATCAACACGCCGTCGGGTCGCTCGGCGCGCGCCGACGGCGCGGCGATCCGCACGGCCTGCACCGTCAATAAGGTCGCCTGTATGACCACCGTGAGTGCGGCCCAGGCGGCGGTCGTCGGCATCGGTGACACCCGGAGCCGGGGCTGGCGCGTCACGTCGCTGCAGGAACTGCACCGGTGAACCTGTCCACGCGCGTCGGCGAGGTCGCGCTTCCCACTTTCGTGATGACCGCGGCGGGCACCGCGGGCCACGGCGACGAGCTCGCGGGCTACGGGGACCTGGCCGAGCTGGGTGCCGTGGTGACCAAGTCCTTGGCGGCCTTCGCCTGGGAGGGCAACCCGCCGCCGCGGGTCGCCGCCTGGGGTGCCGACATGGTCAACGCGGTGGGCCTGGCCGGACCCGGCGTCGACGCCTGGCGCCGCGACCATCTCCCGACCCTGCGTTCGCGCGGCGCGAGGGTGGTGGGCTCGATCTGGGGCCGCAGCGTCGAGGAGTTCGCGCAGGCCGCGCGCGCCATGCGCGGTGCCGACATCGTGGCCCTCGAGGTGAACGCCTCGTGCCCGAACCTCGAGGGGCGCGCCGGCATCTTCGCGCACTCGCCCGAGCTCACCGCGGCGATCGTCGACGCCTCGCGCGAGGCCGGCGTCGCGCTGTGGGTGAAGCTCTCGCCCAACACGCCTGAACTGGTGGAGGTGGCCCGCGCGGCCGTGGAGGCCGGTGCGAGCGCGCTGGTGCTGGTGAACACGGTCCTGGGGATGGTCATCGACATCGAGGCGCGCCGGCCGGCCCTGGGCAACGGTGGGGGAGGCCTCAGCGGCGCGGGCATCCTTCCGGTGGCCCTGCGTGCCGTCTACGAGTGCCGCGAGGCCCTGCCCGACACGCCCATCGTCGGCGTCGGTGGCGTCGGACGCGGCGAGGACGCCATCGCGATGGTCATGGCCGGCGCCAACGCGGTCGAGGTCGGCACCGCCACCTTCGCCGATCCGCGGGCGCCGTGGCGGGTGGCTCGCGAAGCGGAGCACTGGATGCGTCACCACGGCGTGTCGACACTGAAGGAATTGACGGGAGCCGCGCATGGCTGAGAGTTTCGGCGTCCGACTCCAGGAGCGCATCCGCGCCTTGGGCCCACTCTGCGTCGGTGTCGACCCGTCGCCCGCGGTGTTGGGCGCCTGGGACCGACCCGACAGCGTGGAGGGCCTCGAGTTCCTCTCCCTGGCGGTCCTCGAGGCAAGCGTGGGCCACGCCGCGGCGATCAAACCGCAGGTCGCCTACTTCGAACGTTTCGGTTCGGCGGGCTATCGCGTCCTCGAGCGCCTCATCGCCGACGCGCGTGACGCCGACGTGTTGGTGATCGCCGACGCCAAGCGCGGCGACATCGGCGCCACCAACGAGGCCTACGCCGCGGCGTGGCTCGACGAGTCCTCGCCGCTGTGCAGCGACGCGGTGACCGTGAGCCCCTTCACCGGGGTGGGGGCCCTCACGCCCTTCTTCGCACGACTGAGTGCCGGACGGGGCGTCTTCGTCCTGGCCGCGACCTCCAACGAGGAGGGCCGGGTGCTCCAGCGCGCGCGCAGCGACGACGACGAGGCCGTCGAGGACGTCATCTTGCGCTCCCTGGCCGAGATCAACCGGCGCGAGGAGGGCCTGGGTGGCCTGGGCGCGGTCCTGGGGGCCACGCGGGAGCGACCTCGCTTCGACCTGGCGTCGCTGGCCGGCCCCTACCTGGTCCCCGGGGTCGGGGCCCAGGGAGCCAGCCCCGAGGACGTCGGTCGCCTCTTCCAGCGCTGTCCGCCAGGGACGGTCCTGGTCAACGTATCCCGCGCCATCCTCAACGTCGGTCCGGAGCGTTCGGCCCTGCGCGACGCCGTTCGGACCTGGCGCGACAACTTGGCGATATTTCTCTAGAAATTCGCGGTCCCAGGGGTTATTCTGACTGCGTGACTCCCATTCCTCCTTCCTTAACCCACGAACAGCGAGTAGCAGCGTCGCGGGCCGCGGTGGCCAACCGCCGTCGGCGCGCCGAGGTCAAGAAGATGGTCAAGTCGGGTGAACTCTCCTTGGAGGAGTTGTTCGCGCTGGCCGAGACCGAGGAATGCGTCGCCCAGATGCGCGCCTACGACCTCATCAGCGCCCTGCCGGCGATCGGCGAAGTGAAGGCCGCGCGCATCATGAAGAGCGCCGCCATCGCCCAGACCCGCCGTATCCGGGGACTGGGACCGCGCCAGAGAGAGCAGCTCTTCCAAGCCCTTGTGCGCTGAGCCATTGATCGTCGTCCTGATCGGCCCCGGAGGGGTCGGGAAGGGAACCGTGGCTCGACGTCTGCTCGAACGTGACGGACGCCTGTGGCTGAGCCGGTCGTGGACCACGCGCGAGCCCAGACCCACCGAGACCGGCGAGGAGTACTTCTTCGTGACCCGCGAGGTCTTCGAGTCGGCCATCGCCAACGACTTCTTCTACGAATGGGCGCAGTTCCAGGGAAACCTCTACGGCACGCCGGTCCCCCACCCCCCCGAGGGACGAGACGTCCTGCTCGAGATCGAGGTCGAGGGCGCCCGCCAGGTGCGCGAGCGCCAGAGCGACGCGGTCATCGTGCTGTTGACCGCCCCGTCGATGGACCAGCTCGAAGAACGCCTGCGCGGGCGCGGTGACCAAGAAGAACACGTCCGGCGCCGTCTCGAGTCGACGCGCGGGGAGATCGAGGCCGGGCGCCGACTCGCCGACTACGTGGTGGTCAATGACGACGTGGAGCGGGCCAGCGGTGAAATCCTCTCTATACTGGAGGGGCTTCGCCAGTCTCGGCGAGTTCCCTCCTAAAAGGACGTGCATTCCATGGCTGATCGCCCCACTCTCGTCGACCCGCCCATCGAAGATCTCTTGGCACGCGTGGGCGACTCGAAGTTCACCCTGGTCGCGGTCTCGGCCATTCGCGCCCGTGAGATCAACGAGTACTACAACGGACTGGGCTCGGGCCACGGCTCCTTGATCCCGCCGCAGGTGTCGTCGTTGTCGAACAAGTCGCTGTCACTGGCCATGGAAGAGCTCTACGAGGGCAAGTTGCGCTTCCACCGACCCACCGCCGAGGAGGTCGAGGCCGAGCGCGCCGAGGCCCTGGCCAAGGAACAGGCTCGACTGGACGCGGCGAACGACCTCGACGCCTTCACCGATGCCCTCCGCGACCGCTGAGCAGGCGCCTTTTCGTATTGTCCTGGGAGTAGCCGGCGGCATCGCCGCCTACAAGTCCGTCGAGGTGCTGCGACGCCTGCGGGACCTGGGCTACTTCGTCTCACCGGTCCTCACGCCTGACGCGACCCGTTTCGTCGGGACCGTCACCTTCTCGGCCCTGGCCTCGGAGCCCGCGCGGGTCTCGCTCTACGGCGACCCCACCACGCCGATACCCCACACCCACCTCGGCCAGCACGCCGACCTGATCGTGGTGGCTCCCGCCACGGCGCACCTCATCGCGCGCTACGCCGCCGGCCTGGCCGACGACCTGTTGACCGCGACGCTGCTGGCCTCGCGCGCTCCGGTGCTCCTGTGCCCGGCGATGCACACCGAGATGTGGGAGCAGCCCTCGGTGCAGGAGAACCTGGCGACGCTGCGACGTCGCGGCGTCCTGGTCCTCGAACCCGCGAGCGGCGCGCTGGCGGGGGGCGACGAGGGAGCCGGGCGACTGCCCGATCCCGAGGCCATCGTCGAGCTCGTGCGACGCGTCGTCGAGGGCTATCGCGGCGCGCTGAGTGGGCGTCGGGTGCTCGTCAGCGCCGGCGGCACCTCGGAGGCGATCGACCCGGTGAGGGTGGTGACCAATCGTTCGACGGGGCACCAGGGCTTCGCCCTCGCCGAGGTCGCCGCGCGCTGGGGGGCGCAGGTGACCCTGGTCAGTGCGGCGCACCGGGAACTCGCCCTGGACGTGCGGCGCCGGGTGCGCGTCGTGCGCGTGGAGAGCGCGGCGCAGATGGCCGCGGCGATGTTCGAGGAGTTCGACGGAGCCGATATCACCGTGATGGCCGCGGCGGTGGCCGACTTCAGCTTCGAGCCGGCGCCCGAGAAGATCAAGAAGGCCGATGGCCCGCCGGTGCTGACACCGGTCGCGACCACCGATATCGTCACTGAGCTGGCGCGGCGGCGCCGCGAGGGTCAGGTCGTGGTGGCCTTCGCCGCCGAGACCGCGGAGCTCGAGGCGCGCGCGCTGGACAAGCGCCGTCGAAAGGACGTCGACCTCGTCGTGGCCAACGACGTGTCGCGACCCGGCGCGGGCTTCGCGCACCCCACCAACGAGGTGCTGATGGTGGGACGCGACGACGTGGTGCAGTGGGTCACGCAGCGTCCGAAAGAAGCGATCGCCGAGGCAATCTTGACTAAAGTACTCGGACTACTCGTAAAAGGAGTCGAATGACGGACCGGACCCTCTTCACCTCGGAGTCAGTGACCGAAGGGCATCCCGACAAGCTCGCCGACCAGCTCTCCGACGCCGTCCTCGACTCCATCCTCGCCCAGGACCCCGAAGCGCGGGTGGCCTGCGAGACCCTGTTGACGACGGGCCTGTGCGTCGTGGCGGGTGAGATCACCACCACCGCGACCGTCGACATCACGCAGGTGGCGCGTCGGACCATCCTCGACATCGGCTACGACGACACCGCCAAGGGGCTCGACGGACACAGTTGCGCGGTGCTGGTGTCGCTGGGCAAGCAGAGCCCCGACATCGCCGGGGGCGTGGACGTGAGCCACGAGCACCGCTCGGGCACCGGGGGTGAGGACGAGCTCAACGGCCAGGGCGCCGGGGACCAGGGCATGATGTTCGGCTACGCCTGCGACGACAACGCCGATTTCATGCCCTTGCCGATCTGGCTGGCGCACCGGCTCTCGATGCGCCTCGCCCAGGTGCGTCGCAGCGGCCTGGTGCCCTACCTGCGCCCCGACGGCAAGACCCAGGTCACCATCGCCTACGAGAACGGTCGCCCCGTCGCGGTCGACACCGTACTCGTGTCGACCCAGCACGAGGACGGCTACGACTCCCAGACCACCATCAGGCGCGACGTTCTCGACCACGTCATCACGCCCCTGCTGCCGCCGGACCTCGACACCTCGTCGATGAAGGTCTTCGTCAATCCCTCGGGCAAGTTCGTCCTGGGCGGGCCCCACGCCGACGCCGGACTGACGGGTCGCAAGATCATCGTCGACACCTACGGCGGCATGGCCCGTCACGGCGGCGGCGCCTTCTCGGGTAAGGACCCCTCCAAGGTGGACCGCTCAGCGGCCTACGCCGCTCGCTGGGTCGCCAAGCACGTGGTGGCGGCGGGCGCCGCCCAGCGCTGCGAGGTGCAGGTCGCCTACGCCATCGGCGTGGCCCGCCCGGTGTCGGTGCTCGTGGAGACCTTCGGGACCGAGCGCGTGGACCGCACGCGCATCGCCAAGGCCGTCGACGCGCTCTTCGACCTGCGCCCCGCGGCGATCATCCGCGACCTCGACCTGCGCCAACCGATCTACCGCAAGACCGCCGCCTACGGACACTTCGGTCGTTCCGAACATGGCTTCACCTGGGAGCAGACGCCGCGCGTCGACGACCTGCGTAGCGAACTGTCCCTGTAGCCGTGACGCGCTGCGTCCGCGTCATCACCGAGAACGCCGCCGTCGACCGCGCCTTCGACTACGAGCTCGGCGAGGCCTGGGCCGACGTGCGCGTCGGCGACCGCGTGCGGGTCGACTTCAACCATCGCTCGCTGCGGGCGTGGGTGGTCGAGGAGGTCCCCCCGCGTCGCGAGCTCAAGCCGGTCAAGAAGTGGTTGGGACGCGGTCCGGCGCCCGAGATGATCGATCTGCTGCGGTGGGCGGCGACGCGATGGTGCGCACCCCTGTCGCGCTTCTTGTTGGCCGCGTCACCGCCGGTGGTCGTGCGCGAGCTGCCCGACCCGCCCCCGAGGGCCGACCCCGACCTTCGCCTGGACGAGCAGGCGACGGCGCTGGCGCCCGGAGTCGTCCTGGCCGCGCCGACCAGTGACCCGCTTGGCCTGGTGGTGCACGCCCACCTGTCGACGCTCCACGAGCCGGGTTCCCTCCTGGTGGTGGTGCCCACCGAGGGCTGGGCCCGACGACTCAGCGGGCGCCTCGAACAGCGCGGCCTGGCGGTCGCCCAGGGCGAGGCCCAGTGGGACCGGATGCGCGCGGGCTGGCCGGTGATCGTGGGCGCGCGCGGCGCGGCCCTGGCGCCCACGGCGCGCCTGCGCGGCGCCGTGGTGATCGACGCCGACGACGAGGCGCTTCGCTCGGAGAGCTCGCCGACCTGGGACGCCCTGAGCGTGGTGGTCGAGAGATGTCGTCGCGACCGGGCCCCGTGGTGGTGCACCTCGGTGGCGCCGTCGCCCACCCTGCTGTCGCTGGGCGAGGCCCGTCCCTGGGGGTCGCTGGCGTCGGTGGCGTCGGGTTGGCCCCGCGTGAGCGTGCTGGACCGTCGCGAGGGCGACCCCCACGACGGCGTGCTGCTGCGGCCCGCCCTCGACGCGGCCCATCGTGCGCTGGCGGGCTCGGAGG
>CAIORQ010000058.1 GCA_903860745.1 uncultured Actinomycetes bacterium | reverse complement strand
CGCCCTCGCGGCGTTGGTCGTGATGGCGGGTGCCGCCGGGGCGGGGGCCGCCGCATCGGTTCCACCGCGGATCTCCCCTCTCGTGTTGGTCGGCCCGACGGGGCCCGGTGGCGCCGACGCCACCGCCGTCTCCTGCGCCACCGCCACCGATTGCGTCGCGGTGGGAATGACCTCGAACTTCGTCGGCGGTGCCGCCACGACGGCTGACGGCGGACTCACCTGGACCCCCCTGCACGAGGTGGGCTACCCCTTCGTGTCCGACCTCCGGGGCGTCTTCTGCTCGAGCGCGACGACCTGCGTCGCCGTGGGTGGAGGCTCGTCCTACGCCGCTGTGGCCGTCGTGGCCACCCTCAGCGGCGGAACCTGGCAATGGTCCAAGCCGGTCTCGATCAGCGCCGCGACGAACCCGGCGACCGAGGGCCTCGACATGAATGCGGTGAACTGTGTCACGGCGAGCGCCTGTCTCGCCGTCGGCGAGGACGAGACGGCTCGCCAACCGGTCATGTCCTACACGAACGACGGAGGGCGCACCTGGTCCCCCGCGACCGCGCTACCCGATGACGGCGTCACCGGCACGTCCGAATACTCCCGGTTCAACGCCCTGGACTGTCCTTCGCTGACGTCCTGCGTCCTGGTGGGCAACGACGCGAAGGGCGGCGGAATGGCCACGGTGGCCACCCTCTACGACAACGCCTGGACCGTCGCCTTGCAGGCCCACGCCATCGCCGGGGTCGGAGCCAACACCGGCCAGCTCCTGGGCATCTCGTGTCCGACGAGCACCAGCTGCGTGGCGATCGGCAACGACGCGGCGGGCCACAGCGTGCTGGCACTCGGTTCCTTGTTCCTCAACTCGTGGGGTTGGTCCAACGAGAGCGATATCACCACCGACGCCACCGGCGTCGGACGGCTGACGGCCATTCGTTGTGAGGCGGGTGTGGACTGCGTGGCCGTCGGTCAGGACACGAAGGGTCTCATCTCCACGACCTCCTCGGACACCGGCGCCACCTGGACCGCGGAAACGCCGATCGCCTCATCGTCGCCGGGCTCCTCGGTGTCCGCCGTCACCTGCGTCTCACCCAGCGACTGCTTCGCGGTGGGTACCTCGGGCACCACGATCTACGACGAGGAGATGCTGACCACCGACAGCGTCGATGCGGGCGCATCGTGGAACGCACCCTCGACAGTGCCGACCTCGGGTGTGCCGTCGTGGGCCTCGCTGTCGCGCATCGCCTGCGCCAGCGCCACGCGCTGCATCGCCCTGGGCGGGCAGAGCGGCGTCGAGACCTACGTCACGACGTCCAACGACGCCGGCACGTCGTGGGCGGACGAGACCGTCGTCCCCCAAGTGGGCCCGGGCTCCGCCAACTACCTGGCACTGGGATGCCCATCGGCGACGGTCTGCGTGGCGGTGGGCGAGAACGCCGCCAACGTCGGCGTGTTCGCACGATCGACCGACGGCGGGCGAGATTGGACCACTCCCGTGACACTGACGCCCGACGCACAGGGCACCGGCCCCTTGAACGCGGTCAGTTGCCCCACCACTCAGCGCTGCGTGGCGATCGGCAACGACAAGTACGACAACAAGATCGTCGCGATATCCACGAATGCGGGTCTCAGTTGGGGCGCCGAGAGCCCGCTGCCCACCAGTAGTTTCTCGTCCGGCGAATTCCACGCTCTCAGTTGCGCCAGCGCGCGAGACTGCGTGGCCGTGGGCTCCGACGCCAGTGGAGCGGCCATTGCGCTGCTCAGTCGTGACGGTGGCCTGACGTGGCGTGAGGCGACCCTCGCCGGAGATCCCTACTCACTCGACGGCGTGTCGTGCCCGAGCGCGACCACCTGCGTCGCCGTGGGCGAGGACCACAGCGAGGAGCCCATCGTCCTCACCTCGTCGGACGGTGGCGCCACCTGGCGGGCCCTCCACCCGAGTGCGGCGACCTTCGGTGGCGGCTACTTCGTCGCCGTGTCGTGCTCCCCGCCCTCAAATTGTGTCGCCACCGGTGTCGGGCGCGACGACGGGGGCCTCATCACCTACTCCACCGACGAGGGAGGGTCGTGGTCGCCGGTGCGACCCGTCATGTTCTCCGGGACCGACCGGTTCTATTACGACGCCGTCGACTGCCCTTCGCAAACCCGGTGCGCCGTCGTGGGTTCCGGGCCCGGATTCGTGGGGGCCACGAGCACGGTCCACTTCGCGGCCACCGCGCACTTCATCGGCGCCGGCGGTCGAGGATCCATGCCCGCCCAATCGGCCTTCTCGACAACTCGACTCCGG
>CAIORQ010000057.1 GCA_903860745.1 uncultured Actinomycetes bacterium | reverse complement strand
TCGAAGTCGGTGACGCGCTCCACCACCTCGCCACCGTGCCCGCGGCCTCCCTCGGGGCGATCACCGCGATCCAGGTCGTCGAGCATCTCGGCATCGACACCCTGCTGGAGATGATCGACCTCTCGCTGCGAGCCTTGAGCCCCGGCGGCGTCCTGATTCTCGAGACACCCAACCCCGCGAACGTGATCGTGGGCGCGAACAGCTTCTACCTCGACCCCACTCACGCCCGCCCCCTTCCCAGCGAGCTCCTCGAGTTCCTGGTGTCCGTCCGGGGCTTCACCGACGCGCACGTGCTGCCGTTGAAGCGCACGCCACCGGCCTTCGGCGAACCGCTGCCCGACTCGGACGAACCGGCCGACGCCGCTGCCCGGTTCGCCGAACTGGTCTCCCAGGAGCTGCTCGGGGCGGAGGACTACGCGGTGATTGCTCGTCGAGCTAGTTGAGCATGCGTGTCGCCGTCTGGACGCCGCTGGCGCCCGAGCCGTCGGGTATCGCGGACTACAACGCCTTGCTCCTGGCGGAGATGGCCCGCGACCCCGATGTCCAGCTGACCGCCATCGTTCGCGAGTGTGTCGGGCCGCGCGAAGCGCCGAACGGTGTGGCGGTGCTCGAAGCTGATCGGTACCGTCCCGACGACTTCGACGTCGACCTGTACCACGTCGGCAACAATCCGGACTTCCACGGCTACATGCTGCCCACCGCCCTCGAGCGCCCGGGCGTGGTCGTACTGCACGATCCAGCGATCGCCGACTGCCTCGAGGTGTTGCTGGGCGGACGTCACCGTCGGATCTTCGAGGTGGAGGCCGCCTACAACCTGGGACTGGACGACGGCGACCCCCGGGTGCGCCAGGCGATCGACGAATGGGTCCGCACCGACTTGTTGATGTCACGACGCCTCGTGGAACGCAGCCGCTGCGTCGTGGTGCACAGTCGATGGGCGGCCCAGCACCTGCGTGCACGATTCGGTCCGGTGGACGTGGTGACGATCCCCCATGCGGTGAGCGTCGACGTCGCGGCGCCCCGAGAGTCCGCCGACGACCTGATCGTCGGGGTCTTCGGCAACATCAGTTTCCATAAGCGCATTCCCGAGGTCGTCGAGGCCTTCGCCGAGGCGCGCCGTCGTGGTCTTCGAGCCCGCCTCGTCATCGCGGGGCGCCGCGACCACCGCAGCACCGAAGCGCGCATCCACCACTTGATCGACGAACACGACCTGTCGGGCTGCGTGCGTTTCGAGGTCGACGTCCCCACGGATCTCTTTCGGACGCTCCAGGAGAGCTGTGACCTCGTCGTCGGCCTACGTTGGCCGACCGCCGGGGAGACCAGCGGTCCTCTCCTCAAGTGCTTCGCCCTCGCGAAGTGCGCCATCGTGTCGGACGTCCCCCAGAACGCCGACTTCCCGGAGGACTTCTGCCGACGCGTCAGCCTCGATCCCGCTCTCGAGCACGACCAACTCGTCGCCGCCCTCCTCGACGCCGCCGACACCGTCGCGACCCGGGCGGCGGGCGCCCGGGCGCGGGACTACGTCCAGGCGAACTGTTCGGTGGTCGACGTGGCCCGGAGCTACCTCGACCTCCTGCGCCGCGTGGCCGCGAGCGCGTCGACGGAGCCCGGCCACCCCCGCCACGTCGAGGTCAACGCCATCGCCTCGTGGGCCAACCGGACCGGACTCTCCGAAGCGGCGCGGCGCGGGGCGCTCGCGCTCCTGGGAGAGGGCGTGGCGATCGCCACCGTCGATATCGACCTCGGGGTGAAGGTGGACCCCGCGCGGGTGCCCCTCGAGATCGCGAACCTCCCGCACGGCAGCCCGTACCGGCTGAACCTCGCCTTCTTGAACATCAACGAGTTTCACGTGGCGAGCGAATCCCAACTGCGCGGCGACCCCCGTGACTACTTGATCGCCATGTGGTACTGGGAGCTGCCCGCGATGCCCGCGGAGATGGTCGCCGAGATCGACCGGGTGGACGAGATATGGGTGGCCAGTTCCTTCGTGCGCGACGTCTTCCTGCGCTACACCGCCAAGCCCGTAAGCGTCATGCCCGCCGTCGTCGAGCCCGAGCCTGACCTGACCCTGTCGCGCGAGTCACTGGGACTGCCCGCCGACGGCGTCGTCTTCCTGGTGACCTTCGACGCGAACTCCACCTTCGCGCGAAAGAATCCCTACGGCGCCCTCAAGGCCTTCGAACGGGCCTTCGGACTGGGCCGCGGGGACGTCACGCTCGTGGTCAAGGTCGTCAACCTGGAGAAGTACCCGGTCGTCCAGCGAGACCTGCGGCTCCACATGGAACGACTCGGCGGGGTCCTGATCGAGAGTGACATGTCCGGACCGGAGATCGCCGCGCTGATCCGCCACTGCGACGTCTACGTGTCGCTGCACCGCTCCGAGGGCTTCGGTCTCGGCCTCGCCGAAGCCATGTACTTCGGCCGACCGGTGGTGGCGACGGCCCACTCGGGCAACATGGACTTCATGACGACGCAGAACTCGTGCCTCGTCGCGTACCGCTCGAACGTCGTCTCCCTGGACGACCTCATGGACAACCCCTCGGCCATCCCCCTCTACCAGCCCGGCAACCTCTGGGTCGACCCCGACATCGACCACGCCGCCACGCTCATGCGCTGGCTCTTCGACAACCCGAGCGAGCGAGCACGACTCGGCCGACGCGCCGCCCAGGACATCCGTGAGAACTTCTCCCTGCGCGCCGCCGGGGTCGCCATGAAGCGTCGTCTCGTCGAGGTCGGCGAGATGCTCGAGGCGGGGTGGCGCCGCGACGGGGCGCTCGACTAGGGGTGGGTCATCTCGGCGGGCACGATGGCCGCGTCGAACTGCTCTTCGGTCAAGAAGCCCAGCGCCAGCACCGACTCGCGAAGGGTGAGCCGCTCCTTGTGGGCCTTCTTGGCGACTTGGGCGGCCTTGTCGTAGCCGATGAGCGGGTTGAGCGCGGTCACCAGCATCAAGGAGTTCTTGAGGTGGTGGTCGATCTGTTCGTAGTCGGGCTCCAGACCCTCCACGCAGAACTCCCGGAAGCGGTCGCAGGCGTCGGTGAGCAGGTCGATGGAGTTGCAGAAGTTGTGGATGAGCACCGGCTTGCACACGTTGAGCTCGAGGTTGCCCCGCGATCCGGCCATGGCCACCGCGGCGTCGTTGCCGAAGACCTGGATGCCGACCATGATCATCGCCTCGGACTGGGTCGGGTTGACCTTGCCCGGCATGATCGACGAACCCGGCTCGTTCTCGGGCAGCTGCAGCTCGCCGAGCCCCGAGCGCGGGCCCGAGCCCAGCCATCGCAGGTCGTCCGCGATCTTTACCAGGCTCGTGGCCAGGGTCTTGATGGCCCCGTGGGCGAAGACCAGGGCGTCGTGCGCCGCCAGGGCCGCGAACTTGTTGGGGGCGGTGACGAAGGGTTTGCCGGTGACGTTGGAGATCTTCTCCGCCACGCGCACCGCGTACTCGGGGTGCGTGTTGAGGCCCGTCCCGACGGCCGAACCACCGGCGGCGAGCTCGCAGAGCCCCGGTAGCACGAGGTTCAGTCGCTCCAGGTCGGCGTCGAGCTGGGACACGTAACCCGAGAACTCCTGGCCCAGGGTGAGGGGCACCGCGTCCATCAGGTGGGTGCGCCCGATCTTGACCACGTCGGCGTAGGCCACGGCCTTGACGTGGAGCGCGTCGCGCAGCCGCGTCACCGACGGGATGAGTCGGTCGGTGATCTCCATCACCGCCGCGATGTGCATGGCGGTCGGGAAGGTGTCGTTGGAGGACTGGGACATGTTGACGTGGTCGTTGGGGTGCACCGGGCTCTTGGAGCCCATGACGCCGCCGGCCAGCTCGATGGCCCGGTTCGAGATGACCTCGTTGACGTTCATGTTGGACTGGGTGCCCGACCCGGTCTGCCAGATGCGCAGGGGGAACTCGCCGTCGAGCTTGCCGTCGATGACCTCGAGCGCTGCGCGCTCGATGAGCGAGGACTTCTCCAGGTCCAGCTTGCCCAATTCGTGGTTGACCAGGGCTGACGCCAACTTCAAGACGCCGAAGGCCTTGATCAGCGCCGGCGGCATGGTCTCGTCGCTGATGGCGAAGTGGTGCAGACTGCGCTGGGTCTGGGCACCCCAGTAGTGTTCCGCGGGCACCTCGATCTCGCCCATGGTGTCAGATTCAATGCGCACGGCCATGTCATGTCACTTTCTTCGCGGTTTCGTCACGATCCCCGAGGGAGATACGCCCATCACGATAGTCACGACTGCCCCGACGCCGGGCTCCGGGCGAGAGTCCTTGGTCACCACTGGGAAAGATGGGCACCGAGGCCCGCGGCGAACTAGTGTCGCTTCCACCCAGGGAGTGGGCGGACCCCCTCGGCATCCATCGAAGGAGAAAGGACGACCGAGACGATGACGCCCAGTTCCGGCATCCTGCGCTCCGGCGAGACGCCCACGCTCCCCCACCCCCCCTCGCGCTTCCGTCCCGACGTCCAGGGGCTACGCGCGCTGGCGGTGATGCTGGTGATCCTCGACCACGCCGGCGTCCCCCACTGCGCCGGAGGCTTCATCGGCGTCGACGTCTTCTTCGTGATCAGCGGATTCGTCATCACCCAGAGCCTGATGGACTTCGGACCGGGTCGACTGGGTGCCCACCTGGTCACCTTCTACGGACGTCGCGTCCGGCGCATCGTGCCGGCGGCCACGGTGACCCTCGTGGCCACGGTGGTGGCGGCCTACTGCCTGATCCATTCCAACTTCCCGCCGAACTTGATCGGCGACGTCCGCTGGGCCTCGCTCTTCGGGGAGAACCTGCGACTCACCGCCACGAGCGCCAACTACTTCATCCCGGGCATCACGCCCTCGCTGGTGACCCAGTTCTGGTCCCTGGCCGTCGAGGAGCAGTACTACTTCTTCTACCCCCTGGTCTTCCTCACCACCATGACCCTGGCCCCCGCGCGTCACCGCCACCTCGCGCTGCGCGTCTTGTTGGTGGTGGGCGTGGCCGTCTCGGCGTTGTGGAGCTGGCACGCCACGGCCAACGCGCCCATCGCCTCGTACTACTCGCTGCTCACCCGCTTCTGGGAACTGGCCCTGGGCGGGCTGGTGGCCCTCACCCCGACCGCCTGGCGCTGCCGCTCACGGGTGGCGGCCATCGTCGTGGGGGTCGGGGCCCTGGCCGTGCTCGTCGGGGCGACGGACCGACTGAGCAACTTCAGCGTCTACCCGGGCGTGCTGGCCTGGTGGCCCTGCGCGGCGGCGGCGGCACTGTTGTGGAGCGGAGAGCGCGCCGCACGCGGCGGCCCCTTCTCCTGGCTGGCCTGGCGACCAGTGCGCTACGTGGGCGACCTGTCGTACTCGCTGTACCTGTGGCACTACGCCTGGCTGATCATGCCGCTGTACCTGTGGACGGGCCCCCAGTCGGCTCGGGCCCGCCTCCTCGAGGTCGTCGCGGCCGCGGCCTGCGCGGTGCTCTCCTACCACTTCATCGAGAACCCGCTGCGCCACTCCGAACGCCTGCGCCGCGACACCTTCTCCACGGCGCTGGTGCTGGTGATCTGCGTGGCGACGACCTGGGACGCCACCTTCGTCGTGGGCCGGCTGCTCTCGGGACGCTGAAGCGGCTAGGGCGTGACGAGGGCCGGCTGAGTGACGCGCAGCGGGAGATGGAAGATCAGGCCCATCTGCTGGGCCACGTAGGTGGACAGGACGTTCTCGCCGATCTCCGAGAAGTGGATTCCGTCGCTCGAACGCAGGTCCTCGACCACGCCGTTGACCGGGGCGGCGACCCGGAAGGTCCCCGCGGGCGTCGAGAAGAGGTGCCAGGTGGGCAGGTACGCCGCTCCGCGCGACGCCGCCACCGCCGCGGCGTACTGGGCGTCGAGCATCGCCGCGCCCTGGCTGTAGTAGGCGGGCTGCATCACCGGCAGGCCCACCCACAGGACCTGAGCGCCGGCGCCACGGGCCTCGTCGATGATCTGGGTGACGAAATGGCGGTACGTCGCACGCCAGGGCGGCGTACCCACGCCCTCGTCGACGCCGTGGACGGCGATGTCCTGCTGGTCGTTGCCGCCCAGCATCACGAGCACGATGTTGGGGTGGTACTGGCGAAGGTCGGTGGCCAGGTGAGCGGGCCACGAGAAGAACCAGGCGTTGGAGAGCCCCGACGAGGACTTGTCCTCCTGCACCAAGTGCAGCCAGGGGTAGGAGGTCAGCTCCCTCGCCAGCCCCCAGCCGAGGTCGTTGCCCAGGGAGTCGCCGATCTCGAGCACCGTGCAGTCGCGCGGCAGGAGGTTGACGGGCGCCTTGGACGCCGTGGGCGCAATGAGGTTGAGGGGGCAGTGCGAGGCGAGGCGCGGCCCCCGGGGTGCCGAGACGACGACGCCGGGGCGCGTAGAGCGTGGTGGTGGTCACCGGGACCGAGGTGGGGACCCGGGTGGTGGTCGTCGTCACGACGGGAGCCGTCGTGGTCGTCGTGGCGGCCAGGCCGATGCGTTGGACACCGATTCCCGTTCCTACCAGGAGCAACACGACCGCGAGCAGGGAGAGACGCAGCCATTTCGTCGACGCCGGAGTGATGACCTTCATCGTGAGGCTCGGGCACAGCGCACTGGGAGGATTTCGCCGATCACGCCAACCAGCCTAAGTCCTTCGCCCGACCCCGACGGTCACCGCGGTGAAGTTCCACCGCGCCGCGTCTGCGGTTGTCGCACCAGCGCGACTCACTAAAGTGGGTGAGCACCGTTTCAACGCACAAGGAGTACCGTGTCCGCCGCCTTCACCCCCGCCGCCCGCGCCATCTTCGACAAGCAGGTCCTGGCCCACGTCGCCTGCCTCGACCTCACTGGAGGTCCGCACGTCACGCCCGTCTGGGTGGGCCTCGACGGCGACGACGTCATCATCAACACCGCCCTGGGTCGGGCCAAGGCCCGCTTCCTGGCCAATGACGCGCGCGTCGCGGTGTCACTGACCGACCCCGACAACCCCTACTCCTGCGTCGCCCTGCGCGGTTCCGTCACGGGATTCACCACCGACGGCGCCGATGACGTCATCGACGCCTTCGCCAAGAAGTACCTCGGGGTCGACTCCTACCCCATGCGCCGCGAGGGCGAGGTACGCGTCACCGTGCGCATCACCCCCGAACACATCTCCGTCCAACCCGGCTAGGACCTCGCGGTGGGCAACCGCTAGGCCCTCTGGTACCAGGCGGCGCCCACGTTGTCGCGCAGTCGGTTCGAGCACACGCCGGTGAAGCGGTGGGCCACGTAGATCGTCGAGCCCACGGGCAGGCCGACCTCGATCACCAGGCCGCTGATCACCTCGGGCCGACAGGTGCGAAACAGCGCCGGCGGCAGGGACTCCACCGAGACCAGCGAGGTGGCGGAGCCGTCGTGCGACAGGGTCACCGGCGGCCGAACGGCGTGGTCGGGGACGTCACCCAGACCGACGTGGCGGTGCGTCGCTCCGCGCACCGGCTGGATCAGGGGCACGTCCCCGACGAGGACGCAGCGACGCCCGGCGTCGGTGAGGGTCAGTGTCGACGTGTGGACCCGACCGCCCGCCACGCCGCGGGTGGGGCCCATGCGCGCGCGCAACTGCGACGTGTTGCAATAAGGGGTGGAGACACTGGCGACCGGTGGGGTGGAGACGCGCCACACCAGCACGACGGCGATGACGACCACCACCAGGGCGGCGACGAACCACCACCAGCGCGCCGACAGCCACTCACGCAGGTTCCCCACCCCCACAGTATGGCCTCTACGTCGGCTCACCACGGGTCAGTCGACGTAGAGCGTGACGGCGCCGCGTGACCCGCCGCGGTGCAACACCCGCTGACCGTGGACGAGCGCGTCGCCCCGAACGCTCCACACCGTGACGCGAGACGGTGCGGCGGGACGGCTGACGACAGCGCTCAACGTCACCGCCTCATTGCTCAAGGTGACCTCGTCGCCACCCAGGAGAGCCTCGAGGGCCTCGGCGTAGGCCTCGGCGTGGGCGGGTGCCTCGAGCACCACGTGGTCCAACTCGAGCAGACGCGCCAGGGTTCGCACGTCACGGGCGACCGGACCGATCGAGTACTCCTCGCCCACCTCGAGCCAGACCCCCCAGGACCCCGACCAGTCGGCGCACACCCCCGCCACGGCGGTGACGGTGTCGGCGTCACTCACGCGGATCACCAGGGGTCGGTCCTCCTCCGAGACGAGGACCGGCAGGTCCTCGAGGTCCGCGCAGGACACGTCGAGTCGGGAGAGCTGCATGGCGGGGCGACCCTAGGGCTGCAGGTCTTCCTTGGGCAGCTTCTCGACGTTCACGTCGCGAAAGGTGAGCACCCTCACGTGGGGGACGAAGCGTGCGGAGCGATACATGTCCCAGACCCACGCGTCGGTGAGGGTCACCTCGACCATCACGGGCGTCGTCGACTTGACGTCGAGTTCGACGGTGTTGGCCAGGTAGAAGCGCCGGTCGGTCTCCACGGCGTAGTCGAACATCCCCACCACGGCCTTGTACTCCTGGACCAGCGCCAGTTCCAGGGTCGACTCGTAGTCGTCGAGCTCTTCTTCGCCCACGGGGGACTAGGGACGCTCGGTGACGCGGAGCTCCTTGATCTTGGCGGCCTTTCCACGCAGATCACGGAGGTAGTACAACTTGGCGCGGCGCACGTCACCGTAGGAATCGACCTCGATCTTGGCGATGGTCGGCGCGTGCAAGGGGAAGGTGCGCTCCACGCCCACGCCGAAACTGACCTTGCGCACGGTGAAGGTCTCTTGCACGCCGGCGCCCTGACGGCGGATGACGACGCCCTGGAAGACCTGTACGCGCTCACGGGAACCTTCGACGACGCGCACGTGCACCTTGAGGGTGTCACCAGTGCGGAAGGAGGGGATGTCGGTGCGCAACGAGTCGCGGTCGATGAGGTCAGTCGGGTTCATGAGAGCGGTCCCTTTCGGATCACTAGGGATTTAGAAGTTTAGCCGCTCCGGCCCGGGGTTTCCAACACGCCACTCCTCCACGAGGGCCAACTCCTCGGCGCTCAGGCCACCACGGCGCTCAATCAGGTCGGGACGCCGGTCGAGGGTCCGGACCAGGGCCTGGGCACGCCGCCATCGTGCGATGGCGGCGTGGTTGCCCGATCGCAGCACCTCGGGCACCTCCAGACCGCGCCACTGGGCCGGTTTGGTGTACTGGGGGTACTCGAGCAGTCCCTCGCCGAAGGACTCCTCCACGACGGAGTCGTCGTTGCCCAGGCCACCCGGGAGCAGGCGCACGACCGCTTCAATGACGCACAGGGCGGCCAGTTCCCCGCCGGCCAGCACGAAGTCGCCCAGCGAGATCTCCTCGTCCACCAACGTGTCCAGGATCCGCTGGTCGAAACCCTCGTAGCGGCCACACACGAGGGTGAACCCCTCCAGGGCGGCCAGTCGTCGGGCCACCCCCTGCGTGAAGGGCGCTCCCGAGGGCGTCAGGGCGACGACCGGTCGCGCCAGACCCGGGGTCTGTTCGAGGGTGCGCGCCAGGGGCTCGGGCGAGAGCACCATCCCCGCTCCCCCGCCGTAGGGCGTGTCGTCGACGCTGCGGTGCACGCCCGGCGCGTTCTCGCGGAAGTCGTGGACCACCAGGTCCCAGACGCCGCGCTCGCGGGCCCGACCGAGCACCGAGGTGTCCGCGTAGCCCGTCAGCGCCTCCGGGAAGAGGGTGACGACGTCCACGCGCAGGCTCATTCGAACAACCCCTCGGGAACGTCGACCTCGATGAGCGTGTTGGGCTCGACGGAGGTCACGAAGGTCAAGGGGACCAGCGCGCCCGACTCGAGTACCAGGAGGTCGCTCGCGGGGTTGGCCTCGACGTCGACCACCCGACCTCGGTCCACCCCGTGCGCGTCGACCACCCGGGCCCCGAAGAGGTCGTCGATCCAGATGACGTCCTCGTCGTCGACGTCGAGCTTGGGCGCCGAGAGGACCGTCCCGCGCCAGGCGTCGGCGTCCTCGCGCGTGGCGATCTCCGCGAAGGTCACGAGGTAGCGGTCCTGGTGCGGGGCCGCGGCGCGCACCGTCAGGGCGCCGCGCGCACTCAGCAGCTCGACACCGGGGTCGAGGCGCTCGCTACGGTCGGTCCACAGGTCGACGATCACCTGTCCCTTGAGTCCGTGCGCCTTGACGATCCGCCCGACTTCGAGCGTGGGGCGCGGCGCGCCGCTCATGGCTAGTCGACGATGTCGACGGTGGCGTTGACGCCGTCGCGGGCGCCGGCGGCGGCCACGAGGGAACGGATCGCCTGGGCGGTGCGACCACGGCGGCCGATGACGCGCCCCATGTCGTCCGGGCTGACCTGCAAGGACAGCACCACCTTGCCCTGGCGCTCCGACACCTCGACCGAGACGGCCGAGGGGTCGTCGGCCAAGGCGGACGCGATGTACTCCAGAACGGCCTTGGCGGTCACCGCCGAGGCCGGAGCGTCGTCGTAGCCGTCGTCGTCGAATTCGGCGTCAACGTCGACGTCGGTGTCGTCGATGGTGTTGACGTCACCGTCGACGTACTCGTCGTGGACGTCGCTCACTTCGCGGCCTTCGAGGCGGCGAAGGCGTCGAGCGCCCCGCTGGCCTTGAGCAGCTTGGCGACGCGCTCGGTCGGCTGGGCACCCTGGCTCAACCAGGCCACGGCCTTGTCGTTGTCGATCGAGATCACGGTCTCGGGTTCGGCGCTCGAGAGTCCGCGGGGCTGGTAGGTGCCCACGATCTCGAGGAAGGCGCCCGAACGGGCCCGACGGGCGTCGGTCGCCACGACGCGATACGTCGGTTGCTTCTTCTTGCCCATCCGCACCAAACGAAGTTTCACAGCCACGTCGTATTTCCCTTCAGACCTTTTGTTCTTAACTCAACAGAACTGGGCGATATACCCGAGCGCACAAGTTTAGCGTTGTTTGGGAGGGGTGACCCGCCCACCCTTCTTCTTCTTGCCTTTCGGGCCGCCTCCCGGGGTCGGCGAGGGCGCGCCCGCCTTGAGCCCGCTGGCCATCGCCTCGAAGCCCGGCGGCAGCTCGGCGCCCCTCGCGGCGGCCCCGCGGGCGGCCAACTGGGCCATCTTGCCCATTCCGCCCGGCAGTTGCGGCATCGCACCGCCGCCCATCTGGCGCATCATCTTCTTCATCTGGTCGAACTGCTTCAAGAGCTGGTTGACCGCGGTGACGCTCGACCCCGAACCTCGGGCGATCCGCGCGCGGCGCGACCCGTCGATGATCTGGGGCTCGCGCCGTTCGACCGGGGTCATCGAACGGATGATGGCCTCGATCTTGTTGAGCTCCCCGTCGTCGACGTTCTTGGCGGCGTCGCGCATCTCCTTGGTCATGCCGGGCATGAGACGCATCAGTCCACCCAGTGAACCCATCTTGCGGACCTGGTTGAGTTGGGCCATGAAGTCGTCCAGCGTGAAGGCCCCGCTCATCATGCGCTGCGCGGAGTCGGCCATGGCCCCGGCGTCCATCGTGCGCTCGGCCTGCTCGATCAACGACAAGATGTCGCCCATGCCCAAGATGCGTGAGGCCATCCGGTCGGGGTGGAACAGGTCGAAGTCGTCGAGCTTCTCCCCGGTCGAGGCGAAGACCACGGGGCGTCCGACGACGCCGCGCGCCGACAGCACGGCGCCGCCGCGAGCGTCGTAGTCGAGCTTAGTGACGATGATCCCCGAGAGCTCCAGGGACTCGTGGAAGGACTTGGCCGTGTGCACCGCGTCCTGACCGGTGACGGCGTCGATCACCAAGAAGGTGTAGTGCGGGTCCGTCGCCGCCGAGATCCGGCGCACCTCGGCCATGAGGGCCTCGTCGATGGCCAGTCGACCGGCCGTGTCGATGATCACCACGTCACGGCCGAGTCGCTGGGCCTCGGCCACGCCGGCGCGCGCCACGGCGACCGGGTCGGTGGTGTCGGAGTAGACGTCCACGCCGATCTGGCCGCCCAACACGCGCAGCTGCTCCACGGCGGCGGGTCGCTGCAGGTCGGTCCCGACCAGGTAGGGCTGTCGGCCCTGGGCCTTGAACCACTTGGCGAGTTTGGCGGCGGTCGTCGTCTTGCCGGCGCCCTGCAGACCCGCCAAGAGGACCACGGTGGGCGGCTTGGAGGAGTAGGTGACCTTCAGCGCGGTGCCGCCGAGCACCTCCACCAATTGGTCGTGGACGGCCTTGATGACGTGCTGACCCGGGGTGAGGCTCTGGGCCACGTTCTCGCCGCGCACGCGTTGCGAGACCGCGTCGAGGAAGGCGCGCACGACCGAGAGCTCGACGTCGGCCTCCAGCAGGGCCGTGCGGACCTCGCCGAGCGCCTCGGCGAGGTCGGCGTCGCTCAGGCGACCGCGCGAGCGAAGTGAGGTGCTGAGGCGCTCGAGGCGGCCGCTCAGGGAATCAAACATGGTGCAAAGGCTACCGTCAGGCGCTCAGCAGTGAATCCACGAAGGACGCCGGGTCGAATTCGACGAGGTCCTTGGCGCGCTCTCCGATGCCCACGAACTTGACGGGGATCCCCAGCTCTCGCTCGATGGCCACGACGATGCCGCCGCGTGCCGTTCCGTCGAGCTTGGTCAACACGATGCCGGTGACGTCGGCGGCGGCCAGGAACTCCCGGGCCTGGCTGAGCGCGTTCTGGCCGGTCGTGGCGTCGAGCACCATGAAGGTCTCGACCACTTGACCCGGTTCGCGGTCGGCGACCCGGCGGATCTTGGCGAGCTCGTCGAGCAGGTTCGTGTTGTTGGCGCGACGCCCGGCCGTGTCGGCGAGCACGAGGTCCGCTCCACGCGCCTGGGCGCGCCCCAGCGCGTCGTGGACCACCGAGCCGGGGTCCGCCCCCTCGGCGGCTCGCACGATGTCCGAGCCGGTGCGCTCCGCCCAGAGCTGGAGTTGGTCGGCGGCGGCGGCGCGAAAGGTGTCGCCGGCGGCCAGGACGACCGAGCGACCCGCCTGGGTCTCGTGCCAGGCCAACTTGCCGATGGTGGTGGTCTTGCCCACGCCGTTGACCCCCACGAAGAGCCACACCGGGACCCGGCCCTCATCGGCGCTGGTGCGCACCGAACGCTCACCGGTGAGCGAGGCCAGGAGAGTGGAGCGAATGGCCGCCGCGACGCCGTCGGGGGCCCCCTTGGTGCGCAGTTCATCGAGCAGCGCCGTGGTGGTGGCCAGTCCCACGTCGGAGCGCAGCAGCACCTCTTCGACCACGTCGAGCTGCTCCTGGCTGAGCGAACCCACGCTGGTGATCGAGCGCACGCGCTCGAAGATCGACCGCGAGGAGGCCAGTCGCCGGTCCATCGAGGGACTGTCGTCGATCTCGGGTCGCGGCGCGACCTGGGTGACCAGCACCTCGGGCATCGGCGCGCGCTCGGGTTCGAGGACGGCGCGAGGGTGACGGCGGCGGCGAGAGCGCGCGAGCACCACGATCGACGCGACCACCACCAGCGCCACGATGATCCACAGGGCGATCACGCCGTCACGTCCTCAGGGGTCCGCTTGACGCGCTGGGACACGACCTTGGAGGAGGCGCCGAGAACCATGGTCACACCATAAAGCGCGTCGGCGGCCTCCATCGTGCGCTTCTGGTGGGTCACGATGAGCAGTTGCGCCTCGTCGCGGAACTCGTCGACCAGGCTGAGGAAGCGCTGCAGGTTCACGTCGTCCAGAGCGGCCTCCACCTCGTCCATCATGTAGAAGGGCGAGGGCCGCGACCGGAAGACCGCGAAGAGGAAGGCCAGGGCGGCCATCGAACGCTCGCCACCCGACAGCAGCGAGATGCGCCGCACGTTGCGGCCCATCGGGCGTACCTCGATCTCGACGCCGGTGTTCAGGGGGTCGTCGGGTTCGGTGAGGATGAGGCGACCCTGTCCCCCGGGGAAGAGCATGGCGATGAGCGTCGAGAAGTGCTCGTTGACGTCGGCCACGGCCTCCGAGAAGGTCTGCATGATCTCCTCGTCGAGGGCGTGGACCACCTCTTGGAGTTCACGACGGGCGTGGCGCACGTCGGCCACCTGCTCGTCGAGCTCGCGGTAGCGCTCCTCGAGCGCGGCCAGCTCCTCGAGGGCCAGTGGGTTGATCGGGCCCAGCGAGGTGATCCGGGCCTCGAGTTCGCCCACGAGGGTCTCGAGACTGAGACCCTCGGCGAGCTCGGGGGTCTCGGGCGCGTCCAGCAGATGGGGTTCGATCCCCAGGTCGCGGCGGATGGCCTCGTGCACGTTGGCGACCTTGACCGTCAGTTCGGCCGCCTCGATCTGACCGCGGTGTGCGGCCTCGGCCACCTCGGAGAGGCGTTCGTCCGCCTGGTGGCGCGCCCGGCGCACCTCCTCGAGGCGTTGCGCACTGGCCCGGCTGGCCTCGAGTTGCTCACGGTAGGTCGAGTCCATGGCCTCCTGGGAGAGTCGGATGTCCTCGGCGGCGCTGGTCACGATCGCCGCCAGGCGGCCCAGGACCTGCAGGTCGAACTCCAGGGACTCGCGCCGCTCGGCGGCGGCGGCACGTTCGAGCGAGCGCCCCTCGAGGCGCGCCTCGATCTCGGCGCGGCGTGATTCGATCAGCCGGCGACGCTCGGCGAACTCGGCTTCGCGTCGCGCGTAGGCCGCCGCGGCGTTCTGGGCGTCGGCGCGGAGCGCCTCGACCCGGACCCGGCTGTGTTCGGCCTCGGCCTGGCGCTGGGCGGCGTCGGCCACCGCGCGTTCGAGCGCCGGCAGTTCGTCGCGCAGGGCGCTCAGTTCGGCCTCGAGCAGCCCGCGCTCGGCCTCGGCGGCCCCGACCTCGACGCTCAGGGTGGCGATGCGCGTCTCCGCCTCGGCCATCTGCTCGTTGAGCCGGACGATCTCGCGCTCGCGGCGCTCGAGCTCCGCCTCGGCCTTCGCCCGCTGCGTGGTGGCGGCGTTGACCCGTTGGCGAGCCTCGGCCGCGTCACGCGCGCAGGCGCCGCGGCGTTCACGGCACGGCGCGAGCGCCGCGGCGGCCTCGGCGGCCGCGCGCTGGGCCTCGTCCACGGTGGCGCGCGTGACCAGGGCCCGGCCCGAGGCGACGCGCCAACCCGAGGCGGCGAAACGGTCCCCGTCCCTGGTCACCACGACCAGGTCGGGGTGCGCCACGGCCACGTCGATCCCCTCCTGCCAGGTCTCGGTGACGAAGGCGCGGGAGAACAGGGCGTCGAGCACTCGCGTGACGTGCGCGGGCGCGTCGGTGCGCGCGCGCACCAGGCTGCGCAACGCCACGCAGCCCGCGGGGGCCGCGACCGGCGTGATCTCGGTCTCGGCCACCGGTAGGATCAGGCCCGCTCCGCCCTCGCGGCGCAGCAACTCGAGGGCCGCCTGGGCGGAACGACGCCCGTCGACGACCATGGCCCCCACCGACGCCCCGGCGGCCGATTCCACGGCCCGCTCCCACCCCTCGTCCACCTCGATGAGGTCGAGGAAGGCACCCAGGACACCGTCGAGTCCACCGATGAGGGCGCGCCCACCGGCGCCCGAGAACTCCTCGAGGGCGCGCGCCAGGGCCTCGGCACGGGCCTGGGTTCGCGCGGCGAGGTCCGAGGCCTGCGCCAGGGCCTCCTCGGCGAGGGCCTCGGCCTCCTCGGCGCTGCGGGCGTCGCCCTGGGCCTCGAGCAGATCGGCCGCGCCGGCGGCCGCGGCGGCGGCGGCGCGGTCGCGCGATCCCACCACGGTCTCGAGTGACGCCCGCGACTCGGCGACCACGCGCTCGACGTCGCCGAGGCGCTGCGCCGAGCGCTGCTGGTTCTGGGTCGCGGCACCCAGGGAGCGCTCGAGGAGGGAGACCCGCTCGGCCGTCGTGCGCCAGGCGTTCTCGTCGGCCTCGAGGGACAGCGACCCCCAGGCGGCGTCGTGACGCTCACTCGCCTCGGCGAAGTGGGACTCGGCGCTCGCCAGCGCCGCGCGCAGCTCGCGCAGGCCCTCCTCGTCGGCCTCGACCAGCACCAGGTCGGCGGCCAGCTTGGCGGCGTCGGCCTCCAGGGTGGCGATGACGTTCTCGTCGGCCGAGGCCACGAGGGCCGCGCGCAGACTCCGCTCGCGCTCGGCGATCACCGACAGGGTGCCGCGAGCGCGCTCGGCGAGACCCTGCAGGGTGCCCAGGGTGGAGGCGAGCATCTCCTCGCGGCGCGACGCCATCTCG
>CAIORQ010000056.1 GCA_903860745.1 uncultured Actinomycetes bacterium | reverse complement strand
GTCGGGAAATAAATCCAACACGGCCTGGTCGGTGCGCCAGATGTCCTTAGGGTCACCCGACAAGGCCGCCCAGCGAAAGGGGCCCTTGCCCTCACAGAAGAGCGGTCGGATATACGCCGGCACGAAACCGGGGAAGGCGAAGGCGCGCGGGTAGCCGCCCAGTTGGGCCTCGCCGCGAATCGAGTTGCCGTAGTCGAACACCTCCACGCCTTCGTCCATGAACCCGACCATCGCCTCGACCTGGTGCGCCATGGAGACGCGTGCGCGGTCGGTGAACTCCTCGGGTTTCTTGTCGGCGTAGTCGTGCCAGTCCGCCAAGTCGATACCCTCGGGCAAGTAACTCAGGGGGTCGTGTGCGGAGGTCTGGTCGGTGACGATGTCGACGTCGACGCCGCGGCGCAACAGTTCAGGGAACACCCAGGCGGCATTGCCGAGCAACCCGACGCTCAACGCGCGCCTCTCTCTCTTCGCCCTGAGCACCCGAGTAATCGCGTCGTCGAGGTCATCGGTCCATTCGTCCATGTAGCGCTGGTCCACCCGTCGCTGCAGTCGCGTGGGGTCGACGTCGACGCACAGGCACACGCCGTCGTTCATGGTGACCGCGAGGGGTTGGGCCCCACCCATGCCGCCCGCCCCCCCGGTCAAGGTCAACGTCCCGGCCAGGGTGCCCCCGAATCGCTTGGCCGCGACGGCCGCGAAAGTCTCATACGTGCCCTGCAGTATCCCCTGGGTGCCGATGTATATCCACGAGCCCGCCGTCATCTGGCCGTACATGGTCAGACCCAGGGCCTCGAGACGGCGGAACTCGGGCCACGTCGCCCAGTCCCCCACCAGGTTGGAGTTGGCAATCAGCACGCGCGGCGCCCACTCGTTGGTCTGAAAGACGCCAACGGGTCGACCCGACTGCACCAGCATCGTCTCGTCACCCTTCAGCGTCGTGAGGGTGCGCACCAGCGCATCGAAGCTCCGCCAGTCGCGCGCCGCGCGACCGGTGCCGCCGTAGACCACGAGATCGTCCGGGCGTTCAGCCACCTCGGGATCGAGATTGTTCTGCAACATGCGCAGAGCCGCCTCTTGGGGCCAGCCCTGCGTCGTCTTCGTAGTGCCGCGAGCGGCACGCACGGGACGGGCACCTTCCATAATGACTCCTTTGTCTAGCGAATGTCCAGGTACTGGCGCACCGTCGCCAGGATCTGTCCACTGCGCACGAGTTCACCCACCGCGCTCAACTGCGGTGAGAGCCAGCGGTCGGGACCCGGACCTCCCGTGACTGAATTGACGAGGTCGGCCACTGCGGCAGTCACCGGCGACGCGCTGAGCGGTGCACGCAACGCCATCGCTCGCGAGGACGCGACCAGTTCGATCGCCAACACGTCGGCGAAGGCCGAGAGCGAGCGTCGCAATTTTCGCGCGGCGTGCCAACCCATCGAGACGTGATCCTCCTGCATGGCCGAAGAGGGGATCGAATCCACACTCGCCGGTACGGCGAGGCGTTTCATTTCTGAGACCATGGCGGCCTGGGTGTACTGGGCAATCATGAGACCTGAATCGACCCCCGCCTGGTGGGCGAGGAACGGCGGTAAACCGAAGTTCCGGTGCACGTCGAGGAGCCGGTCGGTGCGCCGTTCTGCCATGGACGCGACGTCGGCCACCGCAATGGCGAGGAAGTCAAGCACGTAGGCGACGGGGGCCCCGTGAAAGTTACCGTTCGACGAGAGGGTGCCGTCGGGCAGGATGGACGGATTGTCAATGGCCGAGGCCAGTTCGACGTCGGCCACGGCGCTGGCGTGGGTGAAGGTATCGCGCGCGGCACCGTGTACCTGGGGAGCGCAGCGCAGCGAGTAGGCGTCCTGGACCTGGGTGGTGTCAGTGAGGTGCGACGTGACAATTGGTGAATCTGCGAGGAGGGCCATAAGGTTGGCCGCGCTGATCCGCTGACCGATGTGGGGACGCAGAGCCTGAAGTTCATCGATGAACACCCGGTCCGTCCCACGCAACGCCTGGATAGACATCGACGCCGATACGTCGGCGAGCTCGAGTAGTCGATTCCCGTCCTCAATCGCCAAAAGGAGCTGACCCAACATCCCGTCGGTGCCATTGAGCAGCGCCAGGCCCTCCTTCTCGGCGAGTTCAACCGGAACGAGACCCGCGCTCGCGAGTCCGTCTGCGGCGCTGGCGCGCGTGCCGTCACGCAGGGTCACGTCACCCTCTCCCATGAGGGCGAGCGCCACGTGCGCCAACGGCGCCAGGTCGCCCGAACAACCGAGGGACCCGTACTCGTAGACCACGGGCGTGATCTGGGAATTGAGCAGCGCCGCGTAGGCCAGGGCCGTCGCCGGTTGCACCCCGGTGACCCCCGAGCACAGCGTGGTCAAACGTGACACCATCATGGCACGCACCACCTCGACCTCGACCTCGGGACCCACCCCGGCGGCGTGGGAACGAACGAGCGCGCGTTGAAGCTCGCGACGCTGATCGGGTTCGACGAATGCCGTGGCCAGGGATCCGAATCCCGTCGACACCCCGTAGACCGGAACCCCGCTCTGGACCAACTCCTCCACGGCAGCGCGTTGGCGACGAAGTCGCTCAACCACCGCATCGTCGATCACCACCCGTTCGCCCCCGCGCGCGATGCGTAGCAACTGCTCACGCGTCAGCGACTCCCCCCCAACTATGACTGTCATGACTGTCTCCTTCGATCTCCAGCGAGCACCTCTGGTACGAGTAATGCCGTGGGGCCGACCATTCTCTTGCAATCGGTGTCGAGATCGACGTCGATCTCGGTGACGCCCAATACGCCAAGCCTGAAATCGCTCGTCACCGCGCTCGCCTTCCTTCGCATCCCGTCGGCGCGGAACTAACTCGGTGCTGCGGCGGAATGGCCGAACGCAACCGAGTACCTATCCGCGTCGATGTCGATGTCGAGCCGGTCATATGCTCGTTCCGCCATCAACAGAGACGACGCTTCCAGTCATATAGGCCGCATCGCGGCTGAGAAGAAAGTCAACGATTGCCGCAATCTCCGATAGGTTGCCAAACCTACCGGCTGGGACGTGGCTCAGTAGTTCTTTCCTTATGACTTCGTCGGTCAGGAAAGGAGCGGTCATCCGCGTCGGGAAATAACCAGGGCACAAAGCAGTAACCGATATCTCGCTGCTGCTCAGTTCGAGCGCGAACGACTTTGCCATGCTCACGACTGCTGCTTTGCTCGCGTTGTAATCAAGAAAATACTTCTCCGGACGGATGGCGTTCATCGACGCGTTAAATACGATTGCTCCAGGCCGTGAAAGATAACGAAGGCCGGCGCGTGCCACAAGGAACGCTCCGATCACGTTGACGTCGAGGACACGTCGGAAGTGCGCCACGTCGAGTTCAGTTGCGACAAGATTCTCGCCGTCAATCCCGGCATTCACGAAAAT